>JAILFZ010000106.1 GCA_024697295.1 Treponema sp.
CCGTGCAATTCTACTGCGCGATCAGGGCGCAACAATAAGTCCATTCAATGCATTCCTCCTTTTGCAGGGTACGGAAACATTGAGTTTGCGCCTTGACCGTCATGTAGAAAATACAAAAAAGGTTGTTGAATTTTTGAAGAACCATCCAAAAGTTCAGAAAGTAAACCATCCGTCACTTGCTGACCATCCTGACCACGCGCTCTACGAAAAATACTTTCCTAACGGCGGTGCTTCGATCTTTACATTCGAGATCAAGGGTGGAAAGGACGCCGCATGGAAGTTTATCGACAGCCTTCAGATCTTCAGTCTGCTTGCAAACGTTGCAGACGTAAAATCGCTGGTAATTCATCCGGCAAGTACAACCCACAGCCAGCTGAATGATGAAGAACTTGCCGACCAGGGAATCACCCAGTCAACTATCCGTCTTTCAATCGGCACTGAACACGTGGATGATATCATTGCGGACTTGAGCCAGGCTTTTGATAAGGTCTGATTTATTAAAAAAACTTAAAATAACTTGTGGTATACTCTGATGAGTGTGTTATAATAAATATTCGTCAGATTATTATTAAAAAATTGTTTGTTAAAAATTTTTAATAGTGGAGTCAGGTATGCCACAAGTTCAAAACATTAAACCAGTAATTTATGTTGATGAATCCAAATGCTGTAACTGTCACCGTTGTATCTCTGTTTGTCCAGTAAAATTCTGCAATGATGGTTCATCAGGTACTGTAAAAATCAATCCCCAGCTTTGTATCGGCTGTGGTGCATGTATCGAAGCCTGTATTCACGGGGCCCGCCGTGGAATTGATGATTCACAGCAGTTCTTTGACGACCTTAAAAAAGGCGAAAAAATTATTGCAATCGTTGCTCCTGCTGTTGCCGCAAACTTTAAGGGCCACGATCTTGAAATCAACGGTTATTTAAAATCCATCGGCGTAAAGGCAATTTTTGACGTAAGCTTTGGTGCCGAACTTACAACCCAGTCATACGTAGAAGATTTTAAGCGCAATAATATACCTTTGATGATAAGCCAGCCTTGTCCGGCTCTGATTACCTACATCGAAACCTATCACCCGAACCTGATTCCGTATCTTGCCAAAAGCGACAGTCCTATGGCTCATACGGTAATTATGATCAGACATTTTTATCCTCAGTGGAAAGACTATAAAATCGCCGCAATTTCGCCTTGTTTTGCAAAGCGCCGCGAATTCGACGAAAACGCAACCTGTGACTACAACGTTACCATGAAGAATCTGGAACAGTATTTTGAAGATAATGGAATTTCACTTACTTCCTATCCAAAAGTTGAATATGACAACCCTCCTGCCGAAAGGGCCGTTCTGTATTCAACCCCGGGCGGCCTCATGCGCACTGCAGAACGTTATGTTCCGGGAATTTCTACAAAGACCTTAAAAATCGAAGGTAATCCTGAAGTTATTGAATATCTGGACCACCTTGATAAATGCCTCCAGCGTGGAGAAAAGCCTCCTTACATGCTCGTTGACTGTCTTTACTGCGGTAAGGGCTGTAACCAGGGCGGCGGAACCACACATCACGACATTGCTCTCGAAGAAAAAGAAAGCTTTGTCGAAAAGCGTGCAAATGAAAGGCGTGCCCAGTGGAAGACTGACAGCGGAATTTCAAAAAAGCTAAAAATCAGTAAGTTGAATAAGGTTATCGATAAGTTCTGGGAGCCAAAAATCTACGAACGCGAATACACCAACCGCGGTTCAATTTACAGTCAATACATCAAAGAGCCGACAGAAACAGAACTTCAGGCAATTTTCCACACGATGGGAAAGGATGAAGAGCAAAAGCAGAGAATCAACTGCCGGGCCTGTGGTTATGATTCATGCCGCCAGATGGCAACTGCAATATTCAACGGTCTGAACAACCCGCAGAACTGTCACTTTTATGTTCATGACCGTGCCATGTCGCTCAAGGATGAATTCAAGGTTGAACTTTCCGGTTCCATTCAGAAAGTCACCGGCGAAAGCGTAAAAATCCTGCGCACGACAGAAGATGATATGAACGCCCTTGTTCAGCATACAGACAATATGGCTCATTCGGTGGGAGAATCTTCTACCGCTGTTGAACAGATGATTGGTAACGTCCGCTCAATTGCAAATGTAATTGAACACAACTTTGAAACCGTACAAAAACTTGAAGAAGCCACACGCGCCGGAAACGAAAACCTCGGTGAAGTTACAAAACTCGTTGCCGTAATTGAACAGGAATCAAAATCCCTTATGGACATGGGACGCATGGTTGGTCAGATTGCTTCTCAGACAAACCTCCTCGCAATGAACGCCGCAATCGAAGCTGCCCACGCGGGCGATGTCGGTGCAGGTTTTGCCGTCGTTGCCGACGAAATCCGTAAACTTGCAGAAGACTCAAGCAGGCAGTCCAAGCAGATGGGTGATGCACTCAAGCGTATTAAACAGATTATCGACGAAGCATTTAATAAAACCGGTAATGCCCAGAACGAATTTATCAACGTCGGAAACCTTGCAGATGATGTTAAAAATCGCGAAAATGAAATCAAGGTTTCCATGCAGGAACAAACTGACGGTGGTCAGAAGGTTCTTGCCGGCCTTGAAATCATGCAGAATGGCGTGGATTCGGTTATGAATGCTGCAAAAGATCTGCAGAAGACAACGGACGAAGTTATCGTTCAGATTTCAAACATTCAGTTATAGGTTTTTTATGAAAATTATCAACTCTCTCCTGCTTTGCGCATCACTGTGGATGCTTTCAGGCTGTGCCTCATCAGAGTCTCAGACTTCGGTTGATCCGGAACTCCAGAAAGAGTTTAGCGAAC
>JAILFZ010000112.1 GCA_024697295.1 Treponema sp.
GAATAAAATTGAAGGAAAACTGGTTGCTAAAGCCGGTATGCGTGTTGCAATTGTTGCAAGCCGCTTTAACGAAATCATCGTAAACAAGCTTCTTGGCGGCGCCGTGGACGGTCTTGTGCGCCACGGTGTTGAAGAAGACAACATCACAAGCATCTGGGTGCCGGGCGCTTTTGAAATCCCGCTTATCTGCGACCGTCTTGCATCAAGCAAAAAGTACGACGCTGTTATTGCTGTTGGTGCCGTTATCCGCGGTTCAACAACTCACTACGACTATGTTTGTGCCGAAGTAAGCAAGGGCGTGGCTCAGGCTTCCCTTAAAAACGGGGTTCCTGTTCTGTTCGGCGTTATTACGACAGAAAACATCGAACAGGCTATCGAACGCGCAGGTTCAAAAGCCGGCAACAAGGGCTATGACTGTGCACTGGGTGCCATCGAAATGGCAAACATCATGGCACAGATTTAAGTTTTTTATTAAAACTCGATATTTGACCTGATAATCTGTGAGAATGTATTGACCTGCTGTAAAGTTATATATAAAATTAAACAACCTAGTAACAAGGTAGGTAAATGAATGACTTTACAGCAGATAAGATACGTTATTGGAGTGCAGCAGGCAGGTTCCTTTAATCAGGCTTCTAAAAAACTGTATATTTCTCAACCGTCGTTAACAAGCGCCGTTCACGAACTTGAATATGAATTGGGCTTTCCCATCTTTAATCGCAATCCTCGTGGAATCACAGTTACAAAACGTGGAAATGAATTTCTTGAGGATGCTAAAAAACTTTACTCCCAGTATCAGATTCTCCTGGAAAATTACACTGAAAAAGAAAAAAAGACTTTTAGCGTTTCTACCTTGTATTATGCTTTTGCGCGTCGTGCTTTTGTAGAAATTGTTCATAAATTCGGTAATGAGGAATTTGATTTTTCTTTTCGGGAGATGAAGGCTGAAGAAGTGATTAACGATGTTGCCGAAAGAAAAAGCGATATTGGAATTCTTTATTTGAGCGACGCAAACCGTGTTGAACTTTTAAAAAAGTTTGAAAGTAAGAATCTTGAATTCAACCATTTGACCGAATGTAATGCCTTTGTTTATCTGCACAAAAATCATCCTTTGGCCGAGCAGGAAAGTATCAGCCTTGATGAACTGGCCGAATACCAGTTTGTTACCTACGATAAAGATGATCTTACTGCCTTCTTCAGCCCTGAACTCCTCAAACGCCGTGAACTGCGTCAGGCGATTACGGCTGTTGACCGTTCTACTGTTCTAAACCTCTTAAAAGCCTTGAACGGTTACACTTTTTTGACTGGCATCCTCGGCGAAGAGGCGGAAGGAGATTATATTCTTCTTCCGCTGCGTTCTCAGGGAAAAGATGATTTACGCACTTTTGAACTTGGATATATCACTCTCAAAGGTGCCAGACGAGACAATATTTTTCTGACTTTTATCGATTATGTTCGCCGCATTCTTCACATTGCAGGCTTCTCCTGCTGATTTGACCTTATAGTTTTTTTCTATAACAGTATAAAAAATAAATATTAGAAAAAAAATGATAAACCTTGTATAACATACTATGTTAGTAGGTTAAAGCATGGAACTTAACCTGCTTGCCGGGGGTTATCATGTTAGAAAGACTAAAAGAGTCATACAAAACTCTATTGCCATCATCTGGAATTTTGATAGCGTCTTTTTTGGATTTTCTGCTTCAAGATAGCCCTCAGCATCCTCTTCCCAGTAAACAGTATTTTATTATCGTGCTTTTTATTCTTCTTGGAGTTTCTTTGATATTCTGGACGCTTTCTTTGTTCAATAGGAAGCTTAAGGACGCATATTCTGAAAAGGGGCCGTTCCTTTTTGCCGCTGCTATCTTCCTTTCTGTGTTAAACATCATTACTGCGAAATTTGCTCTTTTGCCTGTAATCTTCTTTCCGAGTTTTGACAATATTCTTGCGGTGTTTATTGAACAGACTGCGCTGCTCTTAAAGTGTATTGGGTTTTCCTTCCGTCTATTGATTTTGGGAGTTATTTTTGGAACCATTGCCGGTTTTATTACTGGAGTTTTTCTTGGATTTTCTAAAAAAGTTTATTACTGGATTAACCCTTATATCAAACTGATTGGTCCGATTCCTGCAACTGCATGGATTCCACTGGTGCTTACGGTGTTTCCCACTCCATTTGGGGCAAGTGTATTCATCATCGGTCTTGCAGTCTGGTTTCCTGTTCAGCTTATGACAAGTTCAGGAATTCAAAACACTTCAAAAGTATTTTTTGAAGTAGGCAAAACCCTTGGAGCAGGAACTTATTATCAGATTGTAAAAATTGCGGTTCCAGCTTCGCTGCCAAATATCTTTCAAGGTGTGTTCAATGGAATTTGTGCGGCCTTTATTGCGCTTATGACTGCAGAAATGTTTGGTGCAAAATATGGAATAGGCTGGTACATAAGTTATCAGAAAGCGATGATGCTTTACTCCGGCGTGTATGCGGGACTTCTGATGATTGCTGTTTTTTGTACCGTAATTCTGACCGCCCTGTTTTCAATCAGAAAAAGACTTCTTGGTTGGCAGAAAGGTCTTATCAAGTGGTAATTCAAAAAAAAATCCCTGCGTATGCGGGGTAGGTATTTATAAGGAGGATGTATGAAAAAATCCCTTATCGTATTTGCAGCGGTTTTATCCGTAACTGCCATTGCTTTTACGGGCTGCAATAAAAACAAAAAAGCGTCGGCTGATGCTCAGAAAGTTGTAAGAATCAACTTTTCTACCGGCAGTCTCTGCCATGCACCTGTTCACGTTGCTATGGTAAATGGCCTGTTTGACGAAGAACTGGGCAAAATCGGACAGAAGGCTGAGTATGTTCAGGTTGTTGAAGGCGGAGCAACTCTTGCCGAAATGATTGGTTCTGGCAATGTGGATGCCGGCTATGGTCTTTATGCCACACAGCTTCAGGCAATCGAAAACGGTCTTCCGATTACCTACACTTCAGGAATCCATATCGGTTGTACAAAGTATTATGTTCGTAAAGACAGTCCGATTAAGTCTGTGGCTGATTTGCGGGGGAAAAAGATTGGAGTCCCGGGGCTTGCAGACAGCTCTGTTATGAACTTAAAGCGAAAGCTTATGGATGTTGGAATTGGAGTTACCGCTGATAATAACGAAGTTGAATTTTTAGCATATGCATCTTCTGACCTCGCCATTGCGCTCAACAACGGGGCAGTGGACGTAATTGGCGCTCATGACCCGATCGCTACAAAGGGCGAACTTGCATACGGCTTTAGAAAAATCCTTGATACAGGAACTGATGAAAAATTCAGAAACGAATATTGCTGTCAGCAGTTTGTAACTCACAAGCTCCTTACAGAAAACCCTGCTGGTGCTGCTGCAGTTACAAGAGCGCTCCAGAAGGCTTCTGCATTTGTAGAAGCAGAACCTCGTCTTGTAGCTCAGCTTCAGATTGAAAACAATCTTGTTGCCGGCGACCTTGATTTTAACGCCGCTCTCCTGGAGGAATTAAACTTTCAGCCGAGCCGCTCCCTTGGAAAAAAGACTTTTGATAACGCTGCTCGTCAGCTCCAGAAAGCCGGTATCCTGAAATCAAGCACTAATATTGAAAAATTTATCGAAACTGGCTATATCGAACTTTTTGGCGTTCCAGATGGTTATGTTTACGATAAAGAAACAAAAACTTATAAAGAATTGAATGGTTCGAGATTATAAAAATGAATAATTCGCTTACGATTACGACGATTGCAATTAAAAACCTGACTCAAAGAAAATACAGAACTGCACTTTTATTGTCCCTGATTGGACTGTCAGCTGCGGTTTTGTTTACGGTTTTTATTCTTGTAACAAGCCTGTTTTTGGGGATAAAAAGCGTGGAAGAACGACTTGGAGCAGATTTGCTGGTTGTTCCTGAAGAATATGAAAATCAGGTTCAGGCCGTAATAATGAGCGGACAACCTAATTATTTTTACATGGATAAAAAGGTTGAACAAATTGTAGCGTCCGTAAGCGGGGTTGCAGCCGTTTCATCTCAATTCTATTTAACCAGTTTGAGTGAATCTTGCTGCGACTTTCCAATTCAATTAATCGGCTTTGACAGCGATACTGACTTTGTTGTAAAAAGCTGGATTGGTAAAAGTATCAAAAATACTGAAGGTGCTTTGTTTGCCGGTGCCGGTGTCCCAGTTGAAAACGAAAGTGTTCGTTTCTTTGGACAATCCCATCAGGTATCCTCCATACTTGCAAAAACTGGATCAGGAATGGATTATGCCGTGTACACCGACAAGCAGACCCTTCAGTCTATTTTTGAAGACGCCAGGGCTAAGGGCTTTGCCTTTGTCTCTGACGGCGATGTTAATTCAAAAATAAGCACTGTCCTTGTTAAGCTGGAAGAGGGCGCAAAAATTGATTCAACCATATTGAAGATTAAAATGGCTGTTCCCGGAGTAAAAGTTATTGAAAGTGACAGAATGTTAAAAAATAACGGAAAAACTCTTTCCAGTCTTTTGGGGTTTTTGTATGCACTGGTTGCTGTCTTTTTGATTGTGACAATTTTTACCCTTGCTTTTGTTTTTAGCTTGTCTATTAATGAGCGCTTAAAAGAGTTTTCTATTTTGCGGACTCTTGGCGCAACCCACAAAAAACTTTCCGCAATCGTCGTCCTGGAAGCCGTAATTCTTGGTTTTGCAGGCGGCCTTTCAGGTATTATTCTTTCTTCGCTGATTGTGTTTCCGTTTAACGCTTTGATTGCACAGAAGATTTCGTTACCGTTTATTGTGCCACAGATTGAGTTAATCGCAGCCTTTGCAGTGATTACCTTTGTTGTGGCTGTGGTATCCAGTGTGCTTGCTTCTCTAAAGGGTGCGATTAGAATTGCGGGATTTGAACCTTACGAATCAATTAAATAGCATCCAGTGCGTTTTTAATTCGTATTAGCGCTTCTTCGAGTAATGGTTTTGGAGTTGCGATGTTGATACGCTGGTATCCTTCCCCTTCAAGCCCGAACATTGTTCCTCTGTCCAGCCAGACTTTGGCTTTGTTTACAATCAGATCATCAAGCTCGCTGTCACTAAGGCCGTATTCATTAAAATTTAGCCAGATAAGATATGTTCCTTCCGGTTCGACTAAATGAACCTTTGGAAGGTTTTTGGCAAGATAATCCCGTACAAAATCAAGATTGTTCTTGAGATGCTGTTTTAATTCAATCAGCCACTCAAGTCCTTTTTCGTAGGCGGCTTGGGTTGCTGTAAATCCCATTAAGCTCGGCTCGTCGTAGCCTGTTTTATCCCGTTCATCGTTGATCTTTTTTTTGAGGGAAGGGTTTTTAATAAAACACGTAGAAAACTGGAGCCCTGCCAGGTTAAATGTTTTGCTTGCAGAAGTTGCGACAACGCTCATCCATGCGGCTTCTTCGCTTATGTTTGAATAAACGATATGTTCATG
>JAILFZ010000133.1 GCA_024697295.1 Treponema sp.
ACTGGTCTGCCTCACTTTGGTCATTTTATTCCATCAACAATTAAAGACATTATTCCGCGCTATCAGACAATGAAAGGCAAAAGGGTAGACCGCCGTTTTGGCTGGGACTGCCATGGTCTTCCTGTAGAAAACCTGATAGAAAAAGAACTTGGTATTAACTCTAAACACGAAATAGAAGCTTATGGTGTTGCTAATTTTAACGATAAGTGCCGTGCTTCTGTATTAAAATATACCGGTGAATGGCGCAAGACAATTACCCGTATGGGCCGCTGGGTTGATTTTGATAACGATTACAAAACAATGAACTCGGACTTTATGGAAACAATCTGGTGGGTTGCAAAATCCCTCTGGAACAAGGGACTGATTTACGAAGGTAAATATATTCTTCCTTATTGTCCACGCTGTGCTACAGTTCTTTCAACTCATGAACTTGCCCAGGGCTATAAAGAAAAGCAGGACCCTGCAATTACAATCCGCTTTAAGGTAACAAAAGAAGCTCCGGCCTTTTCTGACCCGGATATGGTAAACGGCAAGACCTATTTCCTTGCCTGGACAACTACTCCATGGACTTTGCCTTCTAACCTGGGCCTTTGTATGGGACCGGAAATCGACTATGTAAAGATTCTCGATAAAGCTTCCGGTGACTTTTATATTCTCGCAGAAAGCCGTCTTGCTTCTTACTATAAGAATGAAGAAGATTACCAAATTATCTACCGCCGCAAGGGTGCCGACTTTATCGATGCTGAATATGAGCCTCTTTTCCCTTATTTTGCCGGCCTTAAAGATGCAGCTGCCTGTGAAAAAGAAAGCGGCCAGAAGTGCACTAAGGGTGCATTCCGTCTTTTTAATGCAGACTATGTTTCTACCGAAGACGGTACCGGTATTGTTCATATTGCTCCTGCTTTTGGTGAAGACGACTCCAAGGTATTTGC
This sequence comes from Treponema sp., assembly GCA_024697295.1. GTDB lineage: Bacteria > Spirochaetota > Spirochaetia > Treponematales > Treponemataceae > Treponema_D. The sequence goes on from JAILFZ010000133.1 coordinate 933, forward strand.
CGGAAGCGGCGTTCCTTTTGTTGAACCAATTGATGCAGAATGCCGTTTTACTAAAGAAGTCAGTGATTATAAAGGCATTTTTGTAAAAGACGCTGATAAAGATATTATGGACCGCCTTAAAAAAGAAGGAAAACTGGTTAAAAGAGAAACTGTAAATCACCAGTATCCTCACTGCTGGAGGTGTGGTTCTCCTTTGATTTATCGTGGAATCGGTTCCTGGTTTGTAAAGGTTGCCGATCAGCACGAAAGACTTTTAAAGGCAAACTCTCAGATTAAGTGGCAGCCTGCCCATATTAAGGAAGGTCGTTTTGGCAAGTGGCTTGCCGGCAGCCGTGACTGGGCAATCAGCCGTAACCGCTACTGGGGTAACCCGATTCCAATCTGGAGATGTGATGACTGCGGCGAAAAAATCTGTGTCGGCAGCCGTGCAGAGCTTAAAGAATTAAGCGGAGTTGAACTTAAAGACCTTCATAAACAGTTTGTAGATGAAGTTACTATTAAGTGTAAATGCGGCGGAACCATGCACCGTATTCCGGAAGTATTTGACTGCTGGTTTGAATCAGGTTCCATGCCTTATGCCCAGAACCATTATCCTTTTGAAAATAAAGAATACTTTGAAAAGCATTTTCCAGCTGACTTTATTTCTGAAGGTCTGGACCAGACAAGAGGCTGGTTCTATACCCTTACAATTCTTGCAGCAGAACTTTTTGACAAGCCTGCCTTTAAAAACTGTATAGTAAACGGTCTTGTACTTGCAGAAGACGGCCGTAAGATGTCTAAGTCACTTAAAAACTATACTGACCCGGTAGAAGCAATTAATAAGTTTGGTGCAGATGCAATTCGTCTTTTCTTAACTCATTCTGCTGTTGTAAAGGCAGATGACCTTCGCTACAGCGATAATGGTGTAAGGGAAATATTAAAGAATATCATTATTCCTCTCTGGTCTGGCTACAACTTCTTTGTAAGCTATGCTTCGCTTGAAGGTTATGAATGCACAGGACACGCCTTTGATAAAAAACTTCCTGATAATCCGATGGACAAATGGATTCTTTCTATCTGCCAGAAGATGATTAAAAATGTATCAGGCGCTCTGGATGACTACGATTTGAGTTCTGCAATTGACCCTCTCGTTGACTTTATTGACCAGCTCAACAACTGGTATATCAGGCGTTCAAGAAAGCGTTTTTCAAAAGAAGCAGAAAGAAATGACAAAATCCAGGCCTTTGAGACTCTCTATCTGGCCCTTAAAACTTTTGCCAAGTGTGCGGCTCCATTCATTCCGTTTATTACAGAAACAATGTGGCAGAACCTGCGCCTTTCTGATGACAAGATTTCTGTTCATCTTTGTGACTTCCCGGCATACAATAGCGGGGTCCGCGATGAAGAACTTGAATTCAAGATGGCTGTAGTTCAGAAAGCTGTTTCTATGGGACATAGCCTGCGAAACCAGTTCAACCTCAAAAACCGCCAGCCGCTTACTGCTGCAGAACTTGTTACCCGCGATGCTGCTGAACGAAAAGTTCTCGAAAACATGCAGGATACAATCGCCGAAGAACTTAATGTTAAAAAGGTTATCTTCCACGAAAGGGAAGATGAACTTGTTTCTTATTCTGCAAAGGCAAACTTCCGTACACTCGGCAAGGAACTTGGTCCTAAGATGAAACTTGCTGCCGGTGTTATCGCAACACTCGACGGAAGTAAAATCTCTGACATTCTGGGCGGCAAAGCTGTTACAATAGATGTTGAAGGTCAGAAAGTTGAACTTAATACTGACAAGATTATTGTTGAACGTACAGAAAAAGAAAACCTCAAGGTTCTTAATGACGGTACAATCACAATTGGTCTTGATACCAAAGTAACCGAAGAACTCAAAAAAGAAGGTTATGTACGCGATCTTATCCGCGGTATTCAGAACCTTCGTAAAGAGAAGGGGCTTACTGTTCTTGACAGTATTGTACTCCAGGTTAGCGGAGATGATGACTTAAAGTCGGCATTTGAAATGTTTGGAGATTTGATCAAGAATTCAACTCTGACAAAGAAACAGGAATGGGTTGATTCAATCAAGGCTCCTGCAACAATCGATGCAGACGACAAACAGTGGAGTTTTGCCATTGAAAAAATCTAAAATCTTCTGTGCCGGGATTTTTTTCCTGGCAGAAGCTATTTTATTTTTAACTCTTTTGTTTTCATGTAAAAGTGCACCACAGGTAAGCAATGTGGAGAGTCTTGATTTAATCGATCCTGATTCTCCAATGCTTATTTATATTCCTGTTGAATCTAACAGGGAATTTTTAGCATACGCTTTTGAACAGCTTGCCCAAATCAGCAATGATGATGCCGGAAAGGTCATCAGCAGAACTCAAAATGTGGCTGTTTCTACTTCTACCGACAGCGGTTCTTATCAGATTGCGCTTAAGGGATCTTATCCTTCAATTGGAATCAAATCAGCTCTTTCAGAAAAGAATGGTTTTAGTCCAAAGATTTCAACTGCAACAACAGTTCCATATCCGCTTTTTGATAACTCTAAGAAAAAAATTCAGGTAACAAGTCCGGATAATTCAATTCTGGGAATTTCTCAAAATCTTGAATCAATGCTTGTTCGATATGAAGGTCAGATTAAGGTTCTTGCAGAGAATTCTGAAGATGGAAAGACTCATAACCTTCAAGAACATGTCTATAATTTTTTGACTGATTGTCCTCAAAACGAAATTAAATTCTATTCAACTGATCCTGCAGGTTTTGTATCTGTCTTTTTGGGAAAAGTATCCAGCATGGGATTAACTTCTTTGTGCGGAAGCCTGACTAATTCAAAAAAGGCAAACACCTTCGCACTCCGCCTGGAACTTGAACTTGCAAATCCTGCAACAGCTAAGGCGGTTTGTGCAATGCTCAAACTGGCCCTTTTCCCAGTTCCTGCCAAAATCCAGCAGACAGCAGGTTCAAAAATTATAATTACAGATATATCATTAACATGGAATAAATTAATCAGACTGATGACAAGATAAAAGGAGACAGACATGCACAGCAACGAAAAAATTATTCTTAAAGCCGAAGATCTGGACGGTTATCTTTTACCAAAAGATGTTGAAGATATCAGCCTTCTTAAAACAATGTATGATGAAACGTTAAAACATTTTGAAGCTCAGGATAAAGATAAAATTGTTCAGAGTTTTGACAAAATGGGTCACGAACTCCAGAGAATCTGTGCAGAAAATCCTAATATCAAGGTTTTTTCTTTTGAAACAGATGAAGGAAGCCATGCAGAAGCAAGCCGCGTAATTTCAAAACTACGTGACATAGAAACCGGCCACCAGGAATTTATTTATTACGTTCAGCGTGCATACGAAATGCTTTTCCGCCTGGCTTTTACTGACCAGCATGAAGACAAAAAAGGTCATATTGTTGTAAAAACTCCTGTAAATATTCCTGTGCAGAACTATGCTGTGCACAAAATCCCTGACATTGATCATAAAATTGAAAACTCAGTTATGTGTGTAATGCTTCGCGGCGCTTTGCTGCCGAGTATCATTATGTCAAAAGAAATTGAAGAGTATTCAAGCCATAAATATGTAACACCTTTTGCCCTGTTCAAAATCAACCGCGACGACTCAAAGAATGAGTCCAACATGGAATACATCCTTGACCTGAAGAAGTCCTTCTTTAACCTTGAAGAACTGGACGGTAAAGATTTGATTTTTGCTGACCCGATGAACGCAACAGGCGGTTCCCTCGTAACTGTTGTTAAATATCTTCAGGCTAACGGTGTCAGACCAAAATCAATCAAGTTCTTTAACGTAATCAGTGCTCTTAAAGGAAGTCTCCGTGTTACACGCGCACTCGAAAACTGTACATGTTACACACTCTGGCTCGACCCTGTATTGAACAGTAAGGCCTATATTATGCCTGGTCTTGGTGATGCCGGTGACCGCCTTAACGGTTGTGACAAGAAAAACAATCCGCGCAACATTATCCGCCTGATTGCTGACTACGGTGCCAACATAAGCGAATTGTACAGAAATCAGCTTGCAAAAATTGAGGCAACAGTCCTTGACTAACAAAAAAACTACAGTTAAAAAAGTATTTTTCTCTTTTCTCTGTTTAGTCACTTTTGCCGCATTATTTGAAATTTCAGGCTGCCAGACAAGCAACGCTTTTAAAGTTCCGGGCGAAAGTTCAATTATCACAAAGAATATTGCTTCCGAGTATTTTACTATTGCGGAGGGGTATGCGGACTTAAAAAAATACGACAAAGCCGCAGTCTATTACAAATACGCAATGAAAAACAAGTCGCTCAGACTGTCTGCTTATTATAAAATGGCCCGCTGTTATGCTCTTGCCAAAGACTATAAAAATGCTACAGAAGCCTACGAAAATCTCCTCAAGCTAGATCCGGACAATAAAGAAATAAAACTCTCCCTCGCATATATCCAGGGAATGAGCGGCGATACGGAAAAAGCACTTAAATCCTATGAAGCGCTTATGCAGGAATTTCCCGAAGACAGTTCAGTTCTGGTAAATTACATAAATGTTTTGATTTACATTGGACGCATTGAAGATGCAGAAAAGAATCTCAAAATCCTTATAGAAAAATTTCCGGATTGTACAGAGATAAAAACTCTTACAGATTCAATAAATTCAGAGATAGATAATCCTGATTCAAATCTTGGCAAAAAAGAATAGAATCTGGAAATGTCAAATCATTTATTCAATTCAACAAGTCTAGTTATTGAGAATAAAATTGCGGTATTTTTCCGGATTTACACGGAATGCAATAATCGGACTTGTCATGTCGTCAGAAGCGTGTTTCTGTGCCTCTGAAGCTTCGGTCAAAAGCCTTTCTGCGCTGATTAAGCGTTCTGTTCTTGAAGAAATGCCGATTGTGATGGCTGGCAATCCCTGATCTCGCAAACTTGCTGCAAGGCGCTCAAGAAGGCTTTCTGCATCCTGTAAAGCATCATCGAGTTTAAGAGCCTTGATCAAAAGGGCATATGAATCAGTTCCATAACGATATGCAGAACCACGCTCATTTACACAGTTTTTAATGCATGCAGCCTGAGCTGAGTCCGGATTGTCGTTCTGAATACCTGCGATTCGGACGATTATCAGTGACAAATCCTGTTCCTGACTTGCACTGTGAATAAGTTCTTCTTCGAGGGCAGGAAGAAGGGCTTCTTCTTCGCTGATTGTTGCTGTAATTATTGGTTTGTCCTGAATTTCTTCATCTGAAGTGTCCTGTTCTTCGGCTTCTTCTGCGGTATAAACTTCGTTGTCCGAAAAGCTTAGGGAAGTATCTTCTTCATTCGACAAAAAATCTGAAGGTGATGAAATTTCTTCCTGGAGTTCTTCTACAGTTGCATCTTCTTCAACAGGACCGTTGTCTGATAATGATTCTACTGCCACATTGTCTGTGCGGAACGGATTGTCGTCAAAACTGTCTTTGTGGTTGAATTTGATTACTTTGTCTTTAGAACATGATCCTTCCGGTTTTGCAAAAATCAAAATTAGAATTGCAATGAGTGTTGCAATAAAAATCAGGATGAATGCGGTTCGTGCGTGATAGAAAAGGGAAGATGGCTTTACAGTGTAAATCTGTGCTTTAATTACAAGGTTGTTTCCGTTGTTGAGGTTAAAGCTTTTTGTAAAATCCTTTGTATAGTTCTGTGTGTCGATTGTGTTTGCTTTAGTTGAAGGGTATGAGTAGAGGGTATTGCCGTTCATAACAAGTTCGAGGCTTGCGTAGTCGTCAAAATCCTTTACGGCCTGCATAAATGAATCAGCAAATGCGCTTGAATTATAATCATATTTATTTGCTATAACTTCTGTTTTTTTTGCAAGTGAATCAAATAAAACCTGTGCCTGTGAGGGACCTGCTTTTTTATCTGTAACAATTCCGGTAACAAAATAAATAACCGAAATCAATAAAACTGCGCCGATTAAAACTGAAACTATATTAAAACTTCTCTTTGTCATGATATTTTAGTATACCCTAGAGTTTTAGTCAGTGCAAGTTCATAACTTTGTGTTACAGAAGCATTTTTCTGGTACCAGGCCATAAGCGGTAAAAGTATATAACTTTCGGGATTTTTTATCGCCGTGAATAAATCTTTGTCCAGAGAATTCAACAATTCATTCAAATAATTTAAAAAGTTTTCATAATCAAAAAAATGAATTTTTATTGTCTGCCCTGGAGAGGGGTTTTCTAAATAAATTTCAAGGCTTTTTTTATATGAATCAAGAATTTCGTTTGTAAACTGATTCTTTTTAAGTTCAACAAGGGGTGTGCGGAACATCAGCTGACAGAATTTACTTTCTTTATTCTGTAATTTTGTCTGATTAATTGAATACAATTTTTCAAGGTAGGTACCTTTTGCGTAGGGCTTTCCGTCAAGATAACTGAAGTCCGCCCCAAAGAATTTTATTTTTGAAAAACCAAGTTTGAAGGCAAGGTCACAGGCGGCAATCGTAACTGTTCCTGTTCCGCTCTGGAGGGAAACAAATGAATTTTGGAAGAGGTTTGCAAGTTGTGCAAGCGGATGATTGCTTGCAAAAAAGAAAAACCTGTTTCCTGTTTCAATTACTTTTTTTACGCAGCTGTGCTCACAGCACAAATCAAAGGCAAAAATTGTCTTTTTATCAGGTGTCAGGTTATTCAAAAAGTGATTTCTCGAAACTGCCTGGCCGTCGAGGCTTATAACTATATTTGGGTTGATATTGTTTTGCAAAAGAACCGGATAAGTCGTATCGGTTGCAATTATAAAATAACCGCCGCATTTAAGTTCGTTTATAGACTTATCGAGGGTAGGTCCTGCTGCAATTATGGCGCAGTTTTTTGAGGTGTCTGCAAAATCGTTGAGGCAAAAACTATTTAAGTTTTTGCAGACGGCAAGGTTTTTGAAAATATTTTTCTGCCATATTTTACCAAAAGCCCGCTGTACGGAGTAATCCGCCATCACAGTTTGAACTGCCTTTTTTACGATTGTCTCGATTATACTTGCACTCTGAGAAAATATGTTCTGCCAGGACCGTAAAAAGGCAAGATTAATTGTTGAATAAACCGGTGCGATAAAGTTTTTTATTATTGTTTCAAAAAGATTTTCTATCGTACAAAAAATTACATTCGGATTTTCAGAAAGTTCTTTGCATTGTTCAATTTGAATAAGATAATCAAAGTCTTGGCTTGAGTTTTCTACGACAATTATTTTGCGCTCTGGGTTTTTATTTAAAAGCGAGGCGATATGATAACCGCCTGCAAGTCCGCCAACAATAAAAAAGACAAGTTTGTCATCATAATTGTTTGCAAAACTTTCTGCTTCCCGCTCAGGTGCGTACAAAGAGTGGAGTGCAATTTGATTTACTTTTGGAACTGAAAGATTGTTTTTTGAAGGAACGATTTCTGTATAAAAACTAGCCATTTATCCGTTCCCCGATTTTTTTAATGAGTTTTTGTTTTTTATCATTTATGTTTTTTTGTATCTTTTCTTTTTCGCTTGAATCCATGCTTCTCTCTCTTTGGATGGTTTCCAGAGGAAAAAGTTCTTTTTCAAAGAAGCTTGTTTGAGAAAGTTCTTTAACAGCTTTTAAAATATTTGATTTTTTTAATTCAATCTTTTTAGTATGGAGTTCAAGCTTAAAATTATCGGGGGCAACTTTTATCTGATCCCAGAAAATGTCTTTTACAGGTGCAATATTTGAGATTATTGAATTATCACAAGTCACCCTGAAAACCCGCTTTGTAATGCTTTCCGGAAGTGCTTTGAACCAGTTTCTGTATAATGTAAGAGAGCCGTCAGAACCAAATCGTGAGCGTGTTATCCTTGTCTCCTTATTGGAAAGCTTTTTATCTTTATTTTGGTTTGACATTTCAAGTTTGTTTGGCTGTGTATGCTGGGATGCGCTGTTTTGCTGTAAATCAAGGCCGCAAAAATAAATGTTTTTTTCTGTTAAAGAAAGCGCAAGTTCCAGGGCGGTGCCGCTTACAGTACCGTTTCTTTGGGCCGTATGATATGGAATTTTTAAGCTGTCAAAAAGTTTTTGTCCAAGGCTTTCAGGATATACTAAAGGCATAACGGCGTGAGTTTTAAATATATCAGAAGGACAGGCAGCTTCGTCTGTGATGGCCCAGAGCGGTTTTGATTTTAATGAATTGAATTCAATATGTTTTTTTGCCCAGTAACCGCCGTCTGTGGATAAAATCATATCTATGCGGATATCGTAGTATTCTAGGACGCTGACGGCTGAAGAAACTGCGATTATAAAAAAACTATCCTGGAACTTTTTAATGTATTCAATTGATTCTTTTAAGCTTGGCCCTGAGGCGCAGATTAAAATGTCTTTTTGAACAGGGTTTATAAGATTTAAGTTTTTTATTCTACAGATATTGTTTATGGAATTTGTAAACCAGCGTTTTGCAAAATACGATCTTGTAAACAAAACATCACGGCTTTTTGAAACTGCTTTTTTTATGCATCCAAAAACTTCCTGTACAGTCTGCGGAAAATTAAGTTCGACTGGTTTCCAGGTAAAAAAGGCAGATTTTAAAAGTTCTTCTTCACCAAAATAATTGAACAATTGTTCATCAAAAAACTGCGCAGAAAAAAAATAAAAAACTTTATCCCATTCTTTATCATAGTCTGTAAATTCATCAAAGAGACGGATTGTTGCAAGTTTTGCATCAGGAAAACGTTCACGCAAAAAAGGTACACAGTAGGATAGTGCGCCTTCTATGATAAAAATTGTCGAAGGATAAAATGTAAGTTCAAGATTCTCGACAAAGGATTTTGCTTCGTTTTGTGGATTATAGCTTGAATGTAAAAATTTGCCATCACAGGAACAGGTTAATGTGCCGTTTTTTGATGGAGCAAAGTTAAAAATCACGGCTTAATCCTGTTCTAAGAAACTGATGCTTCCCTTTGAATTCGGGCATACGCCTGCGGAAAGAACAAGAACGCCCTTTTCATCAAGATTAAAGAATTCCTGGAGATTTGAATTGATGTGGAATTGGAGAAGTTTTTCGTCAATATCTTCCCTGGAAAACATTATGGCTTTGATTTCGCAGTTTGACTTGAGAACGGGGACGTTTGGTTTAAACAAAAGCTCGCTGATTTTATAGAAAATCTCTTCCATTGCGGCATCAGTCAATTTGTCAGAAATGGAAGAATCATATTTATTGAATGCATTTTCTAGTGAGAGTTTTGCAGAAATTATAAATAAATATGCGCTTGAAATTACAAAGCCGTCCGAACTATCGTATGAAGGCTGTTGTTTAGCATCAAGCGATTGGATGACAGCCTGGCTTACCACAGATGCATCTTCTAATTCCCCATCGTGATTTATGACAACAAGATAAGCGCTTTTATTATCAAGAGTAAATTTTAAAATGTTTATTAAAACTATTTCGTTTTTAATCTGTTCAGAAAACAACTGGTAGAGCGGTGTAAGACTTTCTTCGGAAAAGGCCTTCCATTCGCCTTCTGTTAAATCAAGTCCGTCCCAGAAGTCTTTTGAAGAAACCGAATCAGCGATTGATTCAAGATCAAAATTGAAAGATTTTTTTACGTGATAAAAATCTTCAGTATTTGTGAACAAAGCGCAGCGATAAAAATTGTTTTGTTTTGCCAGTTCGGCAAAAGTAACAGATTTTGTATCATATCTGGAAGCCTTTGCTAAAAGACCTTCTTTTTTAACTTGAGGGCTTTGCTCAGGCTGATTTTCCAGATTATTAATTCGGCTCAGAAGACCCATTATGCTAATCCCAGTTCCTTAAAGAGTTTTTTGTAAGTATCAAACTGTTCAGATTTAGCAAACTCTGCAATTTTGTCTTCAGGAAGGTTTTCCAAAAGCTGGTCCATATAAGACAATACGGATTTGATTTCTGTCTTCAAATCGCCTGGAAGTGTTTCTTTTTCTGAAATATCGTTTTCGGCGCTCTGTGCAAGATAATCAAGTTTTTCGTCTGTAAGGGTGTCATTGATTGTTGGTTCCGGTGCGTTGACTGCGTTGTAATCTTCTGTTGCGTCGAGGCTGTCTTCTGCAACATCATCGAGATTGTCTGCAATTTCAAGATCGTCGTCCTGTGAACTTACGCTGTCCATCAAATCAGTTGAACTTGATTCAACGAGAATGTCATCAGTTTTTGGAACTGAGATTTCGTCAGGAAGTTCAGCTTCTGCTTCCGGCTCGTTCATTTCAATGTTTATTTCGTCAAGTGCAGGCTCTTCAAGAGTTTCGTTTGCAAAATCCATTGAAAGTTCTGAGTTTTCGCTAAAGTCATCATCAGGAATTTCTACATCGGTTTCTGCTGAACCAAGAATGCTTTCTTCAGGAAGTTCTGATTCAGGTTCGATTTCGTCGGTGTTTTCAATTGAACGTTCTGCAACTGTTTCTTCAGAATCATTTGTTTCCGGCAAAATGATTTCATCTGCTGAACCGTCGGCATCAGTCATTGGCATGTCATCAGAAGCCGGTGCTTCAGTTACATCTGCTGTATTGAGGATGTTGTCAAGTTCGTCGGATGAAAGGGCGATTGTGTCGTCTTCATCAGTACCGCTGAAGAATCCTGTGTTTTCTTCCTGTGGAGCGGTTTCTGCAACAGCATTATTGTTTTTAAGTGTTTCAAGATCTGTTTTGAGTGAAGCAATTTCGGTTTTTAATGAAGAAAGTTCGCCGACAATCTGATCAAAGATTGCTGTCATCTGTGTAGAAGGTTTTTCTTCAACTTCTGATTCTTCAAGAATCGGAGCCTTGATTGTTTCTGCAAATTCGGCGGCATTTGCTTCTGTTGTTTCCGGAACTACAGGAGTATCGTCGAGGAGGGCAGAAGTCTCTTCTTCAAATGTATCTGGAATTTCATCTGCAATATCGATTGAACCTTCTTCTGTATTGGCAGAAAGGTCTTCGATTTCTTCGCTTACAATTTCAGGAGCGGCATCTTCTTCAGGAATGTCTGCAACTTCACGTACGAGGCTGTCTTCCTGGCTGCCGATGCTTACAGTGTTGCCGTTTTCGTCTGTTACGTCGCCCATGATTGCATCTACATCAAAGTCATCGTCTCCGTCTGCTGTAAAGCCTGCTTCTGGAGTTGCTTCCGTTACGCTGTCTGCTTCAAGCTGAACGTCATCATCGTCTGCAACAACTGTAAAGTCATCTTCTGCTGCAGCAGGTTCAGAAGCGTCTGCTGAAGGGGTTTCTTCAGTTGAGTTTTCTTCCTGAGCCGACGGTGCCGGAGTTTCTTCTTCTGCTGACTCATCAATTCCAAATTCTGAAAGGTCAACGCTTTCCATTCCGTCGTCTGAGGCAGTTTTTGATGATGAATCAGAATCATCTGAACTAAAGTCATCAAGTCCGAATTCACTTAAATCTACAGATTCAGTTCCGGCCGGATTGTCTTCGTTGACTTCTTCTGAAACCGGTGTGTCTTCAACCGGTGCAAAATCAGCAGATTTAGAAACGTCTGCTGCAGGTGCATCGTCAAATGAAAGGTCAATGTCAAATATATCATCTGAATTTGATTCAGCTGCTGTTTCTTCTGTTACTGCGCTTTCATCAAGACTGTCGGCTGCCGGTTCTGAAAGGTTGTCTTCTTCCATTCCAAAGGTATCCAGAGAAACTTCTTCTTCTGCCGGTTCTTCAGCAGGAGCTTCTTCTGCCTTTGCAGCTTCTTTTTCTCTTATTTTGTCTTCATCAGGACCTGTTTCAAATACGCCGTCCGTAATAAATTCATCAAGGGAAATCTCTTCTTCCTGGCCTGAAAGAACTGCTTCTTCATCTGTCACAGCGTCTGCTGCTTCAGTTTCAGATTCGGGTGTTTCTGCCGGGGTATCTTCAAAAACGTTTGTTTCGCCTGAAGTTGATTGTGTAATTGCAGAAAGTTCTTCAGCGGAAAGGGCAGTGTCATCATTGTCGTAAGCGTCTGCCATGTTTGCAGTATCGTCAATTACATCCAGATCAGAAAAATCAGGCAGGTCAGTATCAATATTGAATGAATCTTCTTGAGATGCTGTAGAATCAGTTGAGGAATCTATAGTTTTTGGTGGGGTTTTAACCCATACTCCGTAACTGTCAAGTTCGTTTGTTTTATCGGATTCGCTCATATTTTTCCCCTTTGAAAAGAATATTTAGTTTTATAATTGAATTATCGGCAAAATATTGAAAATTCAACATAAAAATAAATATTAATTATTAAATTATAGCATGTTATTTCTGCAAAGTCCATGAGAAAAATATTTTGATTTTTCTGCTCAAAAAAAACACGCTGTATGCCGAAAATTAATTATAATGATTAAAAACAGGTTTCTTGTTGCCGCAGCTGCTGGTACATTTTTTTATGTTTTAATTTCGTTTATGGGTGGAAGAGATGGTCTTCTTGCTTATAAACAGCAGCTTGAGCAGAAGAGAATTTTGAGTACCAGAACAGAAAGTCTACAGAAAACTCACGACAGCCTCAGTCTTGAATGCACTGCATTGGAAAATGACAATGCGGTAATCCAGGGGCTGGCAAAAAAACTCGGTTACGTCAGTGACGGAGATAAGATTGTTAAAATCAATGGTCTTTATTTTTCTGACGGAGCGGTTTATACTTGTGGTACTCCTATCAGGGCAGCTGAACCTCAATATTTGCCGGAATGGGTGGGAAAATCCGTAGGAGTCATTGTATTTTTGTTCCTGTATCTTTTTATGATCGCGCAGGATATTAAAGCCGGTCATTTTAGACGAAACAAAAAAACTGTTTTCCTGGAGGGTGTTCCTGTATATGATTTGCCGCAAATCTGATTCTGAATCGGCCAGTATTGCCGCCGATTATATTCGCCGTGGAAAAATTGTAATTCTTCCGACTGACACTGTCTATGGTTTTTCTGGAATTGTAGACGGCCGCCATTATTCATTTCATACTGATAAAAAAATTTGTGATATCAAGGGCCGCGCCGAATCAAAACCTTTTATTCAACTTCTTGCAAGCCCTAAAGATCTTAAAAAATATACCCGGGATGTTGTGCCTGACGAACTTCTTGCAAAATGGCCCGGACCTCTGACAATTATCGTCCATACATTTGAAAAGGGCGGACAAATCGTTACAACCGCCTTCCGCTGTCCGGGCGACGAATGGCTCCAGTCGGTCATTGCCAAATGCGGTGCGCCGGTCTATTCAACAAGTGTCAATCTGAGCGGCGAGCCGATTATCAATAATGTTGCAGATATTAAATCTGTCTTTGGTTCAAAAGTAGATCTTATTATTGATGACGGAGATAAAAAGAACAATGTGCCTTCAACTATCGTATCTGTAAACGAAGATGGAACAGTAAGTCTTATTCGAGATGGTGCCGTTAAAATCGACGGTCTTAATTGAACCTGATAAAACTGAATCGTTTGGATTTAACTCTCTGTTGCGCTCAAAAAAGTAACTGAAGTTGAACTTTTTCGGGATGCTTTAACTGATTTTATTTTTTAATCCAGTTTACCTTTTGAGTTCCGCTTTCAACCGTTTCCGGGGACGAATTTGACTTTATAAGGGTTTTTTTGATTCCTGTGAGTGTGCCTTCGACTGTGCTGTTGAGTCTCCATTCAATCGGCGGTGCGCTTGCTGCGGCTGAAAGGGCAGTATCCCGCGAAAGTTCTGGGTAGAACGATGCGTTTGATTTTCCTACCTGTCTGATTAGGATTTCTTTTTTACCGTCTTTGCCGTTTACAATCGAAAGAGAAATATTCATTGTGGCACCGTTTTTATAAATTATAAAACCTCTTCCGCCGCGAAGAATTACAATTTTATCTGTGTGTGGTTCACCTGCCCAGGTGCCGGCAAGGCTTTCAAGGGAGAATGATGATTCGGGATTTGTCGTAACAGGAGCGTCTTCGGGGGCTTTGGCCGCAATCTGCCTTAATGGAAAGAGCAGTTCTTCGATTGATGTTTTTGCGTTTGTCAGAATCTTGTAATATGAGTCATATTTATCCTGTTTTGAATAAATCTTTCCGTCAAAAGGGGTTTTTGCGTTAAAACGGCAGTTCCAGATTACATTTGATTCATCAATCCGCTCTTCTGAAATTTCTGCATAAAAAACAACTTTTGAGTTGCCGGAAGAACTTGTGTCAGGAAGAGATCTTAAAGCAGAACCGATGTCGGGCCTTTTGTCAAGAATTTTCATGTTGTCGATGGAATTGAGCTGTGTAAAAAAAATGTCCTGGGCCATTTTGGACATGTTCAGATCGGAAGAACTTGTAACTACTCCATAATAATCAATCTGGAGCGGTGCTGCGGTGATAAGTGCCGCTGTAAGAAAAAATAAAACTGTAAAAAAAGTTCTAATTTTATTCAAATAATTTCTTCCCTTTTTTAATTATCGGCCGTTTTTTTATTTAATCAGGTCTTTTTTAAATTCCCTGCTTAATTCGCGGTTGATGTCCCTTTCCTTGATTGACTCGCGTTTATCGTATTGTTTTTTACCCTTACAGATTCCGAGGGTAAGTTTTACGATGCCGTGTTTGAGAAAAAAGTCCAGGGGTATGAGGGTATAGCCTTTTTCTTCCACTTTGCGGCGGATTCTTTTTAATTCTTCCTTGTGAACCAGAAGTTTTTTCTGCCGGTCCGGATTGTGATTGAATACAGATGAATAAGCGTACTCAGAAATATGAAAATTCCTCATCCACAATTCATTGTTTATTATCTCTGCAAACGAATCAGCAAAAGAAACGTTACCTGCTTTTACGGATTTTACTTCGGTTCCGACGAGTACAATTCCGCATTCATAGGTTTCTTCGACAAAGTAGTCGAATCGAGCTTTTTTGTTTTGTGCTATTACTTTTACTGCGTCTGACATAAGTTCAATTATAAGCGCTTTGCCTTTTGCTTGCAACCTATGCCTTTTCTGTGGTATGTTTTTATTATGTACAAGGATATATATTCAGTTTCATACAAGATGAAAAAAGAACTTTACGCAAAAATCTGGACAATTATTGCTGTGGTTCTTTCCTGTATTGTTTTTGTCAGTCTTGTGATGAATTTTTTAATTTATCCTGCTGTAAGCCGTTCCGACTCAATGGAGCCATGTCTTTCTGAACAGAGCACAGTCCTCGTTTCTCCGCTTGTAAAAACTCCGGACCGCGGAGACGTAATGCTTGTTCAGTACACACCAAAAGAAAAACGTTCGTTTTTTATAAGTTCACTTGATTTTATCATCCGTCTTTTTACAGCGCAGAGATTCAGTCCGTTCAAGGCCGAAAACTCAATGGACCGCGCATTCAGACGAGTTGTAGCTCTCCCGGGAGATACAGTTTATATAAATAATTATGTAGTTTTTGTAAAACCTCGGGGACAAAGTCATTTTCTGACTGAATTTGAACTGACCGGAACAAAATACAATCTTTCTCTTCCGCTTGTTCCGGATTATGTGGACACAACAATCGGTTCGATGGGGCAGACGGAAGAGTTTACTCTCGGTGCAAACGAATATTACCTTCTCGGCGACAACCGTCTTGAATGTACTGACAGCCGCCTCTGGGGACCGGTTCAAAAGAATTGTATGGTTGGAAAGGCTCTTCTGGTCTACTTTCCATTTTCTAAAATCAGACTTTTTTAACTGATGGAATTCCCGCTTTATATTCACATTCCGTTTTGCAGGAAAAAATGTGATTACTGCGATTTTTTCAGTCTTCCCCTCAGTAAAATACATGAATTAAAAGAGTCTTACGTCAAAGCCGTTGTAAATCAAATCAACTTTTTTGTAAAAAAATATAATATTGCAAGGTGGTCTACAGTTTACATCGGCGGAGGAACTCCAAGCATTCTTGGTCCAGATTTAATCGAATTTATTGCATCCCAAATCATTAAATCGACCGGCCAGAAATCTGTTGAGGAGTTTACAATCGAAGTAAATCCGGACGATTTGACAAAAGAAATTATAGATTCCTGCAAACGGGGCGGAATCAACCGTATCTCCATGGGGATCCAGGCCCTTTCTGACAGGGCTTTGGCTGCAGTCGGCCGTGCTGCAACAAGGCAAAAGGCACTGGATGCCCTTTCTTTATTGAATGAATACTGGGACGGAAGGCTTTCCGTTGACTTTATTGCAGGGCTTCCCGGTCAGACACTTGATTCATTTAAATCTCAGTTTGAATGCGTTTTTAATTCTAAAGTTGACCATATTTCTCTGTACAGCCTTACTGTCGAAGAAAATACGCCTTTGTACAAAAACATTGAGTCTGGCAAAATCAAATGGAACTCAGACAGGGCTGACAGAATGTGGGCTCTTGGCAGGCGAATTCTCGAAAAAAACGGTTTTTTACAGTACGAAGTTTCAAATTTTGCACAGCCTGGAAAAGAAAGCCTTCATAACCAGGCCTACTGGAACTTAAAGGACTATATCGGCTGTGGAGCTGGTGCCACCGGCACTTTTTATGAAAAGGGAATCCGTTTTACCAACAGTACCCGCGTACAGAAGTATATAGATTTCTGGAGCGGGGCAGATTCAATAAAAAATGAATTTGAACTTTGCCAGGTAGAAAAGCTCGATAAAGAAACACAGATTTTTGAATTTCTTATGATGGGATTTCGCATGCTGAAAGGAGTGTCTTCAAAAACGTTCGCAGACCGGTTTGGCATTTCCCTTGAACAGAGAATCGGCGTTGAGGACGGGGTTTTTGCCGGATGGATAAAAAACCGCCTTGCCCGAATAACTTCTGTACATGGAGAAACATATTACAGTCTGAATAAAAGAGGAATTACTCTGCTGAATCTTTTTTTGGAACAGTTATTGTAAAGCTTGTTCCGACATTTTTTTCTGAGGCAACATCGATTTTCCAGTGGTGGATGTCGATTATGTTTTTTACAATCGAAAGTCCGATTCCAAAGCCTTCATCCTGGCGCGAATTTGAGCCCCTGTAAAAAATATCAAAGATGAACTTGATGTCTTTTTTATCGATTCCAATGCCGGTATCTTTTATTGTCATGACAATCTTGTCTTTATCTTCATCTGCAATCAGCGAAATTTTTCCGCCTTTCGGTGTGTAACGCAGAGCGTTGGAAAAAAGGTTACCCATCAGGCGCTGCAAAAGTTCATGGTCAAATACAACCTTGGTTGTCGGCTTTACATTAAGATGAAGCTCGATTATCTTTCCTGCAACTTCACCGCGGATTTTACAGTCCTTGCCAAAGTATTCGAGGGCAGGGCGTATCGGCTGTTTTTTCAGAATGTTTGTCCAGTCGGAGCCTTTAAGCCGTACAAAGTTGATTAGCGTGTTGATCATTATTTCGAGCTGTTCTGTTTTTTCCCGAATCAATTTTACGGAATCCTGGATTTCTTCTTTGTTATCCATAACGCCGTCGTCGATTGCTTCCGCATACCCCTTGATTACTGCAATCGGAGTCCGTAAGTCATGGCTCATACCCATGATGAATTTATTGCGGCGCTCAGTTTCTTCCAGGAGGGCAAGGCGCATTTTGTCGAGATCTTCGATAAGTTCTGTGATTTCGTTTTCCCCGCGGCGAGAAGCTCGTCGTTCAAGAGGGACAGCGACATTACCATCAGCAAGTTTTTTTGTAGATTTCTGTAAAAAATTGATGGAACTCGAAATTGTTGCTGAAAGTTTAATCAGTAGGAAGATGGCAACTGACTCTAAAATTGCCCCAAGAGCATACATCAAACAGGATGTCTTGCAGATACTTTCTGCCCTGATATATTTTGAATATAAGGGCAGTCCAACTATTGTAAATACTTGAAGAACAACAACTCCGGCTATGTACAGGTTAAGCCGTTGTCTGATTTTCATTAAACGTTACCTTTGTCGAATCTGTATCCCATGCCGAATACGGTTTTGATGTATTTTGGAGAAGAAGGGTTTTCTTCAATCTTTTTTCTTAGTCGCTGAACGTATACTGCAACTGCGGTAATGTCACCGAACTGGGCTTTCCATACTTCGTGATAGATTTTTTCCGGTCCAAGAGTTTCTCCTTCGTGAGAAATGAGGAATTCAAGAACTTCGTATTCTTTAGTTGAAAGAGGAATTTTTTCCGGCCCCTTTTTGAGGACACAGCTGTTCAAAAGAACAGTGTATGGACCGAATTCGTATGAAGCTTCTGCGGCTGCAGTAACCTTTGCCTGACGGCGGATAATGGCTTCTACGCGGCTTACCAGTACCTTCGGTGAATATGGCTTTGTTACGAATTCATCGGCACCGATTCCAAGACCTTCGATGATGTCTTCATCGGCATCTCGGGCTGAAACAATAATTACCGGAAGTGACGAATTGTATTCGCGGCGGAATTTCTTAAGGAATTCAAAACCGCTCATTCCAGGAAGATTTAGATCAAGGATGATAAGGTTTGGCATTTGTTTTGCCAGGTGATCAAAGGCCTCTTCTGCAGAACCAACGGTGTCAACACTCATTCCGGCTTTTGTTAAGTAGATCGATGCAAGATCTGCCATTTCCTTAACGTCTTCGATAATTAATATTTTCAAATTCATATAAAACCCTTTTTATAAAAATTCTTTTATAATTTAAGAATAACACAGTTGTAATTCAAAAAGCAAGTTTTTTATAACAATTTTTTTTTGTTTTGAATTTTTTGTGCTATAATTTATTACAGGACAAAGAATTTAATGAATTTTGACAATTTTTCAGAAATTTATTAAAATTTGTTATGAATTTAGCCATTTATCGTCTTTAAAATGAAAATTCTACTTGACGATAAACGAATTAGAGGGGAAAATAAATAGATGATTTCAGTTACTCGGTTGGATGGGAAGAAGTACTGGATAAATCCTCATATGATAGAAAGTATGGACAAGAATCCGGATCTTACTATTACTTTCCTTTCCGGTAAAAAAGTTGTTGTTAAAGATGATGTTGATGAATTGATTCAGCGCATAATCTCTTACCGCAAACAACTTGAAATCACTAAACAGGAATTATAATTAAAAAAGCTGGGTGGGTTTAAGGAGAAGCTTTTATGGATATCGCGAGTATAATCGGTATGGTCGGCGGTGCCGCCGTTATCTTTCTTGGTGTATTTACGTCCGGTGGTTCGCTGGGCGGTATTATCGATATTCCTTCGGTTTTCGTAACAATCGGAGGTTCTTACGCTGCATTGTTCCTTGTAGCGCCTTTAAAACAGGCCCTTGGTCTGTGGGGTATTCTGGCGCGCGTCTTTAAAACCTACAATTATGGTGAACAGAATCTGATTCAAAACATGGTAGCCCTTTCCGAAAAGGCCCGCCGCGAAGGTATTCTTGCCCTTGAAGAAGGTCTTGATGATCTGGACAGTCCTTTTATGAAAGAAGGGCTTCGTCTTGTAGTCGACGGTACAGACGGTAACGTAATCCGTGCGATTATGGAAAACGAAATGAGCATGACTGAATCCCGCCATATGAGCTGGATCAACGTAGTTAACCAGTGGGCCGGTTTTGGTCCTGGTTTCGGTATGATGGGTACTGTAATCGGTCTTATCGGTATGTTGAACAACCTGGAAGATAAATCTTCCCTCGGTCCTAACATGGCCGTTGCCTTGATTACAACCTTGTACGGTTCCATGCTTGCCAACTGGATTTTTGGTCCTATGGCACAAAAACTTATCGCGCAAAACTCACAGGAAATTTCTTCTATGGAAATGGTTCTGGAAGGGGTGCTTTCCATTCAGGCCGGTGATAACCCTCGTATTCTTGCTATGAAGCTCCTGACTTATCTTGATCCTAAGACAAGAAAGGTTATTGAAGCAGACGTTCTTAAGGATTAGTGATGGCTAAGAAAGAGAAAAAGGAACCTGAGAAACCGTCAACCGCCTGGCAGGGCACCTATGGTGATATGATCACCCTCATGCTCTGCTTCTTCGTAATGTTGTACGATCCTTCAGAAGTTGATATTACTCAGCTTGCACAGATGCAGGCTTCCATAGCAGTTCAGACTGATTCTATGGAAAACCCGACTACAACCGGAGGTATGTCTCTGACTGCCGGCCGTCTTGCCGACCTTGGTAACACCATCAACAGCCTTCCGTCGGTAGAAAAGGGAAAATCACTCGGTCTCGCAAAGAAAAAGGCCATTTCTCTTTTTGCACCTGAAATTCACTCTGCAAAAATCACTGTTTCAAGCGACGAACGAGGAATCGTAATTACCCTCGCTTCTGATGCATTCTTTGAACAGGGAAGTGCAGACTTAAATATTGAAGAAACCCGTGATGTTCTCCTGAAGCTTTCCAAATTCTTCCAGGAAGAAGGAATAAAGGACAGACGCTTCAGAATCGAAGGTCACACAGACAGTACCCCAGTTAGTAATGATCAATACCCGTCAAACTGGGAACTATCTGCTGCTCGTGCTGTAAATACACTTCATTATCTTGCTGATTTTGGAGTTGATGAAAAACGTTTTTCGGTTGCAGGTTATGCTGACACCAGGCCGGTTTTTTCCAACGAGACCCGCGAAGGCCAGGCTTATAACAGGCGCGTAGACATTATAATTCTTGATGAAGGGCATTTTTAATGATATTTTTTTAAGTTATTAAAAATGTATACCGATAATAAAAAAGAGGAGTTCTAAAAATGGCAGACGATAACGATATCAACATTGACGATGACGCAACAGGCGGAGAAGACGTTGCAGCCGGTGCTTCTAAAAAGGGAAAAGGACTTGGCGGTCTTTTACCGGCACTTCTCAAATGGATTGCAATCGCACTCGCAGCTCTTATTTTTATTGTAACAGTTGTAATTATCACTATGAAAATTGCCGGAGGCAACCAGGCTCAGGCTGCAGCCGTTCCTGTTACTGAAGAATATTCTGCAAATAAAGAAATTCTCGACTGGTACAGTTCATTGGGTTCAATCCGTACAAAGACAAGCGATGTAAACCCTTGTTCTGTTATTGTAGACGTTGTTCTTGGTTATAAAAAGGACGACAAAGCTACTTCTACAGAAATTACACAGCGTACAGTTGAATTAAAAGACTTTTTGCGCCGTTATTTTACACAAAAGTCTTATGAAGAACTTAGACCTCAGAACGAAGAAGGTCTTCGTATCGAAATCCGTAATGCTATCAACGATTCAATCTTGAGCAGCACAAAGATTAAAGACGTAAGATTCATGCAGCTGGATGTTATTCAGCAGTAGTCATAGAAAGGTAAGGTGGATTTAGACATGAACGAAGTTCTGTCACAGGATGAAATTGACCAGCTTCTCCAGGCAATCAGCTCGGGCGATACCGAGACTGATGACTTTAAGCCGGTTAGTGATACCCGTAAGATTAAGATTTATGACTTTAAACGTCCTGACAAGTTCTCAAAGGAACAGATTCGTACGGTTTCAATTATGCATGAAACCTTTGCGCGTCTTACTACAACTTCGCTCTCAGCCCAGTTGCGTTCCCTTGTTCACGTTCACGTTGCATCCGTTGATCAGTTGACTTATGAGGAATTTATCCGTTCCATTCCAACTCCAACAACACTTGCCGTAATCAATATGGATCCTTTGAAAGGTAATGCCGTTCTCGAAATTGACCCGGCAATTACATTCAGTATGATAGACCGTCTGTTTGGTGGTACAGGTCAGGGCGCAAAAGTCAGCCGTGATTTGACTGATATTGAACAGTCCGTAATGGAAGGAATTATCGTTCGTATTCTTGCAAATATGCGCGAAGCATGGACTCAGGTAATCGACCTTAGGCCGCGTCTCGGTCAGATCGAAACAAACCCTCAGTTTGCGCAGATTGTTCCTCCTTCAGAAATGGTTGTCCTTGTAACTCTCGAAACTAAAGTAGGCGAAGAAGAGGGTATGATGAACTTCTGTATTCCATACCTCACAATTGAACCTATCATTTCTAAACTTTCGTCACAGTTCTGGTTCAGTTCTGTGCGCCGTTCTTCAACAACACAGTACCTTGGAACCCTCAAGGAAAAACTTTCTGACGTTGATATGGACGTTGTTGCAGAAATCGGAACCATCAATCTGCCAATCCGCGATGTTCTTGCTTTGAGGGTTGGAGATGTTGTAAGGCTTTCTTCAGTTCGTGTAGGAGATCCTCTTACACTTAGTGTTGGAAATAAGAAAAAATTCATTTGTCAGCCTGGTGTGGTCGGCAAAAAAATGGCTGTTCAGGTAATTGGTAAACTTGAACAGACTGATACAGAAGATTTTGAAGAATTATCCGTAGAAGGAGATGAATCATATGAGTGATGGTGCTATTTCTCAGGACGAAATTGACGCATTGTTGTCCGGTGTAGACATGGGTGGAATTGGCGGTGCTTCCGCTGGTGCTCCCGTAAATATTAATACGACACTCCTCGCAAATTTTGCTGAAGGAATTAAGGGCGAACTTGTTTCTAAACTTAATTCTATGACAGGAAGCGAATTTGCTGCCGGAACACCAACTGCAGAAACTCTTGACCGTGATCAGCTTTTGGCAAAACTTCCAGAAATGGTAGTAGCTGTTATGGCTGACTTTTCCACCGGCCTTAAGGGAGACCACCTGTTCATTCTTTCTCCGGAATTCAGCCAGAAACTTACCGGTTTGATTAATAAAGAAGAACAGGCTGAGCTTGATGATATGGCTCTCTCTGTTATTTCTGAAGTTGTTTCTAATCATACCGGAACTGAAATCAACGAACTTTCTAAAGACGGAAAACTTCCGGGACTTGCAACAAATCCTCCGGAAGCAGTTCACGTTCCAAAGGCAATGGTTCGTATACCGCAAAGTACATTTGTATTGTTTACATATTCATTCACCCTTGATGATCAGAATTATGAATTGTGGGAAGCTGTTTCAGGTGATGTTGCACAGGGAATGGTAAGCGCTCTCGGCGGCGGTGCTCCTGCTGCTGCTGATACAGGCGGTACCCTTAATGCGGCTGATCTTGGAAACCTTATGGGTAACGTTCAGCCGATGATGGGTCAGATGGGCGGAATGCAGCAGCCTATGATGGGCCAGATGGGCGCCCAGATGGGTGGAATGCAGATGCAGCAGCCTATGATGGGTCAGATGGGCGGTATGCAGCAGCCAATGATGGGTCAGGTAATGGGAATGAATGTTCCTAACGTACAGTCTATCCAGTATCCGAACCTTATGGGAGGTTCCGCAGCTCCTGAACAGGGAAACATCGGTCTTATCATGGACGTATTCATGGAAATGACCGTAGAACTTGGTCGTACCAAAAAACAGATCAAGGAAATCCTTGGTATGGGTGAAGGTACAATTATCGAGCTTGATAAGCTTGCCGGTGAACCTGTTGACATTCTGGTTAACCATAAACCTATTGCAAAGGGAGAAGTTGTAGTCATTGACGAAAACTTTGGTGTTCGTGTTACAGAAATCCTTTCTCCAATGGAAAGAGTTTCAGACTTGCACTAATTATTATAAAGGCTGTCTTTTCAGACAGCCTGGTCTTTTTTATAAAGAGGGGACTTTATAAAAAAGCTCAAATACTTACCGGGTGGGAAAATGAAAACATTCAATTTTAAAAGGCTTTTTGTCCTTGCTTTTCTTTTAACTTTTACTTTTAATTTACATTCGCAAAATCAAGATTCTAAACAAAACACGGCTAAACAGGAGATAACTCAAAGTTCTTCCGTAGGTTTTGATATTTCTCAGGATCCTTCAACAATTCAACTCACAAACAATTCTAACGCCGTAGATCCCCGTACTCAGGAAACACCTTCTACTGCATGGCTATTGATCAAGATGATTTTTGCCCTTGCAGTTGTTGCAGGAATTGCATACCTGGTTATCCGCATGCTCAAAAAGAACATGAAAACTGCAAACGACAATGATCCTTTTTTACGGAAGGTCAGCAGTATTGCACTTGGTCAGGGTAAATCAGTTCAAATTGTAACAATCCAGGATAATGCTTATGTCCTTGGGGTCACTGATTCAAATATTACTCTGTTGGGAACTCTTGACGACAAGCAGCTTATCAATGCGATGAACGTTTACAACGACAGAAACGAAAATGTAAGCAAACCCCGTTCTTTTGCCGAGGTTCTTGAAATGTTTATGGCTCCGATACGCGGCAACAAAGCTCCTGACGTTTATGGAAATGCGGCAGAAAATGTTGCTGAGTCACTCAAAAAACAGAGTGAACGTCTCAATCAGGATAATAATCAATAAGGAAGATGTATGTTTAAGAAAGGCTTTGATTTTTTTAAAAATAAATATCTTTCCAAACTGGTGATTTTTACAATTCTGGTATTTTTAAGTATCTTTCCGGTAGCATCCCAGTCGTCACAAAACCAGAATTTTCCCCAGGGCTCCGTACAGGGAACGACACAGATGAATCCGAATGTCCGCGGTCTTAATATCCCGAACGTAGATATTTCAATTACTCAGCCGAGAAACGGTCAGCAGATGGCCTTTTCTTTACAGGTTCTTCTCCTTCTCACAGTTCTTTCTCTTGCGCCGAGTCTTTTGATTTTAATGACCTGTTTTTTGAGGTTCAGCATAGTTTTAGATTTTATAAAGCGTGCTTTGTCTTTGCAGCAGGTTCCTCCGACTTCCGTATTGAACGGAATTGCGCTGTTTATGACACTTTTTGTGATGTGGCCGGTATTCCAGCAGATTTATTCAAATTCCTTCAAGCCGATGAGTGAAGGGACTGCCACACTCGAACAGGCATACTCACAGGCAGAAAAACCTCTTAAAATGTTTATGTATTCCCAGATGATGAATGATACGACTTACATCGACACTTTTATGACCATGGCAAAACTGGACACTCCTAAGACTTTGGATGATGTTCCCATGTATGTTATGATTCCATCCTACATCCTGCATGAACTTACTGTTGCTTTTAAAATCGGTGTAATTCTTTATATTCCGTTCATTGTAATCGATATGGTTGTTGCAAGCATCCTCATGAGTATGGGTATGATGATGCTTCCTCCGGTACAGATTTCAATGCCGTTCAAGCTCATGCTTTTTGTACTTGTAGACGGATGGGGATTATTAACACAGCAGCTGTTTATTTCTGTAATTAAATAAAATTGAATTCAAAAGCGGGAGGTAAAAAATGAGTATTGGTTATCTGGTTACTTTAATGCGTGGTGCTGTTTTTCAGGTTTTTGTATTGTGCGCTCCTATTCTCGGGGCAGCCCTGATCATCGGTCTTATAGTTGCCATATTTCAGGCAACAACATCCATTCAGGAACAGACCCTTACGTTTTTACCTAAACTTCTTGTAATTCTCGGAATGCTTGCCTTGCTTTCATCGTGGATGTTTGCAATGATGCGCGGCTATACATTCAATTTATTCAGTATAATTCCGAGTCTGGCGGATTAGGATAAGCCATGCTGGAGACTCTTGTGTTAAGGGCCCCGTTTTATTTACTTGTTGCGGGGCGATGCTTTGCTTTACTTTTAACGCTTCCTCTTTTTTCCATGCGGACCGTTCCACGCATTGCTAAAGTTGCCCTTGCAGGTTACATGGCTTTTTTGATTTATCCTCAGGTCGATTTTGTTTCCTATCAGCCCTACATGACGAGTGAAGGTGTGTTCAACTTGAATTATCTTCTTCTTCTTTCAGGCGAAGTTTTAATCGGAATAATTACCGGATTTTATGTAAACATCATATTTACGGCCTTCAGTACTGCAGGTCAGTTTTTTGCATTTCAGATGGGCTTCAGTGCGTCTGAAGTCTACGACTCTTTGAGTCAGGTAGAAAACCCTTTGATGGGACAGTTTTTTAACCTTATTGCATTGCTTTTATTTTTGCAGAATCACTGGGCTCAGATTTTGTTCAGTGGCGGATTGACTTCGAGCTTTACTACGATGAATTCGATGCTTTTTTTGATGGACGGGGCCCGGGAGCATTTAATGAGTTTTATGCTTTCGTCCTTAACAAAATTATTTGCCGACGCCTTTATCATTGCACTTCCGATTATGGGAACGCTTTTTCTTATTTCTGTAACAATGGGAATTCTGTCTAAGGCCGCTCCTCAGATGAACCTTCTTTCTGAAGGTTTCCCTATCATGATACTGCTTTCATTCTTTATAATTTCATCGCTGATTCAGGTTTTGTGCGACTTCTTTATCCGCTCTTTCGGAACCGGCTTTATAAATTTGCAGTCCCTCTTTGCGTTTTTCAGGGGAGGTCAATAAATGAGTTTTGAAGAAATTGACCTTCAGTGGTTTGCAGCCGAAGATGAAGGACGCACCGAGGAACCGTCCGAGCTTAAACTCCATAAAGCGCGTGAAGAAGGTCGTGTTCCTAAAAGTCAGGAAGTAAACGGTGCTCTTGTTCTTTTTGTTTGTGTAATAGTTTTGATTATTGTTGCACCGTATTATCTTAACTGGTGCCAGGAAGTTTTGCTTTACTTTTTTACCCGCTGTACCGAGCAGGACTTTTTGCAGAGACAGTTTTTTGTAAACTTTCTTTTGAATTTTGCCCGTATGGTTCTTCCGCTTGCAGTGGCAGGTTCTGTTGCAGGTATTGCGGCAAACATTGTCCAGAACCGCGGATTTATTTTTTCTACCAAGCCGATTGAACCAAAGTTTTCAAATATTGTGCCAAAGATCGGTCAGTATTTAAAAAAGACGGTTTTTTCGTTTGAAGGCGGCTTTAACGTTGTAAAATCCCTGGTAAAGGTTTTTGCAGTTACTTTGACGGCCTACATTGTAATCCGTGCAAATCTGCCTTCAATTCTTGAATTGTTGCAGGCTTCAAGCATAAAAATGGCGGCCGGAAGGATAAGTAACTGTGCGGCACAGATTCTTGCCTTTTGTGCGGTGATATTTCTTGCCATTTCAATTCCTGACTATTTTGTTCAGCGCCATCAGTTTATGGAAAGCATGAAAATGACAAAACAGGAAGTTAAGCAGGAATTCAAGGAACAGGAAGGGGACCCAGAAGTAAAGTCCAAGCTCGAAAGTGCCCAGCGCGAACTTTTACAGAGAAACCTTCCGCAGGCTGTTGCCGAAAGTGATGTTGTAATTACAAACCCGACTCACTTTGCTGTTGCCTTAAAATATGACACGCAAAAGGCAGACAGCCCGATGATTAATGCTAAGGGGCAGGATTTGATGGCCCAGAGAATAAAGCAGATTGCAAGAGAAAATGATGTTCCGATGGTAGAAAACATGGCTTTGGCCCGCGAGCTCTATTCAAAGACTGAAGTTGGTGATATAATACCTGTAGAATATTATAAGGTTATCGCAACCGTATATTCACAAATCGGATATCTCAACAAAAAATAGTAAGTCAACCAGGGGTGGGGAGTGGCTAACGATTTTACCAGTGTTTTAAAAAAGTCTCAGAATCACGCAGTAGCGGCAATGTTTGTTCTCATTGTCCTCATGCTCATCATCCCTGTACCCGGTCAGATTCTTGACTTCCTGATGGTTTTAAATATTGCAGCATCCCTCATAATCCTGTTGGTTGTCCTTTACACCCCAAAGTCTTCCAATTTGTCTTCGTTTCCGCGAGTCATCCTTGCGACAACGATTTATGGACTTGCTCTGAACGTCTGTTCCACCAGATATATTCTGGCAAACGGACACGTCGGTTTTGATTCATTCCAGGGAAACATGATCAAACAGTTCTCAAATATTGTTGCCGGCAGCGACATTATTATCGGTATGGTCATCTTTTTAATCCTGATTGTTATCCAGACCCTCGTAATTACAAAGGGTGCTACGCGCGTAAGTGAAGTTGCCGCCCGTTTTGCACTCGACTCCATGAACAGCAAGATGTTTGCCGTTGACTCCGAGTTGAATTCCGGTTCAATTACTGATGAACAGGCAAGGGAAAAAAAGGCTTCAATTCAGAGGGAAAGTGATTTCTACTCTGCAATGGACGGTTCCAACAAGTTCGTAAGCGGTAACGTAAAGGCAGGAATTGTCATTACCGTTGTAAACCTCGTTGTGGGAATTATTTATGCGATGGTTAAGCACCACATGCCGTTCCAGGATGCATTCAATACTTTCCCCCGTCTTACAATCGGTGACGGTCTTTTGAGCCAGCTTCCTTCGCTTCTTCTTTCTGTTGCAACCGGTGTTCTTGTAACAGGCAGTAACTCAAACGAAGTCCTCGGAGACGAAATTAAAAAGCAATTCAATGTTTCAGGCTATGTTTATGTTATTTCGGGAATTGTACTGTGTTTAATCAGCCTCATTTTCAGAAGTTCACCGTTCCTTATTGTTTTACTTTTGATTTTGGGAGGCGCTTTTATTTATCTTGGCTACCGTATGCTTAAAAAAGAAAAAGTTACCTTCCAGAAAGAACTTGCAAAGGAAGAAGCTAAAAAAGCTCAGTCTCAGACCGGTCAGAATCCTGAAGAAGTCAGCCCTGTCGTTCCTCTCGATCCGCTCTGTCTTGAAATCGGCGTTGCGCTGATTGATCTTGTTCAAAAAGAAAAGGGTGCAGAACTTCTTGAACGAGTCAAACGTATCCGCCGGGAAGCCGCCCTTGATCTTGGACTTGTGGTTCCACGCATCCGAATCATAGATAACCTTACCATTGACCCGCAGGAATACTGTTTTAAAATCCGCGGAATAGAAACCGGCCGAAGCCGCCTAAAACTCGGTTATTACATGTGTATGAATACAGGCGCTGTTGTCGAAGAAATCAAGGGGGAGCCAACCCGTGACCCTGCCTTCGGAATGCCTGCAATCTGGGTAGGGGAAGAGCAGCGTGCCGACGCAGAACGTGCGGGTTACTCTGTTGTTGACCCGCCTACAATTATTGCAACTCATATTACAGAAATAATCCGCTCTCATGCGGCAGACATTCTCGGCCGTCAGGAAGTAAGTGCAATTATCGACAAAATCAAGGAAACAAATCCTGTTGTCGTTAATGAAGTCCTTGATACGTACAAATACACCTACGGTGAAATCGAACGGATTCTTCAGGGGCTTCTCAGGGAACAGGTTTCTATACGAAATATTGTTCAGATTCTGGAAACTCTTGCAAACTTTGGCATGTATACGCCGCATAATCCTGAATTCCTTATCGAAAAAGTCCGCGAGTCTCTTGGATTGCAGATTTGTCTTCAGTATGTGGACCCGCAGGATAAAAAACTCAGCGTTCTTCAGCTCAGCCAGTCATGGTCTCAGAAAATCGCCGAAAATACACAGCAGGGACAGAACGGATCTCCTTCATTCCTTGCATTTGGTCCTGTCGAAGGCCGTCAGTGGATAAGTGCAGTTTCAGGCAGTTGTGCTGCCCTTCGCGAAAGAAATATTATGCCGATCATTCTTTGTCCTGGAGAAGTGCGCCAGGTCGTAAAAAGTTCAATTGAAAGTGATGTTCCGGGCGTAGTAGTACTTTCTTATAACGAAGTAATTGCCGCAGGTAAAAACGTTCAACTTGATATTCTGGGGGAAATAAGTGAATAGTTACGATATGTCTGATCAGTCAATCAAAAAGATAACAGTCCGCTCCTATGAAGAAGGGCGCGAGATGTTGTATCAGATGTACAGAGATAATTATACGATTGTCGACCGTAAAAATGAATTTAAGCCGGGCTTTCTGGGTCTTTTTCAGAAGTCTTATGTTGTTTTGTATTATACGGTTAAACAGAAGGTTCAGAATCCGGAAGATTTTCAGAGCGCTCAGGATAAAATTTTAAAGAACGCAGTTACTGACACAATGGCTGTAAAACAGAATGCTGCAATGCTTAATCTGATGCAGGAACTTTCCAATCAGATGGCGGAACTCAAAAGTGCTACAAAAAATGATGTTCATCCGACAATTGCAAAAATCGAATCATTGCTCGAAGAAAACGAATTTACATTCAACTTTATCAGTGAAATTTCCGGCCGTATCCGCAACGAATTTGCACTTGAAGAACTTGAAAACTTTAAGCTTGTAGAAAAACGGGTTGTTGACTGGATTGGTCAGTCAATTTCAATTGCACCGGTTATTACTCATAAACTTCCGCACGTAATTGTACTTGTAGGACCGACTGGAGTTGGAAAAACAACTACCCTGAGTAAACTTGCTGCAAACCTGATTCTGACTGCAAGAAAGGCAGGCCAGACTGAACCTGTTGTTCGCCTCATCACAACTGACCGTACCCGCGTAGGTGCAGAAGACCAGCTCAAACGCTGGGGCGCCATGATGGAAGTTCCGGTTGATAAGGCAGAAAGTTCAGAAGATTTAAAACAGCTTTACGACACACATAAAGATTCAACTGATTATATTCTTGTTGATACTTCCGGTTACAGCCCGAACGACTATGAAAACATCGGAAAAATGCGTTCTCTTCTGGACTTGCCTAATGTTAACATGGACACTTACCTGACAATTTCTGCAGATAAAAAGGCTAGTGACAACCTCAAAATCATTCAGAATTACGAAGTATTCAATTTTTCTTCAGTTATTATCACTAAATGCGATGAAACTACGACTTATGGAAATGTTCTCAGCGTTTTGCACGAAAAACATAAGTCCATTTCATATATTACCGACGGTCAGAAGGTTCCGAGAAATATACGACGCGCAAGTATTGTTGAATTCTTAAAGAACCTTTCCGGCTTTACAATTGACAGAATTCACATTGAAGATACATTCCCGGAGGAAAATTAAAAATGGAAGACCAGGCACAGGAATTAAAAGAATTAATGGGGACAATGGGTTCACCTCAGAAAATGGATGCAGGTTTCCCACAAGCTGGAAACGGCCATAAAACACGCATCATCGCAATTACAAGCGGTAAAGGTGGTGTAGGAAAAACAAACATGGCCGTAAATATGGCAATTGCCTACGCACAGCAGGGTAAAAAAGTAATTTTGATTGACGGTGACCTTGGTATGGCAAACGTTAATGTATTGTTGAACGTAGTTCCTCAGTACAACCTTATGCAGGTTATCAACCATCAGAAGACGATGCAGGAAATCATTCTTGATACAGAGGTGGGAATTAAATTTATCGCCGGTGCCAACGGTTTTTCTAAAATCGCAAACCTTTCTGTGGATGAACTTGATTATTTTGCCAAGCAGTTCATTGAGCTCGGCAATGCCGACATCATCATAATCGATACCGGTGCGGGTATTGCCAACAACGTATTGCAGTTTGTTGCCGCCGCAGATGAAGTTTATGTAGTTACAACTCCTGAACCAACTGCGATTACAGACGCATACGGTATGATTAAAATCATAACAACTGAACTTGTTGACCGCGAAATCAACATAAAACTTCTGGTAAACCGTGTTCACTCGGCTGAAGAAGGAAAGAAGATTTCTGACCGTATCATCACAATCGTAGGTCAGTTCCTTAACTACAAAGTTGATTACATCGGCTTTGTTTACGATGACCCTGTTGTTTCTGCATCTGTTATCCGCCAGAAGCCGTTTATGATTGTTAATCCGACTTCAAAGCCTGCCCAGTGTATCAAACACATTGTCGGACGTATAGAAAAAACAGAACTTACATCAAGCGAAGGTGTTTCAAGTTTCCTCCGCAAGTTCCTCAGAAAAAAATAAAAACTTGACCTAACGGGCTTTTTGCCTTAATCTTTAATAGTGGGAGGAAAGATGTGATTAATGTAAAATCCGTCAGTATATCAGCTGCAACAGGATTTATCTTATCATTTCTTGTGGGCATCATCTGTGGAAACGCTTTCATAAGCGTTCTCCTCAGGGCATTTATCTCTGCTCTTGTATTCTCCGCCGTTGCTGCCGGCAGTTCTTTCCTTTATTCACAATTTTTGTCCGCAGATGGCACGCCGTCTGAGCCTTCTTCCCGGCCTCAAGCCAAGACAAGCGGTAAGGTTGATTTGGTTATCGACGATGATCCTCTTGAAGAAGAAGAAAACGGACCAAAGTTCTTTGTAGAAAACAACAGAAGCGCTCTTCAAAGTGACGCAAAACCTTCTGCCGCGGAGAAAGTAGATCCGGACGAAGACGTTACTGAAGAAATTGCTGAAGATGCAGCCGATGTCTCTGATGTTCAGCCGGTTGGGGCCCCGGCGGCCGCACCGGTAAATCCGGTAACCGTTGCAGAACCGGAGATTACAGCGCCGCCAAAAGCCATGGACGCAGTTCCAAAGAATGATGCGGCCTTTACGCCGGTCAACCTTGCCGCCTCCGCTCCCCAGGTTTCAGCTTCCCCGGAAGGTACGCCTGCAGAGGAACAGCTGCCCGAAGTTGACAGTCTTCCTGATATCGAAGATTTGGATACAGGCAAGAAAGATGGCGAAATTGGTGATATAATTAATGATAGTGAATTTGCAACTTCCGGTAAGTCATCCGGCGGTACGCAATTCCCGGACGGGCAGACAGCAGGCACACAGAATGCTGATGTCATGGCTCAGGCAATTAGAACTATATTGTCAAAAGACAATTAAAAAAAAGGAAAATATATGGACGCTGAAAAGCCGCAGATTATTAACGACGAAGAAGAAGACAAACTTTGGATTGAATTCAAAAAAACAAGATCTCCTCAGTTACGCGACAGGCTTATAAGACAATATATGCCTTTGGTTAAGTATGTTGCAGGCAAGGTATCTGTAGGACTTCCTGCGAGTATGGAATTTGATGATTTAGTTGGATTTGGTCAGTTTGGACTTCTTGATGCCATCAACAAGTATGACCCGGAAAAAAATGTTAAATTCAAAACTTACGCAGTAACACGTATTCGCGGTGCAATTTTTGATGAAATGCGTCAGCTCGACTGGGTTCCACGCTCAGTCCGCCAGAAATCACGCGAAATTGAAGATACAATCTCTGAACTTGAATCAAAACTTGGCCGTACTGCCAGCGATTCTGAAATTGCCGAGCAGATGAACCTCACAGAAGAAGAATATCACCAGACCATCATGAAGGTCAGTGCATCAAGCATTATTTCCCTTAACGATGTTTGGAACAGCGGTGACGATAATGATCACCTTTCCATTGCTGATACAATTGAGTCACCTTCAAGCTTAAATCCTGATGTTCAGATTGAACGCGAAGAAATCCGCAAGGTAATTATCCAGGCAATCAATGAGCTTCCGGAAAAAGAAAAAATGGTAATCGTTCTCTACTATCACGAAGATTTGACTTTCAAGGAAATCGGTCAGGTTCTCGATGTTAGTGAATCACGAATTTCTCAGCTGCACACAAAGGCAAACCTGCGCCTCCGTGCAAAATTGACAAACTTCCGCAAGGGAATTATTTAATTCAAGAAAAATCATGGTTACCTTAGACACGATTCGGACAGATATGGCAGAACTTCTCAAACTTGAACAGACTGTTCAGAGTGTTGAAGTCAGGGCAGATACCCTGGAAGAAGCTCTTGCAGACGCTGCTGTTCAATTGGGTACAAAGGTTGCAAATCTTGAATACGAAGTTCGCGAAAAAGGCTTTGACGGCTTTCTTGGTCTTGCAAAAAAGCCCTGGACAATAGTTGTCTACCAGAACGCAGAAACTGTTGCCAAAATCGCAAAGGAAAAGGAAATCAGCCTGTTTGGCAACGAAGAACTCGCAGAAGAAGAAGTTCACACAGACAAGGACGGCGAATACTTTATCCACAGATTCGGCTCGGAACTTCATCTCAAAATCAATCCGCCTGTTGGAAAAGGAAAGCCTGTTGATGCAGACGAAATTATTACAGACCTCAAGCGTCCGGATACAAAAGAACTCGACGAAAAACAGATACGTCATTTTGCAGAAACTGGTACCGGAGGCGTTTACGAAGTTATCGGTACATACACACATGAGCCTGCAAACGATGCCCTGTTCGTAATCGACATTTCAAATGACGAAATGAAGGCTACCTGTACAATCAATGCTCCTTCACTTGGTGGTGCAGACATCAGCCACGAAATGATTGAACGCGCCCTTAAAACGCAGGGGGTTGTTGCAGGTATATCTGACGAAAAAATTGAATCTCTTGTTGACAGACCGGTTTACAATGTGCCGGTTGTTGTTGCAGAAGCAGTACAGCCGATTGACGGACGGGATGCTTATATCGCATACAACTTTGAAACTGACCGCTCCAAGATTCGTGCAAAAGAAGCTGCAAACGGACAGGTTAACTTTAAGGAACTCAACCTTATCCAGAACGTTGTACAGGGACAGCCGCTCGCTCAAAAAATGCTTGCTGAGCGCGGACGATCCGGAAAAACCCTGTTCGGGCGCTATCTCGAAGCCAAAAACGGTAAGGACATCAACCTTCCGCTCGGAAAGAACGTTACTGTCGATTCAGATGGACGTACAATTCTTGCCGCAATGGACGGACAGGTTCTCCTTATCAACGATAAAATCAATGTTGAACCTATCATGGAAGTTGATGGCGTTAACATCAAAACCGGTAACATCACGTTCCTCGGAACCGTTGTCGTTAACGGCAACGTTGAAGACGGATTTGACATCAAGGCAAGCGGCAATATCGAAGTTAACGGTGCCGTCGGTGCAAGCCACCTCGAAAGCGATGGAGATATCATCGTTAGCCAGGGTATTGTGGGACGTGACGAAGGCGAAATTATCTGCGGCGGCTCACTCTGGGCCAAGTTCATTCAGAATACGAAGGTTACGGTTCAGGAAAATATCATTGTAAATGACTCAATTATGAACAGTGAAGTTTCTGCCCAGCGCCGTATTATTCTTCAGGGAAAACGTGCTCAGATTACCGGTGGACATTTGTTTGCTACAGAAACCGTTCTTGCAAAAAATATCGGTTCTGCCGGTGGTGGTACAGAAACCGTCATCGAAGTCGGTGTCGATCCTAAGGCCAAGCACCGTCTTGCAGAACTTCTTGAAATGCAGGGCAATAACCTTAAAGAACTTGAAGAACTTGAACTCAACCTCCAGACTCTCGAAAACCAGAAAAAGATTCGTAAAAATCTTCCGAAAGACAAGGAAGAAAACCTCAAAAAACTGGTTATCCGAAAGGCAGAAATCAAAAAAGAAAACGAAGAGTTCAATACAGAAATCGCATCCATTCAGGCACACCTCCGTGAACTCAAAAATATTGGTAAGGTATATGCGTCCGGAACAGTCTATACTGGCGTTAAAATCTACGTTCGTGATGAAAAAGACGAAGTCCGCGCTGATGTTAAGAGCGTAACATTCTACTACGAAGAAGGCTTTGTTCGTCGTGGCAAGTATGTTCAACCGGAATTTGACGATATAAAGGGACCTGATGGCTATTCAACCAATTGATCTGCAGACAATGTATTCTCAAATGAATAATGTCGCCAAGACTGTTTCTCAGATGCAGCAGGGTAACCAGCTTACTCAGGCCATGCAGGAAGCAAACTTAATACGGCAGAATGCGGAGCAGGCAACTCTTGTACATAAAACCGCAGATGACCAGGCAAAATCCCAGCAGGTAAAGGACGAAGGTCACAAAAACCAGCAGGGGGCTTCAGGCCAGAAAAAAGAAAAGGACGACGAAGAACAGCCTAAAAAAAAGGTATCAGAAATACGTGAGTCCTATCTTGGATTAAACGTAGATATTTCGGGGTAATTTTAAATGATCGGAATTTCAGTTCTCGCATTTTTTCTTATTGTGTTGAATATAATTTTCTGGATTGTATTTTTACGCAGGTTCAAGAAACTTTTTTCTACAGATGATATTTTGTACTCAACACGTGCCGAAGTTACCCGCATGATTGAAGATATCAATAGAATTACAGCCCGCGATATTGATTTAATTGAATCCAAACTAAAACAGCTCAAGGCAGCCGCCGCTGATGCAGACCGTCACATTTCTGTTGCAAAATCAGAACTTGATAAAAAAGCAAAATCCTACGAGCTTCAAAAGACAATTTCCCAGGCTTCGATTATCGCAGGAAACTCAAATCCTCGCCCGGCTCAGACACCAAGAACTGAATCTTTAAACGACAGCATGAGGGCGGGGGACGTTTATTCAATTACTCATGAGGGGCAGAGGGCTCTGCACGAACAGCAGGGCACACTCGATTTTGAGGAAGAAGAAGACCACGCACTTGTTTCCAAAACTGGAACAAAATTCATGATAGACGAACAGGGTTCAACAGTTGCTTCGATTCCAAAACTCGGTCTCAACGTAACATATACGGACAATCCGGTTAAACCCAGAAAGTCTTCTTCCCAGAAAGTAAAGGATCTCTACGAAAAGGGCTATAATGTGGATGAAATTGCAAAAGAACTGGCTATGACTGTGACGGAAGTTCAGTTTGCAATCGACATGGAATTTTAATTTTTCACAATACCGTCAGCTTAATTTTAATATTTTCTTAACACTTTTTTATGTTGAAATCCCGTTATTTTGTGATAGTATTTAAAAGGTTGTAAAACTATAAATTCAGACAAAAGCGAGGTTCAAATGGACACTCAGGTAGAAGAGTTAATTGACAGAATCAAAAGGGACGGTGTTGCCGCTGCCGAAAATTCTGCTTCCCAGAAAATTTCTGAGGCTCAGAAAGAAGCCGAAAAAATCATTTCAAATGCAAAAGCCGAGGCTGATAAAATTATCAAACAGGCTAAAGACGAAACTGAACGTCTCCAGAAATCAGGTGAAGACGCCATCAAACAGGCTGGCCGCAACCTTCTGATTGCATTCAGAGACAGCCTTCAGAACGAACTTTCAGCAATCGTTAATAACGAAGTGTCTTCTGTTTATTCAAAAGATATGCTCGTTAAACTTGTTCCGGAAGTTATTAAGGAATGGGTAAAAAACAATTCAGCAGAAGATGTTTCAGTCCTCCTTAACGAAAAAGATTTAAAGCAGGTCGAAGACGGACTCAAGGCTGCACTCAAAGGCGAAATTTCGAAGGGATTGACTCTTGGAACAGACAATTCTGTTGCTGCCGGCTTCCGTATCGGAGTAAAAGATGGTGCTGCTTTCTATGATTACTCTGCTGATTCTGTGGCAGAACTTTTCAGTTCATATTTAAATCCTAGAATCGCAAAACTTATGAAAGAGGCATCTAAATAGTGTCTAATCAGTATTATCTTATGGCACAGCTGCCTTCGTTTTCAATCGATAACGAAAAAGCAGATCTGCCGGTAACA
>JAILFZ010000162.1 GCA_024697295.1 Treponema sp.
TTGCCACAGGTTGGAATCGAACCAACGACATACGGATTTTCAGTCCGGCGCTCTACCAACTGAGCTACTGCGGCGTGATGTAATATATATTATACTAATCACTTTATTTGGTCAATATCAAATTCGACAAATTGATTAAAATTTTATCTTTCTGTCTGTACCTTCATAATACTGTTTACGAAGATTTTTAACCTGTTCATCAACCATGTAGTCATCAAATTGCATCATGCGGTCAATGACACCTTTCGGAGTGATTTCGATAATGCGGTTTGCGATTGTAGAAATGAACTCATGGTCGTGGCTTGTAAACAATACAACACCAGGAAAGTCAACAAGTGCACGGTTCAGGCTTTCAATGGCTTCAAGATCGAGGTGGTTTGTAGGGTCATCCATGATAAGGATATTTGCACCTGTAAGCATCATTTTAGAAAGCATACAGCGTACCTTTTCACCACCACTTAAAACCTTAACCTTTTTGAGTGACTCATCACCGCTAAAGAGCATGCGTCCAAGGAAGCCGCGTACATAAGCGTCATCCTGCTCTTTTGAATACTGCTTGAGCCATTCTGTAATGTTGTAATCGTTGTTAAAGTATTTGTTGTTGTCGCGTCCAAGATAGGTAAAGCTTGTTGTCTGCCCCCAGAAGAATTCCCCGGAATCTGCTTTTGCTTCACCGGCGATGATGTCGAAAAGAGATGAAACTGCGTTGTGTTCAATACCTACAAAGGCAATTTTATCAGTGCGGTTTACAATGAGATCATAGTTATCGAGCAGTTTTACGCCGTCTTCGTTCTTGCTGCAGAGTTTACGGCATTCAAGAACGTTGTTGCCGATATCGCGGTCCGGTTTAAACTGAACAAACGGAAATTTACGGCTTGTAACCGGAAGATCTTCAAGTTCGAGTTTTTCCAGTACCTTTTTACGGCTTGTAGCCTGACGGCTCTTTGCCGCATTAGACGCAAACCTCTGGATGAATTCACGGAGGTCTTTGGCCTTTTCTTCGTTCTTTTTCTTCTGGTCTTTGGCCTGTTTCTGCAGGATCTGGCTCATCTGGTACCAGAAGTCGTAGTTGCCGGCAAACTGAGTGATTTTACCGTAGTCGATATCACAGGTTACAGTACAAACCGTATTGAGGAAGTGACGGTCGTGGCTTACTACGATTACAGTGTTTGGAAAGTCGAGCAGAAAGTCTTCGAGCCAGTTGATTGATTCAAGATCGAGACCGTTTGTAGGTTCATCCAGGAGAAGAATTTCAGGATTGCCAAAAAGTGCCTGGGCAAGCAAAACACGAACCTTCTGGCTTTCATCGAGTTCACTCATCATTTTGTCATGGAATTTTTCTTCAAGACCGAGACCGGAAAGCATCTGTTCAATCTGGTTTTCTGCTTCGTAACCGCCGAGTTCGCCAAACTGAGCTTCAAGTTCAGCAGATTTGATTCCGTCTTCTTCAGTAAAGTCGGTCTTTGCATAAATTTCATCACGTGCGCGAGAAACTTCGTACAATTTCGGGTAGCCCTGGAGAACAGTGTCCTTTACGCTGTATTCATCAAAGGCAAAGTGGTCCTGCTTTAATACGGCCATGCGTTCGCCCGGTGTGATGATAATTTCGCCGGAATCCCTGTCCTGTTCGCCTGAAAGAACTTTGAGGAATGTTGATTTTCCGGCACCGTTTGCACCAATAATACCGTAACAGTTACCCGGAGTGAATTTTAAATTTACGTCCTTAAAAAGTGGTTTTTCGCTAAAATGCAAACTTACGTCAGATACAGTAATCATAGTTCATCCCCCGTCTTTTATTTTTTACCAAAAAGGCTCTTGATTTTAGCAAACAGGCCCTTTTTAGGTTCTTGTTTATTTACTTTGTTTGATTTCCTTGAATTTGGTTTTGCACCGGTTTTTGCGTACTTTTCTTTATAATAACGCATTCTCTGTTCAGAAGTCATGCCGGAAAGTTTATCAAGTTCATTTTTATCAGAATTTTGAGTTCTTGAATTTTTGAACTTTTTATTCTGCCCTTCATTTTTTCTGTTATTGTTGAATTTAGCGTTTCTTTTTGAATCAGCCTTTTCGCCGTTTCTGCGTCCTTTTGCCGGTCGTCCTGAGCGCTTTCCGCTACCTTCTTCATCTTTCCAGGAACCGGTTTTAATCCATTTGTCCTTTGACAGATCTTCGCCAAAATCTTCTTCGTAAGCTATACGCGACGGAATCTGCTTTTCAATGTAGCGTTCAATCGGCATAAGTGAATAAACATCCTGTTCGCTGCAGAAAGTGTAAGCCTTACCGGACTTTCCTGCCCGGGCCGTACGGCCAATTCTGTGAACATAGTTTTCGGCTTCGTTCGGAAGATCCCAGTTAATAACCATTGCAAGGTCGCTGACATCGATTCCGCGGGCTGCAACGTCAGTCGCGATGAGGCAGTTCAATTTGCCTGCCTTAAATGCGTTCATTATCTTAAGGCGCTTTGACTGAGGCAGGTCGCCGATGATAAATTCGTTTTTAATCCCGTTTAATTCCATGCGTTTTGAAAGAACTTCGCACATTTTTTTTGTGTTGCAGAAGATAATGAGGCTTTCGGGATTTTCGCGTTTGAGGATTCCTGTCAGAAGCCTCATTTTGTCATCACTTGAAACGTGAATCAATTCCTGGTCGATTTCGTCTACAGTGATGTTCTGGGACTCGATGTTGATTTCTTTTGCGTCCTTT
This sequence comes from Treponema sp., assembly GCA_024697295.1. Taxonomy (GTDB): domain Bacteria; phylum Spirochaetota; class Spirochaetia; order Treponematales; family Treponemataceae; genus Treponema_D. Next base: position 2,704 of record JAILFZ010000162.1, read on the forward strand.
GTGTATTCCCACGCCAGGTTTTTAACGTATGAATTCAATGTAGCAGAAAAAAGCATTGTCTGACGGTCTGCAGAATCCGGCAGGATTTTTACGATTTTTCTCAAGTCAGGATAAAATCCCATGTCAAACATGCGGTCAGCTTCATCAATTGCAAGGTAGCCGACTTTTGAAAGGTCCATCTTTTTTGAAGTGTTCAAGTCGATGATACGGCCAGGAGTGCCGATGATGATGTCTACGCCTTTATTGAGTTTTTCAATCTGTTTTTCGTAGCCTACTCCGCCATAAAAACTTGCCATTGTAAGGCCTGTGTGTTTGCCGAGTTTTTCTGCTTCTTCTTCAACCTGAACGGCAAGTTCACGGGTTGGAACGAGGACGAGGGCGTTTTTTGAATTTGCCTTACCGCCGCTCAAAAGCTGCTGCATTATAGTAATCAGAAATGCAGCGGTTTTTCCTGTTCCGGTTTGTGATTGAACATATAAATCAGATCCGTCGAGGGAAACTTCCAGAACCTTTTCCTGAACTGGTGTACAAGTAACATAACCTGCTTCCTGGATTCCCTTAAAAATTGTTTCGTTTAACTGTAACTGTGAATAATCCATCAAATAATTATACCTATGAAAATATTAGAAAATTATACAGTTTTTTACAGTTTGTATCAACGCTATGCTTTAAGGCTCAAATGAATTATAAATACACTTAATTTTTCAGATTGTACTTGAGAGTGCTCCATATTTTTCATAAAATGATAAAAATGGAAAACAAAGATCAGTACCAGGCAGAACTTTTAGAAAACCGCCTCTCAAAAAAATTCAGGCAGCTCAAAAAATGGGCCAGAAAAGAACGAATCACCTGTTACCGGCTGTACGACCACGACATTCCTGAAGTACCTGTAGCCGTTGATTTATATGAATTTTTACCTGATTCAATTTCTGACAAGGTTGAATGCGCCTTTTACATGAGACAGACTCTAGCAGAAATTTCTGCCAACAATATTTCTGTAATAAATGAATTAAAGGAACGCACCTATGTTCACCTTTATCTGTATGAGCGTCCATACGAAAAGGACGAAAAAGAGGAAGAAAACTGGCTTTGTTTGATGGCAAAAACCTGCGCCAAAGTTTTACAGATTCCCGAAAATCATGTAATTACAAAACACCGCAAAAAACAGCGCGGCGACAATCAGTATGAAAAAATTGAATCCAAAAAGACTGTCCAGGGCACAGTTCAGGAGTGCGGACAACTTTTTACCGTAAACTTAAGTGAGTATATCGACACCGGTCTTTTTATGGACCACCGGCCTTTGAGAAATATCGTTCGTTCAACAGCCGGCGGAAAAGCCGTATTAAATCTTTTCTGCTATACCGGAAGTTTTTCTGTTTACGCAGCCGAAGGAAAGGCAAGTTATGTAGAAAGCGTTGACATGAGCAATACCTACACCACCTGGGCACGCAAAAATATGGAATTGAACGGCTTTGACGACAAAAACAAATATGTTTTTACACGCCAGGACGCGATAGGCTTTTTGAACCAGAAAAATGCGGAAGTAAAAAGCGAAACCAAAGTTAACCGCTATGATTTGATAATCCTTGACCCGCCTACATTCAGCAATTCAAAATCAACAGAAAATGTTCTCGATATAAACCGTGACTGGAGCGACTTGTGCAAAAAATGCGTTAACATTTTAAATCCAAAGGGAACCTTGTACTTTTCTACTAACAGCAGACGCCTGAGTTTTAGCGAAGAAGAACTTAAGTCAAAACTCGACAGCGGTATAAACCTTACAATTACAGATATTACCGCTCAGACAATCCCGGAAGATTATAAGGGCAAAAAACTGCACCGCTGCTGGAAAATTGTGCGCGACTAGAACAACAGCACATCGATGCAGGACAAAAAAAAGAGCCTTTCCAGTGTGGAAGGCTCTCTCTTTTTTGACAAACAAATTAAAACTTATTTGTCTTCTTTTGCAGCTTTAGGGGCAGCTTTTGCAGCCTTAGCAGCGGCAGCTTTTTCTTCGTTCTTTTTTGCAACTGCGGCATAACCGTCAGCACCGAGACCAAAGCGTTTGTTAAAGCGATCGATACGTCCTGCAGTGTCAACGAGTTTCTGCTTGCCTGTAAAGAACGGGTGGCATGCAGAACAAATTTCAACGTTGATGTTTTCTACAGTTGAACGTGTTTCAATTACGTTGCCACAAGCGCAAGTAATTTTTGTCATTTTGTATTCCGGATGAATACCTGCTTTCATATTGTAACTCCTTAACTTCTTGCCCGATATTAAAGCAACCCCAGTCACCACTAGCTTGCGCAAAACAAAAAAGGCGCATCTATCATTCCATCACTGTTAGGAAGCAAGTTAATACCACAAGAGTGATTTAACAATTTTAATAAAAACGACCATTTAGGTCAATGGGTTTTAGTCCTGTGCGGCAGAACCTGTATTCATATTTGAAAGGAAGGCCTTATTATCCTTGCTCTTCTTCATCTGCTGGAGAATGAGTTCAGTAATTTCAACATCTTCCATTCCAGAAATAACCTTGCGGAGTACCCAGATTTTCTGGAGTTCATCTTCTGTAAGAAGAAGCTCTTCCTTGCGGGTACCTGACTTTTTGATGTTGATTGCAGGGAAAAGCCTGCGTTCAGCAAGTTTACGGTCAAGGTTGATTTCTGAGTTACCGGTTCCCTTGAATTCTTCAAAGATAACTTCATCCATGCGGCTTCCTGTTTCGATAAGGGCCGTAGAAATGATTGTCAGAGAACCGCCTTCTTCGATATTGCGGGCAGCACCAAAGAATCTCTTTGGCTTATGCAATGCGTTTGAGTCAACACCACCGGAAAGAACCTTACCAGATGTTGGAACTGTAACGTTGTATGCGCGTGCAAGACGTGTGATGGAGTCCAAAAGGATTACTACATCGCGTTTGTGTTCAACAAGGCGCTTGGCCTTTTCAAGAACCATTTCTGCAACCTGAACGTGGCGTGTAGCCTGTTCATCGAATGTTGAAGAAATAACTTCGCCCTTGATTGCCCTTTCCATTTCTGTAACTTCCTCAGGACGTTCATCAATCAAAAGTACGATGAGATAAACTTCAGGGTTGTTTGTAGTAATAGCGTTTGCAATTTTCTGCATCAAAATTGTTTTACCGGCTTTAGGAGGAGCAACAATCAAAAGACGCTGTCCTTTTCCGATAGGTGCAAACAAATCGACAATTCGGCTTGAGTATTCATCAGAAACTGTTTCGAGGGTAAGTTTTTCGTCAGGATAAAGAGGTGTAAGGTTTTCAAACGGAACGCGTGTCTGGGCAACACGTGGTTCATCAAAGTTTACGGTTTCAATACGTAAAAGTGCAAAGAAACGTTCGCCCTCTTTAGGACTGCGTGTCTGACCATAAACTGTATCACCTGTTTTTAAGTTAAAAAGACGAATCTGGCTAGGGCTGATGTAAATGTCATCAGGACCCGGAAGGTAGCTGTTCTGAGGGCTGCGCAAAAAGCCGTAGCCGTCAGGAAGGATTTCCAGGGCACCGCTTGCAAAAATAAGCCCGCCGTGCTCTGTATGTGCCTTTAAGATTACAAAAATCAAATCCTGCTTTTTCATTGAAGGAATTTCTTCTTCGGCACATCCATATTCGATTGCCATCTGACGAAGTTCCGGCATTGTTTTTTTTGTAAGGTCATTGATTAAAAGGCGGGGTTTAGATTCGTATTCTTCTGGATTTTCTATGATTTGAGCTGCTTCTGTTGCGGCATCGCGTGCAGCGTTTCTTTCTGCAATTCTCTGACGGTATGCTTCGCGTCTGTTAACTGAGTGCGGACGGCGTTCAGGTTTTTCTGATCCACCCTTGTCCCCGTCAGTTTTTGTTACCACAACTTTTCTTCGCGGCTTAACAACAACGCGGGCTTTTTCTTCGCCCTCAGCAGGGGTTGTTTCTTCTGTACTTGCAGCAGGTTCTGATTGTTGAACTTCGGCAGGTTGTGTCTGTTCCTGATTCTGATTACTCATGTCCAGTTCCAACTGAGGCTGAGATTCTGCGTTTTCTTTTGCAGCGTCTTCAGGCTTGTCGGTAAAACGGCGCTTTAGTAAAGCCATTTTAATTCTCCATGTAATTTGTGAAATTTGGTAATATATAAAAATATCAAAGGATTAAAAAAAATAAACTAATATGAATTAAAAGTTGAATTATTATTTTATTATATTCGATTAGTTAAAAAAGTCAATATTTGCCTGTATCTGTGCTTTCCTTAAAGTTCCTCTTAGTGCGGCATGTCTGATTTTACGATTAAAGCCTGTTTGTATTCTTCGGAAGAAGTTGTAAACAAATCAGTATCAATTTCTTTATCAAGCATTTTTACCTGCCCGTCAAAGTCAACGTCGTCCGCAATTCTGAGGCGGGCTGTTACGATGTCTCCGGAAACCTTGCTGCCCGAACACATTTCGATACGCTCTTTTGCTTCGATATTGCCCTTTACCCGGCCGGAAATGACAACAGAATTAACAACGATGTCGTCTACTTCACAGATTGCGCTCTTGTCGATTTCAAGCTCGCCGGTTGACTTGATGCTCCCCTTGAATTTACCGGTGATAATCAAATTGTCAGTAAATTCGAGAGTTCCGTCGAACTCAGTTTCCTGCCCAAAAACGGTTAAATTCTTTTTTGGAGTTTCTTCTGTTTCTGTGGTTTCGGTAGTTTTTGCGTTCTGCTGTGCCATATTCCTTTATTTTATCGAATTTACCGGGACTTCGCAATACAAAAAGCCCTTCTTAAAAGGTTCAAGCATTTGAATTACTTTTCCGTTTCCGTCAATTACGCAGGTCTGTCCGCTGTTTGTACAGCGCAAGCTGAATAATCCGGTCTCTGCCGAACGGAAAACTGCCTGAGACAGGTGCTGGTACTGGCAGGAGGCACTGTTTGACCAGTAATCGTTTGAAACATTGATCAAAACACCGGCGCCTTTTTTAGCCATTCTTTTTGTAATATCTGAAAAAGTGTCTTCAAAACAGACCGGGGTTCCTATTTTTATTGAATTCAATTCGATTAACCGGATATCATCGCCTTTTTTCCAGAACTTGTTTCCGCTCTTTTCCATTTTGTTTTTTATCGGTTTTAATAAAAGAAAATCCGGAAAATCTTCAGAAAAAGGAACAAGATGATTTTTATTGTAAACCTGATAATTTATCGGAAACTCATCCGTGTCTGCCCCATCTTTCGGAGAAAACAAAACCGTGCTGTTATAATCAAGATAATTGTTTCCGCTCAGAACAGGTATCTTGATTTGATTTATAAATTCAAACAGTGACTTTGAAAGCTCGTAGCGGCGTTCATTTTTATGATTTTTGTAATGATTTATAACGTCTACAACGACAGCAGACTCGCTCCAGACAACAATCTGGGCATCAGGGTGCTGTGAAAGGCCCTGCAAAGTAAGTTCCTTTAACTGCCCTACTTCTTTTGTGTACTGTTCAATTCCGTTTTTCCACGGATCGCTGTTGTTTTGAATCATCAGAACTTTGAGAGGTGAACTTTTATTGTCTTTTTGAGGAATCGAAAGTCCTGGCAAGATTACAATTAAAAAGGAACAGATTAAAATATTTATTTTTGAAAAGTGAATTTTAATATTTTTATTGAGGATAATTTCTGCAAGCGTAAAATTTGTCAGATAAATTAAAAAACTAATTCCCCAAACGCCAAAGATACGCGAAGTTTTTACAAGTGGAATCACCTTCCACTGTGAATAAACAATTTGTCCGTAACAAAAGCCGAGATAACCTTTTGTGCGTATAAATTCAAAAAATAAAAAAACAATTGAATTCAATAAAAAAGAATATTTAGAAAAATGAATGTCTGTATATTTAAAAACTAAAAATAAAAGACAGTAAAAAACCGCCATCAAAAAGCAGACTCCAAGGCCTGCAAAAAAATTATAAAAATAAAGCCATGAACAGCCAAGACAAAAAAGCAAAAACCCCCACACAGCTCCTGCAAAAGGCACGGTTTTAATTTTGGTCTTTTTTAATGCAATAATCGCCGGAATAAAACAAATCCATGCAAAAAAAGGAATTCCATCATTGAATATAAAATTTGGGTTTGATAAAAATGTAAGGATTATTGACAGGATAAATAAAGAGAACGGCAAAAGAGTTTTGCGCATTTTTATTTTTCTGATTTAACAGGAAGATCCCAGAGAGACTTTTTAAGTTCCTGACCGGAACGGAAGGCAGCAACATAGTGAGGAGCAACTGTGAGCTGCTCGCCTGTTTTCGGATTTCGCGCTTTAGAACGGCCCTTGCGCAGGCGAGGTTCAAATGTACCAAAGCCACGCAATTCAATTGTATTGCCGTCTTTTAAAGCGTCTTTTAATTCGTCAAGAAGTTTTTCTACAATTTCCTGAACTAATTTTTTTTCACAATTGGTGTCCTGGTAAACAGATTCTACTAGATCATATTTTGTAACTTTATTGCCAGTCATACCTATTTACCTCCAAAAAGAAAAAAAATTCCTGATGCAGTAATCAAAATGACTACAACATCAGGTTTTAGACAAAAGTGTCCTAAGTTTATTTTGCAGCCGCTTTGTCAGCGAATGAAACGTTGTAAAGTTTCATCATGCGAGACTTTTTGCGGGAAGCAGCGTTGCGTGAAATAACGCCCTTGCTGCGTGCAGAATCAAGCTTAGATACCAATGTTGTGAGCTTTTCCTGAGCAAGCTTAGAATCTTTACTCTGTACAGCTTCTACAAACTGACGTGCATATGTGCGTACTTCGCTTTTGATTGCTTTATTGTGCAAGCGGCGAACTTCGCTCTGTGCATGTTTTTTTTCTGCAGATGATTTTTTTCCAGCCAAAGGAGGCACCCCCAATTAAAAACTTTGATTATCTTACCAAAGGGATAAGTTCTAGTCAAGTAGATTAGTTCGTAACGCCTTGATAAATCAATTTATTACAGTGATTTAGCGATTTTATGAACTTGAAAGCCTTGTAAAATATTGACAGTAAACACTAAAACCGATAATATATTTCAACATATTCGAATATTTATTTTTGGAGGATAGTCATGGCTGGAGCAAGTAAGAACTCGCGTACTACAGTTACAACACACAAATTCGAATGCCCTGATTGTGGTGGCGAAATCGTAATGAAAACTCTTTACGAAAACGGAAGACTCAGAAACGTTGCTGAGTGCTCAAAGTGCAAACGCACAGAGCGCAGACCTAAAGATTTTAAGAAATAATCTTTAATCTAAAGAATTTTATAATTCTACTTGAAACCGTCCGAAAAAAGTGCACTTATCGGACGGTTTTTTTTTATTCCCTTTTCCTATTCAAGAAAGTGCCCGACTGCGTCCGCAATTGCATCAACACCGTCGTACATTTTTTTTGTCTGAGGCACACTGGCACTGAACATCCTTCCATACTGGCGTTCTGCAAGACGTCTGTCCAGAACCACAATTACCCCTTTATCGTCACTACGCCTCATCAGGCGGCCAAAGCCCTGCCGAAACTTGATAATTGCATCAGGAACAGATAATTCCATAAACGGATTACCTCCCCTCTGTTGAATTATGTCCGAACGTGCAGCGTAAATCGGATCATCAGGAACAATGAACGGAAGTTTTACAATAATTACCTGGGACAAGGATGATCCCGGAACATCAACGCCTTCCCAGAAAGAGTCTGTTGCAAAAAGTACGCTTTGATTGTCATTTTTGAAGGTAGAAAGAAGCCGGAATCGGTCATCGTCCCCCTGCTTTAAAATGTTGATTCCGCTTGTTCTGAGGGCGGTGCGTGCGCTGTCGCAGGCATGTCTCAAAGAGTCATAGGAAGTAAAAAGAACCAGTGTACGGCCACTGGCAGCCCGGATAAGCTTAATGACCGCTTCTTCCGCATACATCTGGAATTCGGCATTTTTATCCGGTAAAGGGGCGTCACGGGTTACGGCAAATAAAACATTTGTACTGTATGGAAAGCTTGAAGGAAAGTTTCCTTCACTGAGACGTTCATTTTCTACAAATGCTACGCCCGTACGCTTTTTCCAGTAGTTAAAGTTGCCGCCGGTGCCGATTGTGGCAGATGTACATATTACACTCTGCAATGGCTCAAAAACTCCCTTATTCATCATCGGGGCTATATCAAGCGGAGTCTGATAAAACTGAACATAAAAAGGATTTTCTGCATTTTTTGCACCGGCACCTGCAAGTTTGGATTTTTGAATCCAGAAAACGCTGTCAGGATGCTCTTCCCAGCTGACAAAATTGGTAAGCATCGCGGCACAGTCTTCAAGGCGGCGCAGAACGCTCCGGCTTTCATATAAAACCGGCTGGTCTGCAACATCGTCACCCATATTATCAAAAAGTTTCCGTAAATTGCCGGTCAATTCGATTATCTTATTTCTAAGTACATCCATCGCGTCAAGAATATTTTTAAAGGCTCCGGTTGTCTGACCGTATAAACGCAGGGAATATTTATATTCAAGGACTTCGAGGGCGGTGTTTTCCAGATAAGTCAGGGAATCTTTGATGTCGAGTATGTTCTGGACAAAAATCTCAGAAGAAGGAGCATTCTTGCATAGAGCAAGCAGAGTAAAAATAAATCCAGTTGCGGCTGAACGGCGGATACGATACAAAAGATTGAGCTGCTTTGAAATTCTGAATCTGTTAACCTGCGAACTGAAAAATGATGTTGCAGCACTTTCAATTCCATGAGCTTCGTCAAAAACAACATGCCTGTATGGAGGCAGCACAGCCGTGTCCTCAAAGCCAACGCCTTCAAGACGTGATTCAATATCAGCAAAGAGCAGATGATGGTTTACAACGAGGATATTAGCGTCTGCGGCCTCTTTTCTGACCTTCATTACAAAGCAGTTTTCTCTGTGAGGACAACGTGAACCCATGCAGGCGTCAGCCTCGGAGTTAATCTTTGACCAGACGGATTCATTTGGCATAAAGGAAAGGTCACTTTTACTTCCGGTCTTTGTTGTCTTGGCCCAGGCATAGATTTTATCGAATACCTCCTGTTCATCATTAAATAAATCGCGTTCCCTGCCTGTTTCTTCAAGACGGCGGAGGCAAACATAATTCTGGCGGCCCTTTACAAGGAGTGCCTTTAATTTAACGCCAGTAATTTTTTCTGCCGAAGGGATATCCTTTTCGATAATCTGCTGCTGGAGGTTGATTGTTCCTGTAGAAACTACGATGCGCTCTTTATTCTGGCTTGCCCATAGCATCGAAGGAATCAAATAGGCAAAACTCTTTCCTACCCCGGTTCCGGCTTCAAAAACACCGATTTTATTTTCGTTGAATGCTGAAGCAATCTTCTTTACAAGTTCAATCTGAACGGGCCGCTCTTCGTAATCATGAGATTTTTGCGCAAAAGGACCTTCCTTACTGAGCAAAAATCCTGTCTTTTCGACATCAAGTTTTTTGATTACAGCCGGTAAAACACATTCCATAACAACATAGACTTCCGACACATCGTTGTTGATTATGTAAAAGCCCTGTCCCTGCTGCGAATAATCTGAGGCTACAGAAAGGTCTGCGTCTGAAGGGTGGAGATTTCCTGATGGATGATTATGAATTAAAACGCCGGCTGTACGGGCGGAAGAAAAGTTTATTGGAACTGAATTAATTGAACCTCGGGCGCCTGGACTTACTGAGACGACTATTCCCTGCTCATTTACTGTACCTGCAAAAAATACTTCATTTCCGTCGGCGTCCTTAATCGCCTGACGCATCTGCGCACGTACATTGTCAGAAAACCGTCTGTTTATCTCCAATTCCCCACCACCAAAAAAAAAGCCTTGCAATACATTGTATCACAAGGCATTTACATCTCCTAGCAGAATTGAACTGCTGTTGTCGGGATGAAAACCCGATGTCCTAACCACTAGACGAAGGAGACATATTCAACTTATTGAAAGTTGACTTTGTTAATATATCAAACAGATAAAACTTCGTCAAGCCGATTAATGTCAAAAATTATAATTTTCTATAATTTTTTTACATACTGATATCGAGCTTTTTAAGAAGCTTTTCCTTTAAAAGCTTGCAGTCCGCATCATTTAAGCCCATTGCTTCTGCTGCGTTCAAGTCCTCAAGAGCCTTGCTGTCTTCTCCAATTTTTGAATAAGCAACTGCCCTGCGGTATCTTGCATGTGACTGAAATTCGTTTATTTCGAGAGATTTGTTGAATGCTTCAATTGCGTGCTGATAATCTTCTTTTACGCTGTATACGATTCCCTTGTAGTAGAACGAGCGGAAACCATTAGGATCGTATTTAACAGACAGATCAAAGTCATTAAGGGCTGCATCGTAATCATTTGAAGCAAAATAGGCCATTCCGCGGTGCTTATGAACGACCGACAGAACAGGAGCCGGCGGAACAGGAGTAGATTCGAGAATCTGTGTATAAATACTTACAGCCTTTTCCATTTCGCCGCTGTTGTGCGCGTGAATTGCTTCAAGAAGAAGATCATCAATTGTGCCGCGTACAAACGGACTGATACGTGCAATATTCTGCTTTTTGGCTCTTTCTTCTTCAGAAAACTCGCTTGTAGCGTCATCAACCTTTTCGTAAAAGGACTCACGGCGGGCTGCAGTTTCCATCTGAAGTTTTTTCTGATAGTCACGGATTTCCTGAAAGATAGTGTCTGCAAGACTCAAGCTTGCATTGATTGACGCAAGTTTTCGGCGGAGCGGCATATCAAACGGGGTGAATTCTGTTTTGTAGATAAGTTCGTGTTCAACTTCTGCCCATGCATCCTGCAAAATCGTACGAATCTGGATCTCACAAACCATGTCCTTTGGAATTTCAACTTCTGGGTTTTCGGGCATACAGTCTTCTGGAATGGAAATCAAAACATGGATTGACTCATAACCGAATTCACGGAAATTGTCACCGCTGCCCTTGTATTCAACTTCGCGGACAGTAAAACTTTCGCGCACCTGACGTTCAACTTCTTTAAGGTCTTCCATAAAGGCGCATATGATACGGATACCCATCATATCGGTAAGTTCAACCAGCTGACCGCGGCGGGCAACTTCTTCGGCTTTAAGACGAAGAACCTTTCTGTAATATGAATTGAATGATTTTATGCGTGATTTGTAAGTCGGCATGCTGGCAAGTTTAATTGTACTTTTTAACTTTGCCTCAATTTTCTGCATGATTGAAGAAAGCACCGTGTTGTAACTTTCGTATATATCTTTAATTTCGTTTTTGTGCGGGATTGAAACTGTTATCTTGCTCATACTTTAAATGTAACACGATGAAAGTATTAAAGCAAATAAAAAACCGTCCATAATTATATGGACGGTTTTCAGAAGTTTCCTGTTTTAGAAACTATTATTTAGCATCAGCAGCGGCTCCACCGTTCTTCTGAGCGTTAGAAGAAGAGTTTTCATCAAGTGAAGATGTGAACTGTTCTTCTGTAGCCATCTTAGACTTTTCGAGGTAGCGGTTAACCTGTTTGTTACCGAAGCGGCTCATTTCAAGATTCTGACGAGCAGTTTCTTTCTTTGTAACGATACCCCAAAGGTCTTCGTCTGCGATATCACGTTCTGAAGTAAGTTCAGCTTTGTCGTAGATGATCTTTACATCTTTGAAGTAACCGATGAAGTCATCACCGATGTGAGCTGCATCACGTGTAATCTGGAATCCAGCGAACTTAACAAATGGAAGTCCACGCGGATAGATTGGATATACACGGATTTCGCGTGTGCGAACTTCAGAAATATAGTCCGGGTTGTTCCATGTAAGAGTTTTCCATCCGTCGAATCCGAGGTAACCCATGAAATAGCGGCGTGTAACATTGTCTGTATCTGTAAGCATTACATAGAGACCATGTGGGAAGTTCATACCCATTGTTGTTACAGCGATTGATTTAATAGTACCAACGTTCTTTACAAGACCATATGCCGGTGAATCATCGTCATCTGCTTCGAACAATGTACGTCCAGATGCTTTCTGTTCATCAGTCTGTGGCTGACGGTTACCGTTTTCGTCTGCTGTAGAAAGTGGTTCATAAGCAGGAATATCAAACGGCGGAACGATTTTAGCGTTTGCATTATAGTTTGCGCTTGGGAATACTACGCGTACACCCATTACATTCTTGCCGGCAAATGGTACTTTTGCACTGTCACGTACAGGTGCAGGTACAACAGTTGACTGAGCAAGTGCGCTTACAGTCTGTGCTGAGCTGTTAAGTTTAACTTCCCATTCGCCAAGATAGAGAGAAGTTTTCATAAGATCTTTCTGGTCCTGGTCAAATGTTGCTCCAGCAGCAATACCGTAATCCATAATTGTGCGGCTGTTTTCTGGGATTTCAACATCACTGTCCTGTGCCTTAATGTTAATGTCGGCATCAAGCATTGTGAAATCGATAAGTGTTGATTCTTTTGCAAATACAGATGCACTGAAGAGCATCATTACTGCAGCAGATAAAACGTAACTTTTCTTCATTCGAAGCTCCTTATATTCGATTGATGTAGCCTTGTATATATACTTTAATTATTATATAAGCAAAGCATTTTGTCAACGATTTTTTTTGCTAATTTTTATCTTCAAATTTAATCGAATTACCTTCGATAAAGAACTCAATCTTCCTTACAGACGGAAAATTGGTCATAATATTTTTTTCAATTACCTTAAGGTTTTGACCGATGGAAGCGCTTTCAGAAAAGTCATAAAGTGCTTCCTTTGACAGGTTAAGATACAGGACTTTTTTATGTTCAAAACAGAAAATCGCACGGGTTCCAACCGGAAAGACCCGTTTAGCCCGCTGAATCGACGGACCGAGCAAAAGTTCTTCGGTAAACAGTTCAATCTTTTCCCTGCCCTTCACGGAGGGAAGCTGGCGGACTTCCATCTCATATCCGTCTGTATCAGTTGATTCAAAATAAAAATGGTATCTTGCACCACGGTAATTGACAACAAAGAAAATAAATGAAAATACAAAGAGAAAGGCTAAAACGGTAAATAAAAAGAATCTGCGGTCGTTTTTAATTAATCTGATAAATGACATTAATGTGCCCCCGTAAAGCCGCGGGAACGCTCAAAGTGTGTTACGAACGCGGCAAGTCCATTGAAAATTCCAAGTGAAAGTTTTTGTTTATAGGAATCAGCTGCAAGAAGTTCAGCTTCTTTCTGGTTTGTTACAAAGCCTAGTTCTACCAGAACCGCAGGCATGTTTGAATTGCGCACTACGAACCATTCTTCTGCTTTGATTCCGCGGGATGAGGTCTGGGAACCTACCTGCGCCTGAAGTCCGTCCATGATGAATTTTGCAATAAGAATGCTTTCTGTTGTGTATTCTTCTTCCATCATTGAATTCATCACGGTGTAGAGTTCTTTGTCATCAACTGAATTTTTATCAATTACATTGCGGCGGTAGCCCGGCGACAAATACCATACTTCATAGCCTGAAGCCTTTTTATCAAGAGAAGCATTTACGTGAATTGAAACATAAAGAATCGCTTCGTTTTTTTCGAGTTTGATTGCGTTTGCAATTTCTGTGCGCTGTGCGAGGGACAAAAAAACGTCAGTAGAACGTGTCATCTGAATCTTTTTTTCAGGATAAGCGGCCTTGAGGCGCTGGTACAAAAGTTTTCCGACTGCAAGGTTTATGTCTTTTTCCTTTAATGTGATTTTTTTGCCGTTTACTTTGACTGTATCGAAGGCGCCGGGATCCTTTCCGCCGTGGCCCGGGTCAATAAGGATTGCGCCGATTTTAAAGCCGTTTTCGGAAGTTTCGGTTTTAAAAAGTTCTTCGGCCTTATTCATAAAATCCTGGCTGACATAGATGTTTCCGTCTCTGGAAACGGGAGGTTCAACAAGGACGATTTTTTTGTAGTCCTGTAAAATAAAGTTGTCACCGGCCTTAAAGGCAATCTGATGTCCGTTTTTTTCGAGGATGCCGGAAAGCGCAAGGCTGTCCCAGTAAAAAGTCATTCCGGACTTTGCAGAGGCGTCCACAATGTTTACGTTCTGAGAAAACAACGGGGCTGCTAATACTGATGAGAAAGCTAAAACTAAAAGCAAAGTCAAAAAAAACTTTTTCATATTTCCTTATAATACCAAACTTAATTCAATCCCTCAACTGTCAGCAATTTTTATTTTGCAAGACAGTCTGCAACATAAAGCATTCCCTGGACAG
>JAILFZ010000163.1 GCA_024697295.1 Treponema sp.
TTTATGGTATTTTGAATTCCAGAGGTTTACAATGAAAGTCGCTATATTTTTCGGTTCAAAATCCGACACAGAAACAATGAAAAAGGCAGCCGACGTTCTCAAGGAATTCGGCATTGAATACAAAGCATTTATTTTGTCTGCCCACCGTGCAGGCGAACTCCTTCATAAAACCATCAGACAGGTTGAATCTGAAGGCTATGAAGTTATCATCGCCGGTGCAGGGCTTGCAGCCGCACTTCCAGGAGTAATTGCCGGAGCTACAACACTTCCTGTAATTGGAGTTCCGCTTGAATGCGTTAGCCCTGGAAAATCAAACGGCCTTGGCGGAATGGACGCCCTTCTTTCCATCGTACAGATGCCGCCGCAGATTCCGGTTGCAACAGTCGGTATCAATTCATCAAAGAATGCGGCTTACCTTGCAGCACAGATTCTTTCAATCAAATACCCTGAACTCAAAGAAAAACTCACTGCATTCCGCAAAAAGCTTGCTGACGACGCGGCTGCAAACGGTCTTAATGTAGAATTATAATGACACAAAGACTTTAAATCGTTATAATGAAGTTTCAAATCGGGCGGTTTAAGAGAACCGCCTAATTACTCTTAATCTGGAGAATAAAAAATGGCAACAATTGATTACAAAGATTCAGGTGTTGATGTTGAAGAAGGCTATAATGCCGTAAATGAATACAAAGTTCACGCAAAGCGAACTCGAATTCCTGGACTTTTAACTGACCTCGGAAGTTTTAATGGAATGTTTGAAATTCCAAAAGGACTCAGACATCCTGTTGCCGTAAGCGGTACAGACGGTGTCGGAACAAAACTCGACATCGCATTCCAGCTTAAAAAATATGACACAGTTGGAATCGACTGTGTTGCCATGAGCGTAAACGACATACTCTGCTCAGGCGTTCAGACAAAATTCTTCCTCGACTACGTTGCATGCGGAAAGCTCGACGCAAAAGTTGCCGGCGAACTCGTAAAGGGGGTTGCTGACGGTTGTGTTGATGCAGGCTGTGCACTGCTCGGCGGCGAAACTGCAGAAATGCCGGGCTTTTATGATGAAGGAAAATATGACCTTGCCGGATTTGGCGTAGGTTTTGGTGATAAAAAGAAGATGATTACCGGCGAAAAAATCGAAGCCGGCGACACTCTCATCGGTCTTTCTTCGACAGGCTGTCACTCAAACGGATATTCACTTGTTCGTAAACTCGTAAAAAACTTTGACGAGCCTTTCGGAGACAGCGGAAAAACAATCGGCGAAGTTCTTCTTACACCGACACGCATTTATGTTCGTCCTGTAATGGATGTGCTTTCAAAATACGGAAAATCAGTTCACGGTATGGTACATATCACAGGCGGCGGATTTTACGAAAACGTACCGCGCATGTACAAAAAAGGCGCTAATCTTGTAAGCGTAATCAAAAAGGACAGCTGGGAAAAACCTGCCATCTTTGCTGAACTTGAACGCCGCGGAGCAGATCCGGAAGGAATGTGGGGAACATTCAACATGGGCATCGGTCTCATTCTTGCAGTAAAAGCAAAGGACGCAGACAAAATCATCGAGCGCTTTAACAAAAAAGCCCCTGAATTTGTAATGCACGGACACCCTGTAATGAAGGCTTACAAAATCGGTTACGTAAAAGCAGCCGAAAAAGACCTCGGAACAGAACTCAAAGGCAGCCACGAAGCTACAATTCTCGAATAGTTGAATCAGAGTTTTATGAAAATTGCAGTTTTAGTAAGTGGGGGCGGAACAAACCTCCAGGCTCTTATCGATTACGAAAAATCTCATGCGGACTGTCCGTATCATATTGCAGTTGTCATTGCAGATACAAAAAAAGCCTACGCTCTTGAGCGCGCCGCAAAAGCCGGCATTCCGACAAAAATTGTTTCTCCGGTGGCTGTCCTCGGCGCAGAAGGGGCAAAGGCCGCAACTAAAGAATTCAAACGCGAAGCTGTAAGTAATGCGGCTCTTGAAGTTGCAAAAAATGCAGGCTGTGACGCGATTGTTCTTGCCGGCTGGCTGACTGTGCTTGCTGGAAATATCATTACAGAGTATTCAAACCGGATTGTAAATCTCCATCCGGCACTTCTGCCAAAGTTTGGCGGGGTAGGAATGTGGGGCCACAATGTGCATGAGGCGGTCCTCGCCGCAGGCGAAAAGGAATCCGGCTGTACTGTTCACCTCGTTGACGCAGGCTGCGACACCGGAAAAATCCTTGTCCAGAAAAAGGTGCCTGTTCTTCCTGGTGACACTCCGGACTCTTTGTATGCGAGAATTGCACCGGAAGAACACAAAGCCATGGTTGAAGGCGTCTGCCTCCTGGCAGGTATGCTTGCCAATAAGATCAAATAATAATCTCAATATTAATACTCCGTCTGCGGAGGATTTTTTTATGTTTTTTTTTAAATAATATGGTAAAATTGTTGAACAAATGAGAAAAGTATTATTATTACTGTTTTGTATCAGTTTAATCAGCTGCAAAAATTTTCTTGACGGTTCATCAATAAAAGACGAGCTTAACGGCATCATTGCCTACGAAAAGGCCGATAAAACTTCCGTCCGCATTATGGTGGATACGTCTGATTATGGTGATATCTATCCCCTCGAAGCATCCCTCATAAAAGGCGATGCACTTGAAATAACTTTTACCAAAAAGAAAGATGCAGTTTTTAAAAATTGGGTCTGCTATTCTTCTGATTTGAGTGAGATTATTGAAGATGCGGTTACCTTTACTGAAAAAAGCGAGCAATCTTTTGATTCGGGGCTTACCCAGTACAAGGTTAAGGCAGTTCTTAATAAAGACGACTTAAGCGATATAGTTATTAAACCAAAATGCTATCTTTCTACTGAAACAGAAGCACCGGAAATATCAAAACTGAATATCGCACGCACAAAAGATGATGCAATTAACGGTACAAACTTTATTACTTTAAGCGATTATGAAACTCAGGCAAAAGATTATGAGTGGATTAAAAATCACCATGTTGCAAAATCCGTATGGGTTTATTTTGAAGGAACTGATTCCAGCGGCTGTGACAGCCTTACGGTAACTGAGCGGTTAACTTTTGACAC
>JAILFZ010000174.1 GCA_024697295.1 Treponema sp.
TTGTCTTCTTCAACACCGTGGCGCACAAGACCGTCCACGGCGCCGCCAAGAAGCTTGTTTACGATGATTTCGTTAAAGCGGCTTGCAACAATTGCAACACGCATACCGGCTTTAGCAACCAGTTTTCCTTCAATTTTATTCATATATGCCTCCAATGAAAGTCCTATAATTTTTCTGTAAAAATGTGGCCCATGCGGTCGCGCTTTGTGCGAAGATAAAACGCGTCAAACTTCTGGCTTGGGATTTCGATGCTTTCCCGCCGGATCACTTTAAGGCCAAAGCCGTCAAGGCCGTAAACCTTATCCGGATTGTTGGTCAAAAGGCGCAGTGACTTAACTCCAAGGTCGCGCAGAATCTGGGCCCCAATCCAGTATTCGCGGAGGTCCGGTGCAAAACCGAGTTTGATATTTGCATCCACGGTGTCCAGCCCCTCTTCCTGAAGTTTATACGCCTTGAGTTTATTGATAAGACCGATTCCGCGGCCTTCCTGACGCATGTACAGAATGACACCGCGCCCTTCTGATTCGACGCGCTTTAAGGCCGCATGAAGTTGCGGCCCGCAGTCACACCTGCAGCTTCCAAAAACGTCGCCGGTCAGACATTCGCTGTGAACCCGGCACAGAACGTTTTCTCCATCCCCAAGATCGCCTTTTACGAGGGCAACATGATGTTCGCCCGTGATGTCGTTGACGTAGCCGTAAATATCGAATTCACCATATTCAGTGGGAAGTTTTGCCTTAGCTTCCATTACGACGTGTTTTTCGTTTACGCGGCAATAATCCTGGAGTGCCTTAATCGTGATGAACTTAAGGTCAAACTTTTCTGCAAGGCGGAACAGATTGTCCTTTTTCATCATCGTGCCGTCGTCTTCCATGATTTCGCAGCAAAGCCCGATTTCCTTTAAGCCTGCAAGGCGGCAGAGGTCAACAGTCGCTTCGGTGTGGCCGTTACGGACAAGCACCCCGCCTTTTTTTGCAATCAGCGGGAACATGTGGCCCGGTCTTCTAAAGTCTTCCGGTCTTGAATTTTCATCGGTGCACTTTTGAGCCGTGATTGAACGTTCAAATGCGCTGATTCCGGTTGTGGTTGAATTATGATCGATGCTTACGGTAAAAGCTGTTTCGTGGTTGTCAGTGTTTTTTGTTACCATCGGGTATAGCCCGAGTTTGTCGGCATATTCCTGGCTGACAGGCATACAGATCAGCCCCTTGCCGTAAGAGGCCATCATGTTGAGGTTTTGTGGAGTTGCAAACTGAGCGGCACAAATCATGTCGCCTTCGTTTTCGCGGTCTTCATCGTCACTTACAAGAATAATTTTGCCGTTTCGTAAATCCTCAAGTGCTTCTGGAATTGAATTGTAATTTTGCATAAAAAAAGCCCCGTATTACTACAGGGCCTGTTGAATTCAAAAAAATAAACACCAGACACACACGGTGCCAGAAAAGTTTACTTCTTCCATCCGGACTATACCGTCGGCCACGGAATTGCACCGTGTCATGTCGCACTGCGACTCGCTGGCTTACGCTTTTGCGCTTACAGCCGGTGGGGAATCACACCCCGCCCTGAAGTTTCCTTATGCTAACACAATAACGCTTACTTTTGCAAGGCAGTTGCGAAGAAATTTTTAGCCCCGATTGGAGAGCCGAAGTTACCTGCCGTATGGCAGGTAATGGAGCGTCAGCGGAAGCTCGGAAAGCGGGAAAAAGCTCCTATATATCATTTGTCAGGTTCGCGTCGGCCATATCTTCAATATCAAGAACCCTGTAACCGGCCTTAATGCAAAGCTCTGCAAAAAGCCCGTGGCCAGGGATTTTGCTGCCGGAAAAAGTTCCGTCATAAATCTGCTTTATTCCGCAGGAAGGGCTTCTGCTCTGGAGAATTATCAGATCGGGATTTTCTTTCTGGACAATTTGAAAAGCTTTTTGGGCTCCGAGTGTAAACTCTTTTGTAATGTCTGCTCCTTCAGTGTTTATGACCCTGCCGTTTACAATTTCTGCAGAAGGACGGGGAGTCGAAAGCCCTCCTAAAACTTCCGGGCAGACTTTTATCACATTGTGGGCCTTGAGAAAATCCATCATCTTATGATTAAAATTGTTGCCGCCGTTGTATTTGCAGTTATCCCCGGCAAGGCATGCACTTACAATTACTTTCAAAACTTATTCCTTAATTATGTTAATCTGACAGAGATTCAAGATAACCGTTCTGATGAGTGCCGCCTGTAAAGATGACAGGCAGCACAGACCGCCTGCAATTCCTAAACAAGCATTACATCCGTTGCCCTGCCATTGTTGTTTCCAAAGCCTCCGTTATCACCAGGAGTGTTTACAACTTCAAAGTTGACCTTTGTTCCCTTATCAAGAATATTTCCTTTAATTTCTGGATTGATTTCGCCCATATAGAAAAAATAATCACCGGATTTGTCATCTGCTGCAATTATTCTGTAATTCTGTATTCTTCTCTTTATGATTCCAGTTTTTCTATTTTTTTGTACGACAGCTTCTATTTTTTCTACAAAAAAAGTTCTTTGCGGTTTACCATCATCGGAAAGCTTAAATTTTGAATCTAATTTTAAAATTAATTCGCGGGGAGACTTTACTCCATAATCTTTAACATTAAAATCAGATTTTTGCCGGTAAATCGTTTCCCACACCTGTGATAATAATTTTGTATTTGTGCCGTTATAGAACGCTGTTAAATCAAAAGCATTTTCAATGAATTTTTCAAGTGAATAATCCTTTAATGAATTATCATTGTTGTTTTCTTTTTCATCCAGGAGAATTGAATCATCTTTTTCTTCCAGGTCTTCTAAATAAATGAACTCATTGCACGATTTGATCCAGATTTCTTTACACGTTGTTTTTGAACCGATGCCTATAACCCGTTTACCTAATTCCCTTAATCTAAGCGCTAAAGCATGATATCCGTTGTCAGAGGCTATAACTGCAAATAAATTAATATTTTCATGTTTAATGGCCATCTCTATGGCATCCATCATTATCAGTTTATCAACTGCCTGTTTTTCATTATGGTGAAACTGTTGAATTGCCGTTAT
>JAILFZ010000023.1 GCA_024697295.1 Treponema sp.
GACAGCCTGCAGAAGATTCTTATCGTAAATAAAAAACAGAATGCGGTTATCTTCTTTTTTGATTGGAATTAAAAATCTCTGTGCCTTACAAAAAACAGTACGCCATTCAATAAGTTTTATGCGGTTAGTTTTATAACAGTCACCATTCATCGAAAATAAACTGGCAGGTTTTATACCGCACAGAGCCGGGGCTCCGCAATTTAATATAGTCTCATCAAAACTCATTATTTTTTTCCAAAAAAAACGGCGTCCTGCGGAGAGTCAAGAAACAGTCAGAACCAGACCCCGCAGGACGCCATGAGGTACACCGTCAGTTAGCTATCGCTAACTTTCATTGTTAGCATACGCTAACTTACAATTTTTGTCAATTACTTTCTGTAAAAAAATTGATGAAACAAATGATGATTTTTTTTCAGCGGATTATTGCCCCGTCGGGACCTGGGGCGATATTTGCGGTGTACGGGTGCTTTTTTACGTTTTGAGCAAAATATTGAATATCAAGCGCGTATTCGCTCAGCACATCGTCAACGTGATAATTCAAGTGGACTGTTGATTTTAAGCCTTCTCCGTCGGCATCGCTCAGAGCTCCGTATAATTCAATAAGGTCAAAGCTAACCGGAAGCAGCTTCTGCAAATGGCGCTCCTCAAACTTTTTTTGAACAAATGCTTTTTGAATTTTACGAATTTTCCGCGGGTCACCGCATTCTTCAACTTGAATTTGATTTGCCTTCAAATAGCGCTCAAAGTCAGTAAAAAATGCGGACGGCGCCTGATGCAGAGGATACAAAATACTGTTGAACCAACTGACTGCGCGGCCCTGTGTATAAAAAAGATTGACCGCCTGAGAAAGCGACTTTGCTTCTGCGAGGGCGCCTTCATCAAAGGTCGGAGTGCGAAGGACATTGTACGGAGGCATCTGCTGCCACACAAGATTAAAGCCCTTTGCATCGTCGTGGAGTTTTGTTCCGGGCAGTACGCTCAGACAAAACAATTCAAGATTGTTCGGATAGAGACTTAAGGCAAAATCGATGCTCTTTTTAAAGCCTTTAAAAGTGTCGCCTGGAAGCCCGTATATCAGATCGAATCCGAAAGTTACGCCCGCTTCATTCAGATAACCAATGTTCTTTACAAACTTTTTCTTGTCCAGAGTGCGGTGAACGTTTTTAAGAACTTCCGGATCCGCACTCTGCATTCCAATCTGCAAAGCGCACGGAATCTCCGAAAAGGCATGGGCAAGTTCCCTGTCAATAAACTCGGCGCGCGCTTCAAAATAAAAAAACATTCCATGTGTCTTCTGCTTAATCATTTTAAGCATTTTGAGGGCGCGCTCCCTGCTTGCGTTATAAGTCGGGTCAAGGACAAAGACCTGCGCAATTTTCTGCTTTTCAAAAAGTTCAAGTTCTTTTTCTATGCGCTCCATCGGAAAGTAAGAAACACGGTTTTCGCCCTTGCTTTCATAACAGTAACTGCATTTAAACGGACAGCCGCGGGCAAGCTCCCAGAGGGCGCCGCCGTAACGCGAAGCATCGATCGTTCCGTCGAGATACGGCGAAGAAAGCTGTTCCGGCGGACAAGGATGTGCCCTTCCGGCTGCCGCCAGCGGAATAGTTTTGGTTCCGTCAAAATAATAGACTCCGTCCAGGTCTTCTGTCTTTTCACAGCCTGAAAGCTTGAGCAGAACTTCTTTTGTAGCACTTTCGCCGTTCCCGCTTACAAGATAATCAAATGAGCGGAAAGCGTACGGATCAGCGGTAACTTCCGGGCCGCCTGCGAGCGTTATGATGTCAGGAAGGAGCTTTTTTAAGGTTATGGCCGCTTCTTCAAGAATCAGATGATTCCACACATATACGCTGAAGCAGGCAAAATCAGGTTTTTTTTCGGCGATTTTGCCCGCGATGTACTGTCCGATTGCGTAAGTTGCCTTTGGCCCCTTTGTGTCATAAAGTTTTACGATTTCACGCTCTTCGCGGTTAAAATCGATTAATTCAACCTGTAAAAGGCCTTTTGAACGCGGGTCGGATTTTGCGGCCGAAGCTACACAAGCCGCTCCCAGAGGAAGAGATTGAGGTGATTTTTCTATCAGCAAGGTTGTAAACAGAGCCTTTTTCATCTGGGAGTGACCGATAAAATTGAACTATTTGTTTTTGTTGATGATGCGCTCTTCAAATTTGCCTGTTGCAATGTCTATGTAGCGGACAAAGAGACTTACTTTGTTGTCTTCGTTCAGGCTTGACCAGAGCATGCCGGCAAATTCGTCGATTGAACCTTTTAATTCAACCAGTTCAGGTTCGCCTTCAAAGCTTGGGAGTGGATTTCCGTTACCCATGTAAGTATGAATAAATCTTCCCTGACCTTTCAAAGGATTGTCGTAAGTATAAGTAAAGCGGAGAGTGTTGTCGCCGTTTCCGTTGTCACTTTTGAGGATAGAAATTGCGTAGTCAAATTTTCCGTCTTTTACGTTAAGCAAAGAAGAAATGCGCGGAGTAAAGTTTGGAGCGTCGTGTTCGTACTTACGGCTGCGCAGTGACTGTTCAAAAGTCTGTCCTGCCTTGAGACCGTCAAAGATTGTATCTGTCTGGTCGCCGTTTGTAACGATTGTAAGGTTTCCGAGCTGGCGTACTGCGGCATAAATGATAAGGCTCGGATCGCCGGCGATAAGGCTTGGGTCAAAGGCCTTTGTGCGTACAACTTCTGAGCCGTTTTCGCTTTCTGCAACAAAAATTCTGTTGCGGCTTCCGGCACTGCGTCCCATTGTCCAGTATGCGCTGACTGCGTACTTTCCGTCAGCAGAAAGCCCTGCTACGATTCCGCGTCCAGGATATTCATTTTCTTTGAGAATTTTTTCCAACTGCTTAATCTGCATATTATAACCTCGTATGAATTCAAGTCTGTACATTATCCACTTTACACCAATTATTATCAAGTAAAACAAAGCAATGAGGACGAAACTTTCTTTACTCTAATTTGTTATAAATTTAACAAATTAGACCGATAGTTATATAATAGGAGATGTCAGACAGACACTGCCTTTGGAGATGTTTTATGTTTAAAAGATTAAAGAAGGATGAGAGTAAAAACATTCAGACGCCGGTT
Organism: Treponema sp.; assembly: GCA_024697295.1. Classification (GTDB taxonomy): domain Bacteria; phylum Spirochaetota; class Spirochaetia; order Treponematales; family Treponemataceae; genus Treponema_D. The sequence continues at coordinate 3,094 of JAILFZ010000023.1, forward strand.
GATGAAGTCGAGGACCTTGAAGTTCTCGATGAGTACAAACCTAAATTCAAACTGGTTCAGTCTTTCAAAAAGTGGCGCAAAGGACTCAAAAATACAATTGCCTTCCGCTTTGCCGTCGCACTTTTAATTATTCTTGTTTTATTTTTCTCTGCGCTTTCTTTTATCCTGATTCGTTCTATTGGTAACGACAATATCGAAACATATACAACTTTTTCTTCATCTCTTGCAGAACGCACATCTTCTTTAATTTCCTACTGGCTCGACGGATTTTTTAAGGATCTAAGGGTGTTTTCAAAAAGTGACGCATTCCTCACAGGTGACATCAAAACCGCACAGGATTATATGCTCAGCAACATCCGTCTCATCGGTTCAAATTTTGACTTTGTAGCCTTTGCTGATGTAAACGGTGATATGTATTCATCAGACGGACGGGAAGGAAACGTTTCTGACAAACTTTACTACTCAGAAATTGCCGGAAAGGGAAAAGCCCAGTACATTTCAAATCCTGAACTTTCCGTAGACGGCTCATATTATGTATTTTATGTCTCTGTTCCTTTGTACAACACAAACAACGCATACTGGGGCGTATTCTTTGCAGCAATTCCTCTGCGCACCGTAAACAACGAAATTCAGGGAACAAAAACAACGGAAAACTCATACATTTACGCAATCGACGGCGAAGGTAACATTATCGCTCACCCCGACGATGATCGCATTATGAAAAACTTTTACACAATGGGCGACGAGCAATCCGGCCTTGAAGGTTACCAGCAAATGACCGGAAAAATGGTTATGTCCCAGACCGGCAGTGCTGTAATCACAGAAACTGACACAAAAGTAAAGCACCACGTTTTCTACACACCGATTTACCGCACAGACTGGTCGCTTGCAGTTTCTGTTCCTGATGCCTCGGTAAAATCAAGCGCATACAAGAGCGGACTCCAGATTATATTATCTACTTCGATTATCGCTCTTCTGCTTTTGATTTTTACTTCGATCTACATGAATATATTGATTCACCCGCTTATTAAGCTCAAGGATTCAATTATCGAAATCGCATCCGGCGACGCCGACTTAACAAAGCGAATCGATGTTCACACAAAAAATGAAATCGGTGACGTAGTTCGCGGATTCAACTCATTTACAGAAAACCTCTGCCACATCATCACCCGCATCAAGGAATCAAAGGACATACTTGAATCTGTTGATCAGGAAATGCACAATACGTCGCTCGAAACTGGTTCTTCAATCGAACAGATTATCCAGAATATTGAACAGGTCAGCTCTCAGATTAACCTCCAGGGAGACTCTGTTGAAGAAACTGTAAATCAGGTTAACCAGATTGCAAATAATATCGAAGACCTGAACAATCTGATTGAAAACCAGTCTTCCGGAGTTACTCAGGCCAGCGCCGCAGTTGAACAGATGCTCGGAAACATCACTTCGGTTTCACACAGCACCGAACACATGGTCGACGCATTCAGCCGGCTTGAACAGCATACAAGGGACGGAATTTCAAAACAGAACAGTGTAAACGAACAGATTACCCTCATGGAAGAACAGAGTCAGATGCTTTTTGAAGCCAACAAGACGATTTCTAAAATCGCCGGCGAAACCAACCTCCTCGCCATGAACGCCGCAATCGAAGCCGCACACGCCGGAGCCGCAGGACGCGGATTTAGCGTTGTAGCCGACGAAATCCGGGCCTTGAGCGAAAACTCAAGCCAGCAGTCAAAACGCATCGGTAAAGAACTTAAAAAGATTCAGGAATCAATCAATAACGTAGTTAAGTCGAGTGCAGAAGCAAAGCAGTCATTCAATTCGGTTACTGAACAAATCCGTGCCACAGACCAGCTTGTTAACCAGATTAAGGGAGCCATGGAAGAAAGCGAAATCGGAAGCCATCAGATTACAGACGCGCTCAAGATGATGAACGACAGTACATCCGAAGTCCGCGCATCTTCTGCAAACATGTCTTCGGGCAACAGCGCAATTTTGTCACAAATCAACAAACTGCAGAGTGTTACCCAGCAGATTAAGGCAAGCATGGGCGGCATGACAGAAAGTGCAAACCAGATTAACCAGAACGGTCATACTCTAGCTTCAATTTCCGATACAATGCAGGAAAGCATCCAGAAAATCGGAAACCAGATTGACCTGTTTAAGGTTTAACCCACTTTTTTATTTAAGCAAGATTCTCTATAATCGTTCTATATGACAACGGAACTTTCTATTATCATTACGCCCGAAGAAGAAAACAATCAGGCAGTAATCAATCAAAAAATTCTTGAAACTCTCGATCAAAAACACATTGATTACAAGGGACAGAAAGTTACGCCCGTTTTTGAAAAAAAATCCATCGATGCGCGCCGTGCCCAGATAAAACTTTTTATGCGCTACAAAGTTTACATCGGAGAAGAACCGGAAAACGAAGACGATGTAGCACTGCGCTGGAAAAAGGCAGACGGTTCAAAAAAAGTAATTATAATCGGATGCGGACCCGCAGGTCTGTATGCGGCCTTCCGTCTTTTTGAAAGCGGAATTACACCGATTATTATTGAACGTGGTTCTGCAACTACAATCCGTAAAAACGACATTGACAATTTGACCGGCCAGGGCCAACTGGACGAAAACTCAAATTTCTGTTTTGGCTCAGGCGGTGCCGGAACTTTTTCTGACGGTAAACTCTACACTCGTTCAAACAAGCGCGGCGACATCTACAAAATTTACCGCATCTTTGTTGAATTTGGTGCAACAGAAAACATCTTGACCGACGCGCACCCGCACATAGGAACTGATAAACTTCCAAAAATCATCGACGCCATGGAAAAGAAAATTGTTGAACTTGGCGGTCAGATTTTCTTTAATCACCTCTTCACCGAATTTATCACTGAACGCACGCCGCAACTTACTGCTAAAGGCGTAAAAGTTACCGACATCAAAACCGGTGAACAAAAAGAACTCTACGCAGATAAAATCATCCTTGCGACAGGTCACTCTGCCGCAGATATTTATAAAATCATCGCCGATGTAGAACCGGCCTGTCTTGAAGCAAAAACTTTTGCAGTCGGAGTCCGTGTTGAACACCCCCGCGCCCTTATCGACAATATCCAGTTCCACGGGCAGCAGATGTCGCAGGCCGCAGAATACAGGCTTACTGCGCAGGAAAACGGCCGCGGCGTATACAGTTTTTGTATGTGCCCGGGCGGTTACATCGTTCCGTGCGCAACACGAACAGATCAGATTGTAATCAACGGAATGTCATCTTCTGGCCGTAACAGCCAGTGGTCAAACGCCGCAATTGTTGTAGAACGCCGCCCGGAAGACATCCCGGAGGAATTTGTAAAGATTGCAGAAGAACAGGGCTGCAGGGCTCTTGCAGGCCTTTACTGGCGCACATGGCTTGAACAATTGACCCAGCATTACGGAAAGGGACAGTATGCTCCGGCACAGCGCCTTACAGACTTTTTGAATCATAAATTAAGTGACAGCCTGCCTGTTACAAGCTATAAACCGGGAGTAATTCCGAGCAGACTCGATGAGTGGCTTCCAAAAGAAATTTCGGAAAGACTTCAAATGGCATTCAAGGATTTTGGACACCAGATGAGGGGTTTTGTTTGTGACGATGCTCTTTTAATCGCAAGCGAAACACGAACAAGTACACCTGTCCGCATTCTGCGCAATAAAGAAACTCTTGAATGTGAAGGAATTAAAAATCTCTATCCATGCGGAGAAGGAAGCGGCTACAGTGGCGGCATTGGTTCTTCGGCAATGGACGGTGAGCGCGTTGCGGCAGCAATCGCGCGCACGCTTGTCTAGTTTACAGAACGCTCTTTAAGAACTGCTGCAGACGAGGGCTCTTCGGATTATTAAAGATTTCTTCCGGAGTGCCTTCTTCCTGAATGATTCCGCCTTCCATAAATACAACGCGGTTTGCAACTTCGCGGGCAAATCCCATTTCGTGAGTTACAACAATCATCGTCATACCGTCTTCGGCAAGCTTTTTCATTACAGCAAGAACTTCTCCAACAAGTTCAGGGTCGAGTGCTGAGGTAGGCTCATCAAAAAGCATTATTTTTGGTTCCATTGCAAGGGCGCGGGCAATCGCAACACGCTGCTGCTGGCCACCGCTGAGCTTGTTCGGAAACTCATCAACCTTGTCTGCAAGACCTACGAGCTTTAAAAGTTCAAGAGCTTTGGCACGGGCCTGTTCTTTAGAAACTTTTCTAACCTGAATCGGAGCAAGCATTACGTTTTCAATTACGGTTTTGTGCGGAAACAGATTGAACCTCTGGAATACCATTCCCATTTCAAGCAGAATCTGTTTGCGTTCATTTTTATGAATCTTGTATTTGCAGTGACCGTTTTCATATTCGTCGAGGAGAGTGTCGTCAACGTAGATGCGGCCGTTGTCGATGTGTTCGAGATGGTTCAAAGTTCTCAGGAAGGTTGATTTACCCGAACCAGAAGGTCCGATGATGCAAACAACTTCCTTAGGTTCAACCTTTAAAGAAATTCCCTTGAGAATTTTAAGGTCGCCAAAATATGTATGTATTTCTTCTGTTTTAATAATGCTCATTTTTAGTCCCCTGTTTATTCGTAAATGCTGAATTTCTTTTCGGTTTTATTGAATACAAGAGAGAATACAGCAGTAATTATCAAGTACAAAACCATAGCAGGCAGGTAAACAAGTTCGTTTCCTGAACTTGAAGCAATACTTCGTGTAATCTTGGTAATGTCTTCGAGGGCAATAAGAGAAACGAGAGAAGCGTCTTTTAATACCATGATAAATTCGTTGCCCACAGAAGGAATCAAACGCCTGATGGACTGAGGCACAATAACGTATGCCATTGTCTGAAAATAATTCAATCCGAGTGCCCGGCTGGCTTCGTGCTGCCCCTTATCGATAGATTGAATGGCGGCGCGGATGTACTCGGCCATGTATGCGGCAGAGTTTAAACCAAATGCAATGAATGCCGCAAGAAACTTATTTCGCAAAGTAAGGAACGGACAGAGCTTTGGAAGACCAAAATACAAAAAATATAACTGCATCAAAAGAGGTGTTCCTCTGAAAAAGAAAATGTAAGCAGAACAGATTTTGTTGATGATCTTTTTCTTAGAAATCTTTCCGAGGGCAAGCAAAAGTCCAAAGACAATACCTGCTGACACTGCTGCCAGAGTAAGCAGAATAGTAATCTTTGCTCCGTTCAACAACGCCGGAATCCAGCCAATAATTTTTTGTAGTGCGCGTTCCATCAATATTTCCTTAAAAAGCAAGAACCGTCCTGCATCAGCAGGGCGGTCTTAAACTTGTTTTAGTTAGAAGTTAAGTCAGTTCCGAAAACGCTTTCTGAAACAGCCTTGAGACTTCCGTCTGCCCTGATTTCTGCAAGGGCTTCGTTAACTTTATCAAGAAGGGCCTTGTTTCCCTTTTTAACTGCGATACCAAAGTATTCGTCAGGATCTCCAACCCAAACGCTCTTGTATTTTGAGTCAGGTCCGAGATAAGCAGCGCTTACAAGTGCGTCAGAAATTACTGCATCGCAGCGTCCGAGTCCAAGTTCGTCATAAGCGTTGATAACTTTATCAAATTCAGCAGGTTTGAATTTCAATCCCTTTTCTGCGAGTTTAGTCATGTAGTAGTCGGAAGTTGTTTCTGCCTGATATGCTACAGTGTAGCCTTCGAGGTCTTCCGGTTTTGTGATGTTTGCTCTTGAATCCTTCTGAAGGATAATAGCCTGACCGTTTCCGATGTATGCATCAGAGAAGTCCATCGATTCAAGACGTTCAGGTGTGATGGTAGCAGAAGAAATTACAACATCGTATTTGTCTGTTTCGAGACCGGCAAAAATTCCGTCCCATGCAGTGTCTACGAATTCAACTTTGAGACCGAGTTTTGCAGCGAGCAGTTTGCCCATTTCAATGTCGAATCCCATCGGTGTTTTACCATCGTCAGCATAGTATTCCATTGGCGGGTAACCAATTTCCATACCGATTTTGAATACACCTTTTTCAATAGTGAATTCACCTTTTTCAACTTTTTTACTACAGCCTGTTACTGCCATAATCATAAGTGCAGAAGCAAGCAAAGCCACAAATTTTTTCATAAACCTATCCTCCATACGTATGAAAAAAATCAACCAAAAATAAAAGACGACGGGGTATAATAAAAACACCGTCGTCTTTATGATTAGATTTTAATTGATATATTTTTCTTAGTCAACGCAAGAGGTCTAGAAGGCAGCTACTACTTCGTTGTTTGGATATTTTTCCTTAATCCATTCGCGAACTTTTTCGCTCTGCAAAGCTTTTACAAGAGCCTTGATTTCCGGTGCATCCTGGTTACCGTCGTTAACGGCAATTACGTTAACATATGGTGATTCTTTACCTTCAACAAAAAGTCCGTCTTTTTCTGCGCTCAATCCGGCAGGAATAGCGTAGTTTCCGTTGATTACTGCAGCGTCAACATCGCCCAGAACGCGTGGGAGAGAAGCAGCTTCAATTTCGCGGAATTTAAGATTTTTTGAATTTTCAGTTACGTCGAGCGGTGTAGCTGTGATTCCGGCTTCTGCCTTGAGGGTAATCAAGCCTGCAGCCTGGAGGAGAAGAAGTGCACGGCCTTCGTTTGTCGGGTCGTTAGGAATGGCGATTTCTGCTCCGTCAGCAAGTTCTTCAAGCTTGTTAATTTTTTTAGAGTAAAGAACGATTGGTTCAACATGGATACCGCCTGCGTTAACAAGGTGATAGCCTTTTTCTTTGTTGAATGAATCCATGTATGGAAGGTGCTGGAAGTAGTTGGCATCGATATCGCCGGCATCTACAGCATCGTTTGGAGTTACATAGTCTGTAAACTCAACGACAGTAAGGTCGATTCCTTCTGCTTTAAGATCATCCTTAACGAGGTTAAGAATTTCTGCGTGAGGTTCAGGAGTAGCGCCGACTTTAAGAACGCCCTTCTGAATTGTTGATGCTGATTTTTTGCTGCATCCTGCAAAAGCAAAAACGAGCAAGGCTGCGCTTACTACAGCTGTAAGTTTTTTCATGGTGTATTTGTCCTCCATGTTTTTAAAATTAGTGTATTACCTAGTAACACACTATGTAATACTGACAAATAATGCCGTTACTGTCAATAGTTCTGAATTCAACTGTTTTTACTTGTTATTTTGAATTTGGTGAGATAAAATTAAGACATAATAATTTTTAGCTTATGGGTGGCGGAAGCCTCTATGGCTTAAAAGGAGAAAAATTATGGCTAAAAAAGCGATGAATTTGCTTTTTGTTATTGGAACAGCGCTCACTGTAATCGGTTTCTGCTGTCCAATGTTCAAAGGACTTCTTGGTTCTTCTGCAAACGGTTTCCAGTTTATCAACTTTGATAACTCTGGATTTGTAACAATCGGCGCTCTCTTGATTTTTGCAGGTGCTGTTGCCGCACTGGCTGCTGAATTTGTTCCACAGATTTCTGGACTCAAATTCCTTTTCCTGATTGCAAGTATCGTTGGTGGTGTAATCCTCGTTGTCGGATTTACAACAAACGGTGGTATCTACAAAGCAATCGGCAAGGGATTCCTCAAGCACGCAACTGTAGGTTTCTACCTTGTAATCGTAGGCTGGGTTGTAGCACTTGCAGGTCACTTTACAAATAAATAAGTGATTTTAACCACAAAAAAAACTGCCTCTAAACAGGCAGTTTTTTTTATGTCCTTTTATTTTTCTTCCATCTGAATTTTTATATCGTTTCCCTGCACTTCTACCTTTGCGTGGCTTCCCATAATCAAAGGCATTGAAGGGTCAATGTGGCCGATGTCGGCATCCATGATAAGCGGCACATCAAGGCTTCCGAGAATGTCTGACACCGCATTATATTCATCAACCCCCATCAGAGTCTGTCTGAACGATGCCAGTGGTCTTCCAAAGATAAAGCCTGCCGCATTCTTAAACCAGCCGCATTCACGGAGGTGCCAGAGAGAGCGGCGTATGTCCATCGGATTCTGATCACAGCTTTCGAGAACCCAGATTACCTTTTTGTTGTTTTTATTGAATTGTTCAACTCCATCGAGTTTAGTTCCGCTCAAAAATGTAAGGCAGTCAAGACATCCACCGGCTAGAGTCCCTTCAAATTCAATTTTTGTGTCGTCAGTGGCCTTGATTAGTCCGTTTTTTGAATTAACAAAGCTTGTAAGAACCTTTTCATCCGTATAAATGTACGGACTCAACGGATCTTCGGACTCAACTTCAGGATTCTGAAAAGACGGATAGCCGAACACCGTGTATTTTTTTCCTTCAAGAATTTCCCATGCGTCCTTTTCGCTCTGTTCCCACGGCTTTCCAAAGCCAGGAGCATTCGGGCCGTAAATTGCAGGAATTCCAGAAACTGTTACGAGCGGAAAGATAAAGTTTGTGTTGTCAGAATAGCCCATAAACCATTTTGGTTTTGCAGACCTGAGCTTTTCAAAATCAATGTGTGTTACGGTCTCGCACATGAGTTCGCCGCCGCCACAACTCAAAACAGCGTCAATTTTCGGGTCCAGGTAAAAATCAACAAGTTCTTTTGCTGCAACCTCCGGCTTTGTAGAAATTCCAAGACCGTCTGATTTGTAACAGCAGGCGCCAATAACTACATTATAGCCCAGAGCCTTAAACTGCTTTACAGCTTCATCAAAACGGAATGTGTACGGCTCGGTTGTAGCTCCAAAAGACGGGGCCGCAATTGCAATTGTGTCGCCTGGTTTAAGTGGTTTTGGAAATTTCATTTACACCTCATTTTTTTTAAGATCTGGAAGAATCTGGGCAAGAACAACGGCGATAAAAATCAATGCACAGCCGATTGTCATCCGCACAGTAAGATGCTCGCCGAGCACAATGAGCCCGAACAGCACCCCGAATACGGATTCAAAACTCATCAAAAGACTTGTCCATGCAGAAGGCAGATACTTTAAGCCCACATTCTGCAGTACAAAGGCAACGAGCGTAGAAAATACGCCGAGATAAAGCATGCTGATGATTACACGGCCGTTTGTAATCTGTTCAACAGGCATCGGACCGTCAAAGAACGGAGCTAAAATCCACGAAAAGATTGCCGCAAACAAAAACTGAAGGGCGGTCAAAACAACCGGGTTATGTTCTTCGTTGTATTTTGCCGTAAAATAAATGTGGACGGCATAAAAAATGCCGCAGATTAAGGTCAAAACGTCGCCGATATTAATCATTGCACTGTCGTTGCTGCCCAGGGCAAGAAGGCCGATTCCGACAACTGACATAATTGCACACAAAAAAACGTACCATTGAGGGCGCTTTCTTGTAAAAATCCAGATTAAAACCGGAACCAAAAAAACATAAATTGTGGTTAGAAAGGCGTTTTTACCCGCTGTTGTATAGTTACAGCCGATTGTCTGAAAAAGGTATGCGGCAAAAAGATAAAATCCAAGGACAGCTCCGTGAATCCATCCCCCCTTTCCAAGTTTTACGAGTGACTTAAAAAAGACTGCACACAAGAAACCTGAGGCAATCGTAAACCGGAATGCCATCATCCAGACCGGACCAATGTAGTCCAGACTGTCTTTTACAACAACAAACGCAAAACCCCAGATGGCAGCCGCTAAAAGCACGCCAACTGAGCAGAGCACAAAACGGGTCTGATTATTCATTTTTACTTTTTACTATCAGAAACTTGAACTTTCTTAAGCTTCCAGATATCCCTTACATAGTCTTCGATTGTACGGTCACTTGAGAACTTGCCGCTGTTGGCAATGTTGATAAGTGCCTTACGGGCCCAGCCCTTTCTGTCAGCATATGCTGCGGCAATTTTTTCCTGAGCCTTGCAGTAAGAATCAAAATCTGCCAGAAGGTAATAAACGTCAGGACGCTGACCTTCTACACCATAAACAAGGGAATCGTGGATTTCCTTAAAAATCTGGCGGCTCGGGTCATAAGTTCCGTCAACAAGCTGTTCGATAACCTTTGCAAGAGCAGGATTGCGTTCAAGATACTGCTGAGGATTGTAAGAGTGTTCGGCTTCCATCTCGATGATTTTGTCAGAAGTCAAACCAAATACAAAGTTGTTTTCTTCGCCGGCTTCCTTAAAGATTTCGATATTTGCCCCGTCGAGGGTTCCGAGGGTGAGTGCACCGTTTACCATGAACTTCATGTTTGAAGTTCCCGAAGCTTCTTTTCCGGCAGTAGAAATCTGTTCAGAAACATCTGCTGCAGGGAAGATTTTTTCTGCTACAGAAACACGGTAGTTTTCGATAAATACAACGCGGAGTTTTCCTCCAACGCGGCGGTCGTTGTTGATTCGTTCGGCAACTGTGTTAATCAGTTTAATGATTGACTTTGCACGGCGATATCCGCTTGCAGCCTTGGCACCAAAAATAAATGTGCGGTGCGGCGGGTTGAATGAAGGATCTTCAATTATGCGGTTGTAAAGATACATAATGTGGAGAATATTCAAAAGCTGGCGTTTATATTCATGAAGGCGCTTAACCTGAACGTCAAAAATGCTGTCCGGGTCAAGGAATTCATTCTGTTTGCGCTTTAAGTATTCGGTAAGGGTTTCCTTGTTGTGGCGTTTGATTGCAATCAGCTGTTCGAGGGATTTGTCGTCATCAGCATATTTTTCGAGGGCTTTGAGCCTGGTCAAATCTTTTTCCCAGCCATGTCCGATTCTCTCTGTGATGAATTTAGAAAGTTCTTCGTTTGAACTCAACAGCCAGCGGCGCTGTGTAATACCGTTAGTTTTATTGTTGAATTTCTGCGGATACAATGTGTACCAGTCTTTTAATTCCTGAGTTTTGAGGAGTTCCGTGTGCAAAGCGGCAACGCCGTTTACGCTGAAGCCCGCATGAATTGCCAGCCAGGCCATATATACCTTTCCGTCGTGGATAATCGACATATGGTTCTGCTTTGCATAGTCTGTCGGGAATTTTGCACGCAGTTCAATTGCAAAACGGCGGTTGATTTCTTCGACAATCTGGTAGATGCGTGGAAGCAGTCCCTGGAAAATAGAAATGTCCCATTTTTCGAGAGCTTCTGCGAGAATTGTATGGTTTGTGTAGGCAAAAGTCTTTGTTACAATGTCCCAGCTTTCGTTCCAGCCCATCTGGTATTCGTCCATGAGAATACGCATGAGTTCAGGAATTGCAACTACCGGATGAGTGTCATTCAACTGAATTACATGATAGTCCGGGAATTTTGAAAAGTCTGTTCCGTGGTTTGCCACAAAGTGATGAACCAGATCCTGCAGAGATGCAGAACAGAAGAAGTACTGCTGCTTTAAGCGCAGTGCCTTTCCCTGTGGTCCGTTGTCATTCGGGTACAAAACACGTGTAATGTTTTCAGCATTATTCTGACGGAATACAGCTTCGTTGTAGCGCATATCGTTGAACAGCTGCAAGTCAAATCCGTCCGGGCTTGAAGCCTGCCAGAGGCGCAGGGTGTTGACTGTGTTTGTGTCAAAACCTACGATCGGCATATCATAAGGAGTTGCGATTACTTCTTCAGCGTTTTCGATGTAAAAGCGGTCCTGTCCGTCAGGAGTTTTTCCGTATTTGATTTCTCCGCCGAATTTTACTGTAACCGAAAGGTCTGATCGTTTGATTTCCCACGGATCGCGGTGCTTGAGCCAGTTATCCGGGTATTCAACCTGGTAACCGTTTTCGATGTGCTGTTCAAACATGCCGTACTGGTAGCGGATACCATAACCATGTCCCGGATAGTCGAGTGTTGCAAGGGAATCCAGAAAACATGCGGCAAGACGGCCGAGACCGCCGTTGCCAAGACCAGCATCCGGCTCTTCGTCTTCGATAATGTCAAAATTGATATCCATGTCTTTGAGAACCTTTTTAACTTCGTCTTTGATTCCGAGGTTGATAAGGTTGTTGCTCAAGGCACGTCCCATCAAAAATTCAGCAGATAAATAATAAAGCTGCTTTACTGATTTTTTTTCATATTCATGGCGGGTTGCCATCCATGCTGTCATTATTACTTCCTGAACTGAAGCACTTACAGCATCAAAAAGGTCATGACTGTTAGCCTGCGAAATATTTTTTCCATACTGGCGTCGTAAACGTGCGGCCAGGTTTTCGCGAAACAAATCAGCATCAAAAGTCATATCACTCCTCCTAAATGAACATCTCACTTGCTCATCAAAACAATAGCACTGTTAGATACTATAACATATTTTTCCTGATTATTCAGAAATTCTTCGTTGCCGGCAGTCAAAGCGCAGGTGTCGTCTTCTATCGAAGTGTCCACCACCCTGTACCATTTTCTTCCGACTGTAGCCGATGGAATTGTTATAGTTTTATCATGAATGTCTGTGTTAAAAGCAATGTAAAAATCCGAGTCTTCTTCGAGCCGTTCGTTTCCGGCGCCGCCGCCGAGCCTGAATGCAAGAAAGCGGCTTGCCTTAGTCCAGTCCGTCAGTTTTGAGTCTGCACCAAACCACGAAATATCAGCCGGGCTTATGTCGGAACCTGCCCCCGTAAAAAACTTTGTGCGTGTCAGAACACGGTGGCTTTTACGCATTGTAATCAGGTTTTTGACAAAGGTTAAAAGGGATTCGTTTGTTTTTACGTTATCCCAGTTGAACCAGCTGATTTTATTGTCCTGGCAGTATGCGTTGTTGTTGCCGCCCTGGCTTCTTCTTACTTCGTCGCCTGCAACAAACATCGGAACGCCCTGCGAAACAAAGAGGGCTGTAAAGAAGTTTTTAATCTGGCGGAGGCGGAGTTTTTCTATTTTTGGGTTTACGGTTTCTCCTTCAAAGCCGTAGTTCCAGCTCAGGTTATTGTCGGTTCCGTCGCGGTTTTCTTCGCCGTTCTGTTCGTTGTGTTTTGAATTATAGGCAACCAGATCTGCAAGCGTAAAACCGTCATGGCTTACGATATAGTTGATTGAATTAACCGGTCTCCTGCCCGATGCGCCGTACAAATCGCTTGAACCTGCAATGCGTGTCGCCGCTTCTGTTGAAAGGTGCTCGTCCCCGCGGATAAATTTGCGCATGCCGTCACGGAATTTGTCGTTCCACTCGCACCACCTTCCGCCCGGAAAGCCGCCGACAAGATAATGTCCGCCGCAATCCCACGGTTCTGCAATGATTTTTGTATGAGACAAAACCGGATCCTGACTTATGCGTCGTGTCAAAGGAGGCTCTGCCAGAGGAAAGCCCTTTTCGTCCCGGCACAAAACTGAAGCCAGATCAAATCTAAAGCCGTCAACATGCATCTGGCTTACCCAGTAACGCAGACAGTCGATTATAAAATCCTGAACAACAGGATGGTTGCAGTTTACTGTGTTTCCGCAGCCCGAAAAATTGATGTAATACTCTTTGTGTTCATCAACGAGCTGGTAGTAAATCGAATTGTCAAATCCCCGGAAAGTTAAGGTCGGACCATGTTCGTTTCCTTCGGCGGTATGGTTGAATACAACGTCGAGGATAACTTCGATTCCGGCAGCATGAAAAGCTTTGACCATGTCTTTAAATTCGTTTACTGCGGCTCCGTCCTTTTTATTTGAACTGTAGCCGGTCTTTGGGGCAAAAAAGCCGATTGTGCTGTAGCCCCAGAAATTGGTAAGGCGTTTTCCTGTCTTTGGGTTTGAATTTGTGTTTTCGTTTTCGTCAAATTCCTGGATTGGAAGCAGTTCAACGGCAGTAACGCCGAGTTCCTTAAGGTAAGGAATTTTTTCTACGGCGCCGCGGTAAGTTCCGGGATGACTTACTGAACTTGAAGCAGTAAATCCCTTGAGATGCATTTCGTAGATAATTGATTTATTAAGTGGAATTTCGAGCTGACGGTCACCGTTCCATTCGTAACTGTCGTCATCGATTACAATACACTTTGGCATTTTAGAAAGCGGAACTTCGCCTGCATTATCCATATTTTTGAATGCAGAGCCTTCTGTAAAAGCTTTTGCCTTAGGATCAAAAAGATATTTTTTTGAGTTGAATCTCATTCCCTCTTCGGGACAGTCAGGTCCATCAACGCGATACAAATAAAGGGCACCTGCTTTGAGACCGCTTACAAAAACATGCCATATGTCGCCGGTTCTGTTGATTTTTGGGTCAAGGGCAATTGTTCTCCACGGCCTGGAGTCACCCGCAGTCTTGAACAGTTCAAGATAAACCTGTGTACCATTTGCACTGAATACAGAAAAGTTAACGCCCCCACGCAAAACGCAGGCTCCGTCATTCAGTGGTTTTCCCGGCAAGATTCTCATAAAATCCATGGCGAATATTTTACCATAACAAAAA
>JAILFZ010000039.1 GCA_024697295.1 Treponema sp.
TTGGAAAATCCGATGTTAAGCAGTTTGTGGTGAATATGGGCCCGGTCGGTAGAAAAGATTGAACGTTTGTCACGAAGACGGCGCCATATTGCAGCAATAACGTCTGTTACCGGAATGGATGCAAACAAAATCATTACGAGAACTTTGTTATACATAAGACTTGAGTCTTCATACAAAAGCGGAAGGACCGCAACACAATAGCCGAGAGTCTGGCTTCCTCCGTCCCCGAGAAAGATTTTTGCATCCGGCTTGTTAAAATACATAAAGCCCAAAATGCTTGCACTGAGGAACATGAGGGAAACAAAAATATTTGAATTTGCCTTGGCAAAGATGAATGAAAGAGTCAGAACGGAAAGCAGTGTAATTCCAGAACAGAGCCAGTCGATACCGTCAATAAGGTTAAAGGCATTTACAAGGAGAAGAATCCAGAAGAATGTGATTGCCTTTCCAAACCATACAGGAAGCTGAAGTCCGAGAATGTTCTTGAGGTAGTACGGGCTAAAGTAAACAACTGCTCCGATTACAAGGATTTGAATTACAAACTTAAGTCTTGCCCGGAGGTTTTTAAAATCGTCAAGAATACCGTAAAGCCAGATACAAAATCCGCCGGCCAGAATCGGAAGGGTTGTTGTATCCAGGTCCTTTTTAATCAATTTATAAACACAAAATGTTATTCCAAAAGATAAAAAGAGACCTAAACCGCCAAGCCGGGGAATGTTTCCTGAGTGAATTTTTCTGGCGTCGATTTCGTCATACCAGTTTTCTTTACCAGAGATATAAATGGTAAGTTTAACAAATACAAAACTCAAAACAAAAGAAAGAATAATCAACAGATATTCTGCAATTCCAAGTACCATAAAATTCCTCAAAGAATGTTTTCTAAAAATAGTACCTCATAAACAATGAAAATTCAATTATGTACGCAGTTTGATTATTTAAAATAGTTATAAAAAACTTGATTTACTTAAAAAACAGTATAAAATTAATTTAATATGGGAGTATAAAAAAATGAAGTCCAAAAAAATTATTATCGTTGTTTTTTGTCTCTTTATTTCTCTGCTTATTATCGCCGGTATTGTAAACATTGCAGCCCACAATTCCTTCCGAAAAAATGCCCGTAATAACATGATTCATCAGGTTGAAATGAAAACCCTTGCTTTTAATGCAAGTATGAATCAGCAGCTTACACTTGTAAGACAGATGATGAAGTCACCGACAATTACAAGTTTTATGATTGATCCGGAAAACGAAATCTACAGGGATCAGGCCTTCCGTGAATTTGAAGCCTATTCAGATTCATTCCTGAGTAAAAGTGTTTTCTGGGTTTCAGATTCAAATAAAGAGTTCTGGAGCGGCATGGAATATGCCTATGTCGTTAATCCTGATGATCCTCAGGAATACTGGTACAACATGACCATGTACGAAACTGAGGAATATAACTTTAACATCAATTACAACCCTTCCCTCAAGGCAACCTTCCTCTGGCTCAATGCGGTAGTCCGCGATGAAGATAAAAAGCCGGTGGGAATTGTAGGTACGGGTGTTCCGCTTACTGACTTTATCAATACGATGTATGCGGGACTTGATGATTCAATAGAAATGTATCTTTACAACGACCAGCTGGAAATCACCGGTGCAAAAGATGCTTCAATACTTGCAGATAAAATAAATCTTTTAGAAAAAATGCCTCTGTTGAAAGGACAGGATGTAGTGCCTGCTGAAATTACAAATATTTCCATGGTTACAGGTCAGTTTATTCTTGCACCAATCGAACTTGTAAAATGGCATATCGCGATGTATACAGTTCTGACACATAAAGAATTTCTAAAAAATGCGGCAGTTCCGTTCTTCATCTGTCTTGCCGTATTCATTTTTACCTGGTTTATGATTTACATTCTGGTGCGTATTCTTGGCCAGGTTAGAACAATGAGACTTGCCGTAGACGATTTGAGTTCGGGAAATGCGGATTTAACACGCCGTATCAAGCTTGGAATTGATCCGATTGCACGCCTTTTTGTTCCGCTGGGAAACAGCATAAACAGCTTTATTGAAAAACTCCAGGAAATTGTACGCGAAGTCAAAAATTCAAATTCAACACTTGCAATCGCGGGAAACAATCTGCGTGACAGTGCCCGTGATACTTCGGCCGCCATCAGCCAGATTCTCGGAAACATCCAGACAATGGACCACAACCTTCAGGTTCAGGCTGGCAACGTTGACGAAACAGGTTCAAAGGTTAACGAAATTTCTGCAAACATCGCTTCCCTTGGAAACATGATTAACGGTCAGACACAGAGTGTGGGTGAAGCTTCGACCGCTGTAACGGAAATGGTCGGAAACATTGAAAGTGTAAATAATTCGGTTACAAAGCTTTCTGATTCATTCAAAGTCCTCCAGGACAAGACCCATCAGGGAGTTGCAAAACAGGATGAAGTAAATACAAAGATTTTACGGATTGAAGAACTTTCCCAGACACTGCAGGATGCCAACACAATCATTTCTTCGATTGCAGACCAGACGAACCTCCTTGCAATGAATGCAGCCATCGAAGCGGCACACGCAGGCGAAGCCGGAAAAGGATTCTCTGTCGTTGCTGATGAAATCCGAAAACTTTCCGAAGACTCAGCACAGCAGTCAAACACAATCGGAAACCAGCTTAAGGACATCAGCGATGCGGTAAAAGAAATCGTAGTTGTCAGCGGTGTTTCGCGAGACATGTTGAATTCCCTTTCAAGCGAAATTATCAATACAAACTCACTTGTTCAGCAGATTACATCTGCAATGCAGGAACAGAAAGTTGGTTCTGAGCAGATTGGGCATTCACTTAACAAACTCAATGACAATGCTGCAGAAGTAAAAGCCGCTTCCAGAGAAATGGAAGAAGGAAACCAGACAATTCTGAATGAAATGTCGAGTCTGGAAGAAGCAACAGCAGGTCTTAAAGAAAATATGGATGAAATGACAATCGGCGCAAGCAGAATCGGCGAAACAGGTTCAACCCTTTCTTCACTGGCCGAAGATCTTGAAAAATCAATCAGGAATATCGGGGACCAGTTGAACCAGTTCTCTGTATAGATTTGCTCAGTTGATAAGATAACTCTCTGGAAAAAATTTTCGGAGAGTTTTTTTTTATACATTGACGATTATATATTTTGTATCAACATGATTTTTTTTGTGGTATTATAATTTGTATGAATAAAAAATTACTTTTTGCTGCCTTCATTCTTTTTGCCGCTTTTAATTTAACTGCGCAGGAAGCCCTTAAATCAATTGAAGAAGAATATTACGACTTTTTAGCGCTCGACGGTGTAACAGAACGCCCTGCCCTAAACTTCAGGACCATGTCCAACAGCATCTGGTCGATAAAGGAAACAGAAAC
>JAILFZ010000058.1 GCA_024697295.1 Treponema sp.
TGAAGAACTCAAATCTGCCGTAATGAAGGACATCGTTCTCCTCAGCACAATCGGCATCAAGGTAGTTCTTGTTCACGGCGGCGGTCCGGAAATCAACCACATGCTCGAAAGAGTCGGAAAAGAATCAAAATTCATCAACGGTCTGCGCTATACAGATGCCGAAACCATGGAAATAGTCCAGATGGTTTTGACCGGTAAATTGAATAAAGATATCTGCGGCATTCTCCTTCAGGAAGGCGGAAAGGCTGTCGGATTGAGCGGTGTAGACAGCGGACTTTTACGCGCAAAGAAAATCGACAAAGAAGGCGTTGATCTCGGTTACGTCGGCGAAGTTACGGAAGTTAATCCTCATATTATTGAATCCCTGCTCAACGAAGGATTTATTCCTGTTGTAAGCACAGTTGCCCTCGGCGAACAGGGAGACAACAGCCGCTACAACATCAATGCGGACACAGCGGCTGCAAAGATTGCAATCGCGCTCAAGGCCGAAAAATTTGTTCAGCTTACAAATGTGCCTGGTGTTCTGCGTGACGTAAATGATCCAAAATCTTTGATTCAGAGA
Source organism: Treponema sp. (assembly GCA_024697295.1). GTDB lineage: Bacteria > Spirochaetota > Spirochaetia > Treponematales > Treponemataceae > Treponema_D. The sequence goes on from JAILFZ010000058.1 coordinate 563, forward strand.
ATACATATTGAAGACGTTCAGAAGTATTTTGACGACGGCACAATCTCAGGCGGTATGATTCCGAAAATTGAATGCTGCATGATGGCCCGTAACGGCGGGGTTCCACGAACACACATTATCGACGGCCGCGTTCCACATTCACTATTGATAGAAATGTTCAGTGACCGCGGTATCGGCACAATGATTTATTAATCTGGAGTATTTTTATGGGTTCAAAAAAAGTTGTAAATAATTATGGTTCGTTCGATGTTACATTTGTAAAAGGCAAGGGTTCAACCTGCTGGGACATCAACGGCAAAAAATACATAGACTTTCTCGCAGGAATTGCCGTTAACTGCCTGGGGCACAATTTTAAGCCTCTCGTAAAAGCGGTTTCAAAACAGGCAAAAAAACAGATTCATATCTGCAATTATTTTGTAAGCGATGTTGGAGTTCAATTTGCAGAGGAACTTTTAAAGGCTACAGGTTTTAGCGGAGTTTACTTTGGAAACTCGGGCGGAGAAGGAAACGAAGCTGCAATCAAACTTGCACGCAAATACGGATTTTTGAACGGCGGTGCAAAACGTCATGTAATTTATACACTCGAAAGTTCCTTCCATGGTAGAACAATGGCAACTTTGACGGCAACCGGCCAGGACAAATTCCATCCGGATTACTTTGCTCCATACGTAAGTGGTTTTAAAACAATCAAGCCGAACGACTGGGAAGCAATCAAAACTGCCTTTGACGATACAACTGCCGCCCTTTTAATTGAATGCGTACAGGGCGAAGGCGGGGTTAACCTGATTGATCCTGAGTGGGCAAAGGCTGCCGCAAAAGCCGCAAGAGATGCCGGCGCAATTGTAATGGCAGACGAAGTTCAGACTGGATTTGGAAGAACAGGTGCCCTCCTTGCAAGTGATGAACTTGGATTTGAACCTGAGGTAGTAAGTTTTGCCAAGGGAGTTGCAGGTGGCATTCCAATGGGCGGAATTTTATTCCGCGGTAAAGCTGCAGGCGTGTTTAAGGCAGGCGACCATCAGTCAACTTTTGCAGGAAACCCTCTTGCCTGCGCCGCAGGACTTGTTGTCCTCCACGAGCTCCAGAAACCTGGATTCCTCGACAGCGTAAAGGAAAAGGGTGAATACATCAGAAAAGAAATTGCCTCATGGAACAGCCCCGTTGCCGGCGAAATCCGCGGAAAGGGTCTGATGATCGGTGTGGATATCGTTCAGCCGAATTCTGCGCTTGAAATCGAAAAAGAACTTCTGAATGCGGGTCTTTTGACTTCGACAGCCGGAGCAAATACGCTGCGTATGGTTCCGCCGCTTAATATTTCTTACAAAGAAATTGACGAAGGTTTAAAAATACTAAAATCTGTTCTTTGCAGGTAAATTCCAGTTTAAATTTCTTTTGAATTCCACTATAATTAAATTCCGTTATGAGAAACGGATTTGACAATGAAAAGTATCTGAAGATACAGTCGGAACACATTAAAGAAAGAATTTCAAAGTTTGGTAATAAACTTTACCTGGAATTTGGCGGCAAATTATTTGATGACTATCATGCAAGCCGCGTCCTGCCTGGATTTGAACCTGATTCAAAATTAAAAATGCTTATGCAGCTTGCTGATTACGCTGAAATCGTAATCGTAATCAGCGCTGTAGACATAGAAAAAAACAAGGTTCGTGGTGACCTCGGAATTACTTACGACAAAGACGTATTGCGTCTTCGTGATGAATTTCAGAACCGCGGCCTCATGGTCGGCTCAGTTGTAATTACACACTTTAAGGGTCAGGAAAGCGCAAAAACATTCCGCGCAAAACTCAAGCGCATGAATATCAACTGCTATTATCACTACACAATCGAAGGTTACCCTAACAACGTTGCCCTGATTGACAGTGATGAAGGCTATGGCAAAAACGATTACGTAGAAACAACACGTCCTCTCGTTGTTGTAACGGCACCGGGACCTGGTTCAGGAAAAATGGCAGTTTGTTTGAGCCAGCTTTATCAGGACAACAAAAAAGGAATCAAGGCCGGCTACGCAAAATTTGAAACCTTCCCGATCTGGAACCTTCCGCTCAAACACCCGGTTAACCTTGCCTACGAAGCCGCAACAGCCGATTTGAACGACGTTAACATGATTGACCCGTTCCACCTGGAAGCTTACGGAAAAACGACAGTAAACTACAACCGCGATATCGAAATCTTTCCTGTTTTGAATGCAATTTTTGAAGGAATCTACGGAGAAAATCCATACAAGAGCCCGACTGACATGGGTGTTAACATGGCAGGTTATTGTATTTTTGACGATGAAGCCTGCTGCGAAGCAAGTAAACAGGAAATAATCCGCCGTTACTTTAGTGCTCTGGATGATTTGATTGACGATAAGGCCGGCGAAAACGAAGTTAATAAAATTGCACTTTTGATGAAGCAGGCCAAAATCAGTGCCGAAGACCGAAAGGTAACAGTTGCCGCAACAATGCGCGGAGCCAAGAGTGGAGTTCCTGCGGCCGCCATCGAACTTGAAGACGGCACAATCATCACAAGCGAAACTTCAAGCCTTCTGGGAACTTGTGCGGCCCTTATTTTGAACGCGACAAAATACCTTGCAGGAATAGAGCACAAAGTTAAGTTGATTCCAAAAGATATGATTGAACCTATCCAGAATATGAAGGTTAATTATCTTAAGGGCAATAACCCCCGGCTTCATACAGATGAAGTTCTTGTTGCGCTTGCAATGCTCAGTCCAAAAGATCCAAACTGCAAACTCGCCCTGGAACAGCTTCCAAAATTAAAAGGCTGTCAGGTTCATACAACAGTCATGCTCAGTGAAGTAGACCAGAAAATCTTTAAAAAACTGGGCGTAAATGTTACAAGCGAACCTGTACGCAAAAAAAGCTCAGGAATTAGATAATTTTACGGCCCTGAAAAGGGCTCGTTTTTTTAGTCGTTTACTCCCAGCCGAAGGTTGCAGGCGGTTTGTTTGTACAGTCGTAGTAGATTGCGTCAACAAAGCCGAGTTCTGAGATTTCTTTTACGATTTTAAGCAAAAGTTCACGGTCGAGTTCGGCAAAACGGGCTGTCATTACGTCTTCTGAGCATACAGGGCGGAGAACAAAACTTGCGCGATCTGCACTTGAAGCGTATGGAATATCGATTGTAAGGTGCTGGAAAATTTTGTCATACCAGCCTGTTTTATGAAGATGTGTCAAAACAATGTTGTCTACTTCGCGCAGCTGGTCGAGGCGGCGTTTGTCGCAGTAACCTTCCTGAAGCTTCATGTCGCTGTCTTTTACGTTCGGGTTCTGCCAGAGACAGAGTACACAGCGGTTGATAAGTTTAGCGGCGTTTGTAATGTCGCTCGATGTGTCTTCAACCTTTTTCCAGTGCTTTGGAAAGTGGTGGAATCCGCCGTCTTCTTTTTGAAATCTTAATACTGCCGGGAACCTGTAGGTTCTGAAGTCCCCCTGAACTCCGACTGATTTTACTGGAAGAACAAATCTTTCGAGAGTTGCAGTACAGCGTGCGCAGAAGTGATGGAGTTCAATTGAATTAAGTTCTTTGTTTGCGTTGTCGATTTCTTTTTTGTCTGCGTCAGAAAGCTTTCCGTCGGAGCACAAAACATTAATCGAAAGTCCAGGTCCCGGGAACGGGTGGCGCATTACGAGTTCATCATCAAGGCCGAGTTTTTTACCAATGGCACGAACTTCATCCTTGTACAGGTCTTTCAATGGTTCAATAATCATTCCCTGTGCGATTAGTTTCTGGATTCCTTCAACTCGGTTGTGATGAGTTTTGATTGTATTTGAATTTTTGGTTCCGCCAGATTCAATGATGTCCGGATACAAAGTTCCCTGGGCGAGCATCCATTTGTCTTCATCAAGTTTTTGGGCAGCAACAACTCTGTCGCGTACTGTGATAAAGTTTTCGCCGACTGCCATGCGTTTTTTCTGCGGGTCTGTAAGTCCCTTGATTGCGTCCAGAAAACTCTGGCTTGCGTCTTCGACGATAAAATTATTGAATCCAAACTTTTTGTATGCGTCTGAAACATTTTTGCTTTCGTTTTTTCGCATAAAGCCGTTGTCGATGTGGAGGCCCAGAACTCTGTCCTGACCGAGTGCCTTATTCAACAATGCAAAGGCAACTGTTGAATCAACACCGCCGCTCAAAAACAAAAGAACGTTCTTGTCCTTTGCGTCTGTTTTTATTGAATCCATGATGTGGTTCAAAACAGTGTCTTCGTCCCAGTTGATTTCCATTCCGCAGATGTCTGCAAAGTTTTTGAATATCTTGTTTCCTTCCGGAGTGTCTTTTACTTCGCAGTGGCACTGGAGTGAAAATCTTTTTTTATCAAGGTTCTGCAATGCTGCAAACTGGCAGTCTTTTGTTGAACCGATTACTTCAAAACCGTCTGCAAGTGACAAAACTGCGTCCTGGTGGCTCATCCAGACCTGTGTTACAGGAGATACATCCTTAAAAAGAGGGCTTTGTTTACCTGTATCTGAGAGGTTTAGCTGTGCAAAGCCGAATTCACCGACGTCTGCTTTTCCTACATTGGCGCCGTATGACTTGGACATGAGCTGGTGGCCGTAGCAGAGACCGAGAATTGGAATTTGAAGTGTTAAAATCTTTTCGTTGAATTCCGGAACTTTTTCATCGTAAACACTTGATGGTCCGCCGGAAAAAATAATTCCTTTTGCGCCTTCAAAGACAGAAAGGTCTGCGCTTGGAAGAGCAATTTCTGAATAATAGCCCAGCATACGGAATCTTTTTGCAATTAAGTGAGCGTACTGGGAACCAAAGTCTAAAACTACAATTTTTGAACGATTCATAAAAAATTCCTTACCTGTGTAGTATATCTAAAAATTGAATAAATGAATATCAGTTAGAAAAAAAAAGACAATAGGAAACCTCGAAAAATTGCAATTTTTCGAAGTTCCCTATAATTCGTCGTGTTCAAGATACATGGTAAAGTATGAGCTTATCTGACTCATCACTTTACTTGTAACAACGGGGTTTTTCTGTGCAAGCGAGCGGAAGGTGTCTCCGTCAATTCTTACAATCTGCGCCTTGTCTACAGCACAGGCCGAACCTGTTCTTTTTGAACCCAGAATACAGTTCAATTCGCCAAAAAAGTCTCCGCGGCTGAATATAGTGTCCGTGCCGTTGTCGTTTTTTACGGCAATCTGTCCCTGTACGATATAATAAGCATCAAGATCCGTGTCGCCGGGTTCAAAGACGGACTGACCTGCATCCAGATGAATTATGTTTGTGTCATTTGCAATCAGATAGTCCGGTCTGATAAAAAGAGCGCGCCTTAAAGATGACCACCAGGTGCAATCATCCAGTTTTGGCAGAAGATAAAGTTCACCAAGCAAAAGTTCGTCAAAAAACTGGTAAACAAAAATCATCTGTGCAAAGAACAGATAGAACATAAAGAAAAAATAAATGTCCATAAACAAAATGATTGCGTGGCTTAAAAAACCGTAAATCAAGTTGTACTTTCCGACATTCAAAAAGAGATGCATTACAAAGCGGAATACCCAGAAACTTACGGTACAGCCAAAACTTGTTGAGGCGCACAAAATCATTGAAGGTTTTGTTCCGGCAGAGCCCCAGTAGAGCAGGGTGACTGTTGCAAAAATCAAAATGTTAGGAAGGTATTGAACCCATCGTCCTGACAAAAATCCGTCCTGAATAAATGCAAACTGCGGAACGTCATGAAAAATCGGCTGGTTGATAATTGTTTTTAGCGTTGTAAAGGCAAAGATAATCATAATTACTGTAAAAATTACGATTAATTCAAAAGCAATGGCTAAAATCTGATTTACCATCGGTTTGCGGTGATGCTTTCCCTGAAAGATTGCAATCATGCTTGCAAAAACCGAAGCAAAGAACCGGCGGGCCATCCAGATGATAAAGATGATGAGCAAAAATTCGACCGGATTGAATTTGTTGACCGTTGAAACCGCGGAAGTGAGTAAGGCTGGGTCAAAGTATTCACCCAGGGCAGGTACCACATTAAAAATCGACTGAATTGTTTCCGGCGAGGCATGAAGGATTCGCACCAGGACAGAAACAATCATCATCAGTATCGGGATAAAAGAAAATAAAAAGTCAAAAGAGCAGGCACTTGCATAAGAAAACAAACCGTTC
>JAILFZ010000059.1 GCA_024697295.1 Treponema sp.
GAAATCGAGTGTTCAGTTACAGGAAACCCGACAATCGATGATAATTCAGTAAAAGAAGAAAAACTTACTGCCTACGGTCCCGGCGAAATCGCACCAAAACACGACTTTTACGATTACGACGCAAAATACAATGACCCTGACGGAGCGGACCTGCTTATTCCTGCAAACCTTCCGGAAGAAAAACTGGAAGAAGTACGCACGCTGGCAAAAAAAGCCTTTGCAGCCCTGGACCTTGCAGGTTTGAGCCGCGTAGACTTTTTTATCGACAGAGACAATGGCGAACTCTACCTCAACGAAATCAACACAATGCCGGGCTTTACTCAGATCAGCATGTTCCCGAAGATGTGCGCAGCTTTCGGACTTGATTTTACAGAACTTACCAATCTTTTGATTACGGAAGCAGTTGCAAGGTTTAAAAAGACAAGAGGCTTAAAAACAAGCAGATAGATATAAAGAAGCCCCGAAAAACTTCAGTTTTTCGGGGCTTTGTTTTAATTAAAAATCTCTTTTACTTTCTGTTTGAACTGTTTTCCGCGGTCAAATTCGTTTGTAAACATACCAAAGCTTGTTGAGCCCGGACTGAATACTACAACCTTATTTCCGTGCAGACCACGTTTAGACTTGATGTCCTCTTTGAGAGCCATCAGCATATTTTCCAGCGTCTCGTATGGGCCCTTATAGCGGATTCCACGGGCGATAAACTGGCTGATCATTTTATCTGTCGCAGTTCCTGCAAGGAGATATGTGGCAGACGGTTGAATTTTGAGCGGGTTGGCCAGAGTATCGGCGACCGGCGACAGATCAAGGCCCTTGTCGGTTCCGCCGGTAAGGAAGATAACCGGCTCCATAAATGCCTGGGTTGCTTCGGCAGCTGACTCTGGAACTGTAGACGCACTGTCGTTGTAAAAACGAACTGTAAGATTGTCGTCCATGTGCCATTCGTGGAAGAATTCAAGGCGATGCTCGATTCCAGTCCAGTGTCCCAGAATATCAATTATCTGTTCAGAAGCGACGCCCATAAGTTCAAGAACGAGAGCCGCATTGAGCACGTTGAGTCTCATATGCTTTCCCGGAACTACGAGGTCTTTTAAGATTGTTTCTGTTTCAAGATTGTGGGTCTGGGCGTATTTGCTCATATTCTTTACAGGCAGCCGAACAATTCCCTTTCCGCTTGCGTCCTGCCAGACACCGTAAGTTCCTGCAGGAAGCTTCTTTTTTGAATAACGCAGAACCTGGGCCTTTGTCTGCTGTGCAAAAATATTTCCCCAGTTTTCGATTAAAGTTCCGCCGTCTGCCGCCGGGTCGTCGTCAAAATCAAGGATTGTAAAATCATTTTTACCCTGGTCGGCGTAAATAAGTTCCTTGTCGCGTACATAGGCAAGCATTGAGTGATAAAAGTTCTGATGGTCAGGAATTATCTTTGTGATGATTGCAATGTGAGGTTTTAAAAGTTTTCTTCCGCGAAGGTCTGCAAGCTGCCAGCTCGAAAGTTCAAGAATAACAGGGGTAATTCCGCTGGTCTTGTCCAGGAAGGTTAAAGGACTGACAGTGATGTTTCCGCCAAGGTATGCATCAAAGCCTGCCTGTTTGAGTCCATAGTAAATTGCGCTTACTGTAGAGGACTTTCCTTTTGAACCGGTTACTGCGATAATCGGAGCTTTTGAAAAATTCAAAAATAAAGAAATATCAGTTTCAATTGCCTTACTTACGGCAAGATATTTGTTTCCGTCGTATTTTACGCCCGGATTTTTGATTACACAGTCGGCGTTTTCAAAGTCTTCGATTTTGTGTTCGCCCAGACGGTATGTAAGGCGGCTTGTGTCGAGATCTTTATCCTGTGAAAGGGACTTGATTGTCGGCTCAAGCTGCCCGGCAGTTTTCATATCGGTTGCAAGAACATAGGCTCCGTGTCTGAGCAAAAAGCGCACAGAAGCTTCGCCGCCGCCGTTAAGGCCGAGCCCCATTACAACGACGTGCTTGTCCTTGATGTCGTCCAGGGATTTAAAATAACATCCTTCCGGATAAGTATGCGGTACAGGCGGTTTAAGTTCTACATCAGACATGAATGCCCCTTCTGCTTATTTTTTCCAGCGGGTTTGCCTTTGCAAACCCGTAAGGAAACGCACTAGCGTTTCCATGGATTTCTGCGGATAAATGTTTCGTCTCGTTCGTAGCCTACGCTGATGATTCCAACAGGAACCTGGCAGTAGTCTTCGATGAATTCAACATAGTTGCGTGCATTCTTTGGAAGTTTTGAATATTTGCGGACTTCTTTGAGAGGAGTTTTCCAGCCTTCAAACTTCTGAAGGATTGGTTTTGCTTTTTCCATTGCCTCAACGCTTGCAGGGAAGTCTGTAACGATTTTTCCGTCGATGTCATAGGCAACACAGGCTTCAATCTGTTCCATCGGATCGTAAATGTCAAGGTGTGTCAAAACGAGGCTGTCGATTGAATTAACGCGGCAAGCATAGCGCAAAGCAACCAAATCAAGGTAACCGCAGCGGCGTGCACGACCAGTTGTAACTCCATATTCACGACCGGTTTCGCGGACAGTGCGGCACAATTCGCTTTCTGCTTCATCCCCGTCGTTGAATTCTGTCGGCATCGGACCGTTTCCGACGCGTGTTTCATATGCTTTGAATACACCGAGGATTTTGTCCAGATCATGAGGTCCGATACCACAGCCTGTTGCGGCTCCGGCAGAACATGATGCTCCGGAACTTACATACGGATAAGTTCCGCTGTCGATATCAAGCATTGCGCCCTGTGCACCTTCAAAAAGAATGTTTGCCTTTTTGAATTCGTACATTTTTGCGGTCAAATCAACGCGCATTTCGAGCAGTTTGTCTTTATATTTATTGATGTATTCAAGATCTTCGCCGTCAAATTCTTCAATCTTTGCCTTCCAGTCAAGGTCAGCAAGGCGCAAACCGTCGCGGTGAGCCTTTTCTGAGTAGGCAATGCCGATTCCGCGGCCTGTTGTACCAATCGGGCGTTTGCGTGATGCGTCACGGTCTTTGTCCATCTGACGGTAGCGCGGCAGAATGATGTGGGCGCGGTCAGAAATAAACACGCGGCCTTCCCAGTTAATTCCATTATCTTTGAGCATCTGCAATTCGTTAAAAAGTGCTTCCGGATCGATAACCATTCCGGCACCAAGGAATACAGATTTTTCCGGATATAAAATTCCACTTGGAACCTGGTGGAGAGCAAACTGTTTTCCGTCTACTACAATTGTATGACCTGCGTTAGGTCCACCTGCGTAACGAACAACAAATTCAGCATCTTCTGCAAGGTAGTCAACGATTTTACCTTTTCCTTCATCACCCCACTGGGCACCAATTACTACAACCTTCATAAAAAAAGCTCCTCAACCTGACTATAGTATCAAAAAAACGAGTTGAATTCAATCTATGGTGAATTTAGAGATTTGTAAATTATAAGGTCCGTTCTGTCTGAGACGGAAGTTCTTCTTCCGGATTTTCTTCTTCGTCGTCATCAAAATCATCCGAGCGCACAGCCTGAACAACAAAGTAAATAGCAATTCCGACGAGAATTACAAAGAATATGATACCGGCAACCTTAAAGCCGAGGCTTGCTTTCTGTCCCAGAAAATAAACCAGGGTATAGAGAGTTGTCAGACTGATTACCGAAGCAACCAGATCATAGAGAACAAATTTTTTGAATTCAAGATGAACAAAACCTGAGCACATAAAAAGCGTATTGCGCACTCCGAAAGGAACAAAACGGCATACGATAAAGGTTCTGAATCCATATTCATCTATTTTGCGCGAAACAAGCCTGATTTTTTTTGGTGTCAGATGTTTTTGAAGGGATTTAATCTGGCGGGCTCCCCTTGAAACGAGGCGGCCAAGATAATAACTGATTATGTCGCTGATAAAAATTCCGGCAAAGAGGCCGATCCAGTTAGGCACAATCATCGTGCGGTCGTTTGCAGCAATACCTGCCGAAAGAATAATCATTGCATCTTCCGAAACAGGGATATTTATACCCGCAAATAAAAGCATAACTGCGCAGGCAAGAGGCCAATAATCGAGATACTGCGTAAAAAAATTAATAAACGAATCTAACACAATTTTTATATTTTGCTTTAAATTCAGACTTGTTGCAAGCAATTTTTATCGGTGATACAATATTTTAATAAGGAATTATTATTATGTTAGGTGTTTACGATTACACAGTTATTTTAACTTATCTTTCGATCATTTCTGCAAGCATCGGAATCGTTTTTACGTTCCATCCGAATGGAGCCCTTGTAGCAATTGTCTGCCTTATGGTTTGCGGACTTCTGGATGCCTTTGACGGAAAGGTTGCCCGCACAAAAAAGAACAGGTCTGATTTTGAACGCAAATTTGGAATTCAAATCGATTCACTGTCGGACGTAATTGCTTTTGGTGTTCTTCCTTCTGCAATCGGAGCAAACCTTGTTCGTTTTTCCCGCTTTATTAATAATCTGCCTCCGTTCTACAACTTTATCAAAAAAGTGCTTTTTGCAATGCTCTTTTTGTATGTTCTTGCAGCTGTCATCCGACTTGCTTATTTTAATGTTACCGAAGAAATCCGCCAGGAAAGTGATGAAGGTAACCGTGAATTCTACACAGGTGTTCCTGTAACAACAGCCGCAATCATCTTTCCTTTGATTTACCTTTTGCAGATGGCAAACAGACTGGACTTAACACTGGTTTATATGTTCTTTATCTCTTTGACAGGACTTGCATTCATCTCCGAAGTCAAAATCAAAAAGCCTGAATTCAAACATCTTTTGATTTTAATCGGCCTTGGAATTCTTGAAGTTGTGATTATGGTTGTAATCCGCCTCTTTCTCAGGCACAACTAAAGCCGGTTTAAACGTAAAATTACGAGACAGTTGATAAACACCCCTTTTACCTGAAGTGCACTTCACAATAGTAAAAGGGGTGTTTTTTTTGCAGCTCATGAAAATCTGATGTTTTCAATTATCCAGGACCTTTTATCTGCCAATTTTGCTTTATCGGGCCTGTCTTTCCGCCGGAAGCCTGTTATAACTACAATTCCAGTTCAACAACAATATCGTTACCAGAAAGGCTTGCAATTTTTCCGCCGTAGTTCATCTTCTTTGGCTTTGCTTCACGGATAATTTTTGCGGCAAGAGCTCTGATGTGGCCGGCTTTTTCAAGGCCAGGGTTACCAGAGATTTCAGATGATAAGAAGTACGGCAGATTTGTTTGTGAACCTCTGGAAAGAGGCTATGGAACAACTCTTGGCAATGCTTTGAAACGTATATCGCCGGTTCAGAAGGGCCGGATCCGGTCGCCATTACACAGGAGGGGCGGATCCTCTGGAAATCGGACACAGAGAAAGCGGAAGTGAAGCACCCGTTTGAGATCGCTCTGAAACGGGACAGTATTCAGGTGAAGTACGGGGAGAACCCGGAAAACGGATATTACCTGGTGTCGTTCGATTTCATGGGAGACGTGATCAGCATTCAGGAATTTAACGGTCAGTGAGCCGGACTTCAGGCGAAAACGTCCTCCGCTGTGATTGCAGCGGAGGACATTTTTCAGCGCCTGTCAGCCCCAAATCTGGGAGAGAGCGGGGACAATCTGCTTTTTCCGGGAAACGACAAGCGGCAGGAATATATGATGATCAAGGACGCCGTCCACGTTGAAAGCGGAATGAATCGCCTCGACGTCCCCTGCGAAGATCAGGTCCGTTCCTTCCTTCAGAACGTTGGTAATCATGACGATCATCAGATCATATTTCTTTTCAGCACGCTGCTTTTCAAGTTCTGTGAAAATTTCATCCTTCCGTTCCATGAACCGGTCTGAATCCACGGTTGTAATCTGAGAGATACATACCGAATGACTGCTGAGATGAAATTCTTTCTGATCGTTTTTGATCAGATCTGCAACCGGCATATCCGGAGAGGCGCCGCGGGAGAACATTGCCCGGCCGAGCTCTTCCGGATCGATGCCGGCGTGGCGCGCCAGACGTTCCGCAAGCAGTTTGTCGCGCATGGTACAGGTCGGACTCTTGAACATGACGGTATCCGAGATAATGGCGGCAGCCATCAGGCCGGCCAGATTCGGCGACGGCATCAGCCCGTGTTCCTGATACATGGAGGCGATGATGGATGTTGTTGAACCGATCGGTTCATTACGTACAAAGATTGGGTTGCCGGTCTGCACATCTGCCAGCCGGTGATGGTCGATGACACCGATTATCTCTGCCTGATCCAGTCCGGATACAGACTGACCGATTTCATTATGATCCACCAGAACGATCTTTTTCCGCTTCGGATTGATCAGATGATACCGGGAAAGTGTACCGACGACTTTTTCCTCCTCATTCAATACAGGATAAGAACGGAAACGGTTTTTGACGACGATGTCCCGGACGTCGTCCAGATAATCGTTCAGGTGGAAAACGACCAGATCATCCGAAAAAGCGATCCTGCCGACCGGGACGGCCTGAAAGATCATACGCGCAGCACGGTACGGATCAAAGGGAGTAGAAATGATACAGGTGCCGGATGAAATATTCCTGTATTGTTCAGTCAGGGAAGTCTGGCACAGGATGAGGCACGCCGCGCCGGCTTCCAGCGCACGGTCCGCAATTTCCTTCTGATTGCCGCACAGGACAATCATTCCGGAACGGACGGGAGAGGATTCTGACAGGGGGATGGCAATTTCTCCGGTAATATAGTCAAAGAAATCCTGCTCATGGTTAATTATCAGTCCTTCAAGGGCGCTGAGCAGATTAAAAACGGGAATC
>JAILFZ010000091.1 GCA_024697295.1 Treponema sp.
TGAATCAGCCGGCCGGAAAAGGCTTTTATTCTTTGTCTTAAGCATTATCTGCGGCCTTTTGGATTACCTTATCTGTGACCTTGTGGCTTGGGCAAATCACCTGCCCCTTTTCTGCGACACGATTTTCATTATGGCGCTCAGTTTTCTTGCAGGCCCTTGGTGGGGAGTGCTGGCCGGATTTTTCTATCATCTGATTGATTTTGCCCTGAACCGCACGCTGGAACTGGGGCACATATTCATGCTCTGCCACTTTCTTGCGGCCCTGACTGCCGGCTACTACAAATTCTGTTTTATGAAAAAGACCGACACGCCTGCCGTAACTTTTATAAAACTTGTAATCTTAAGCATTGTAATGATGCTGGTCATGAGCGTATCTGGCGGAATCATCGGCTACATTTTGAGCAATATCGAAGCCTACAAGGCCGCCAGCAGCCAGACAGATTTTCTTACCTTCTTGTGGCAGAACAAATTCCATTCAAAGTTGCTCTTGCAGATTGCCGTGCGCATCCCGGTGAACATCGCCGACCGCTTCATCTGCGTTTTTGCCGCCTGGGGAGTGTTTTTGCTTACAAATATCTTTCCAGCTCGTAGCGGTTCTTTACATTAAACTTGTCGAAAATGCGGGAGACGTAGTTTTCTATGGTGCGCTTGGAGACTGCCAGGCGCTGGGCCAGTTCTTCGTTGGAAAGGTGCTCGCTCATTAAATCTACCAGTTCCCGCTCTTTTTTGGTGAGGGTGACAAGAATGCCGCTTACGAACATCATGTCGGGGAGGAGATTTTTCTGAATGTAGGTTTCGCCTGAGAAAACGGCATGAACCGCCTCTAGGATTTCCGGCTGCCGGGCATTTTTGGTGATGAAGCCTGTGATTTTGTGCTCCATGGTTTTTATGACATAGCCCGCATTTGAAAAAGAAGAGTACATAAGGCACTTAACGCCCTTTTTAAGCAGAAAATCAGCCACCTCAAAGCCGCTTCCTTCTTCAAGCTTGATGTCCAGCATGGCGAGCATGTTTTTTAGTTCTTCGGGAGACTTTGAGTCGATAAAGGGCGCAAGTTCTGCTTTTGTCTTGCAGAAGTGGCAGACCCGTATGTCCTTGGTCTGTGAAAATACCTGCTCCAGGCCCAGACTAATCATTTCGTGGTCGTCAACAGAGATTATATCAATCATACTGGCATTTTACTTCATTTGAAAACGGAAATATATAGAGAAAACTCACTGAAAATCTTATAAAAACATCGTCATATAAACCGGAATGCTTAAGACATCTTTATACTTTCCCAAGTCCTTTGTGTAGGCAAGATACTTATTCAGAATGCGAGAGGAATATTTTTCACAAAAGACATCAAGGGAAGCGTGGGTTTTATAGCCAGAGGATTTTATTTCTATTGGACAGACCTTATTCTTTCGCGCGAGAAGAAAATCGATTTCAAAATTGTGCTTTGATTTCTCATCAAGGAATGTGTAATAAAAAAGCGCGTTTCCATTTGCCTTTAGAATCTGTGCGACAACATTTTCATAAAGGTAGCCAAGATTCACAGAAAGCTTGTCGCTGAGCAGCTTTTCATAAATGATATTTTCTGTAAAATCTTTATCCATAAAAAGCATGGTTGTAAAAAGGCCTGTATCGCAGACAAAGAGCTTGAAGTTTTCCAAATCCTTTGTTCGCGTAAGTCCTGCATTCGGATCATCTGATTTATAAGACACAAGAACCGTCTTGGAACTTTCCATTTCTGAGATAAGTTCAAGGACTGTAGAGTTGCGCTGATTTGCCAGAACCGAAGAAACCTGATACCGGGATGCATTTTTTTCAAGCTGAGATGGAATGGATTTGAAAAGAAGCGCAGCCTTGCCAGTAGAATCAATCTTCATGAAATCAGATTCATAAAGACGAAGAATATCCCGCTTTTCTTCGTCAACAAGTCTCATACTATTTGTTTCGATATAAGTACTCACAGCCTTTGGCATTCCGCCAACAAGCATATAAAGCCTGAAGTCACGCATCATCGTACGGTTCAAATCATCGCCAAGCGGCTGATATTTTTCAAAAGATTCCCGCAAAAGTTTTATAGTAACAGTGTCCCCCAAAGCCCATTTAAATTCTTCATAATCCATCGGGTACATCTGAACCGTGCGTTCCTCGCTGGGAATAAGAATATCCTTCACATTTTTCCGAATCGAAATCAAGGAGCCGGTTTCAATATAATCATAGCGGTGGTCAGCAACAAGATGCTTTATTGCCTGCCGGGCCTTTGGACAGAACTGAACCTCGTCAAAAATGATAAGGCTTTTTCGCTCGTGAAGCTCTTTATGATAGATAAGCTGAAGCCGCATGAAAATGTAATTCAAGTTAGAAATGTCGTCAAAAAGCTTAAAAACTTCCTGCGAGGCTTTCGTAAAATCAATGAGGATATATGATTCGTATTCGTTTTTTGCAAATTCCTCAACAATGGTTGATTTTCCGATACGACGCGCCCCTTCAACAAGCAGTGCCGTTTTGCCGTCCGAGTTTCTTTTCCAATCCAAGAATTTATCGTAAATTTTGCGCTTAAATGTCATAAAACCCCAAAA
Source organism: Treponema sp. (assembly GCA_024697295.1). GTDB lineage: Bacteria > Spirochaetota > Spirochaetia > Treponematales > Treponemataceae > Treponema_D. The sequence goes on from JAILFZ010000091.1 coordinate 2,571, forward strand.
TCGTTAATTTTATAATGGCATGTTAACACAAAATCGTTAAATTTGAAAGTGTAAATTTCAACAAAATCGTTAAATTTCCCCCCCTCATTGTACCAGTCAATAAAAGTAGACAAAAATAATTATTTTTTTAATGCTTCATTTACAAGAGTGGACAAATCAAAACCTTTGTTTTCATCTTCTTTGCTATAAGTAGACAAATCTGAACAAAATCCTTCGTTTTCATTTACAGAAGTAGACAGTTTTTGCTGAACAAACTTGGGTGTATCGGTTAGGATTCTGTTTCTGAAGGTTTCCCTCTTTTCAAGTTCTCCATCCCTGTATTTTTGCTCGTAATGATTGGGTGTATCGTAGCCCAATGCATAACAAGGTCGCATTCCGTTATAAAATTTTATGTATCGGTCAATCAGGGCCGGCACATCCTTTGATTTTTCCAGATTAAAGTCTGTGAAAAGCTCTTCTTTGATCCAACCGTTCAATGATTCGTTCACAGGATTGTCTGTCGGTTTTCCTGCTCGACTCATCGAACGATAAATATTTGGATCCTTAATCAGTTCATTGTAGGCAACTGAGGAATAAACAGATCCCTGATCTGTATGAATCACCGTAATATTCTCTTCTGAAGGAACACCTTCAAGAAGTTCCAGCAAGTCCTTTAGTCCGTTTATGTATGTTTTCCTGTCTCCGCGGTTATATGACAAGCTCCAGCTCAAAATCTGCTTGGTGAACACATCGAAATACATTGTCAGTTCCCAATACTGATAGCTTGCCCAGAATGCCGTCATATCGGAAACTATGACCTGTCTTGGCCTGTCCACCGTATCCCAAGTCGAAAATATCAGGTTTGGATACCTGTCCTTTACTTTCCTCGGTCTGTATTTTGTTCGATGCTTCGTTTCAGCCTTCAATCCGTAAATCCTGTATATTTTATACACGAAGTTGTCGCTTATCTTTTTTCTGCAGTTTATGCGGATATATGCAGCCGTCCATCGATATCCGTGTGACTTGTGCTCTGCATGGATCTTTGTTACAAGTTCAACTGCCTCGGCGCGTCTTATATCCTTCTTCGTTGCCTTTTTGTTCAGCCATTTATAATAACCGGCCCGACTGACCTCCATTACCTCGCAAAGTGTTTTTATCGAATACTCATGAGACAAGGTTTTTATGATTTCGAATTCTTCGGCCTTAAAGGTATAAATACAGTCTGTCCATCGTCGGTCTTCTGGACTGTATAGTTTTTTTTAAGGCGTTCATTTTCGATTCTCAGCTTCAGGATTTCCCGCTTGTAGTTTTCTTCCGTGCGGTCAACTCCTTCAGGCAGAATCTCATCCACTCCTGCAGTTTGTCTGGCAAGGGCATCAAGTCCACCTTCATCATAAAGATGCATCCATTTCTTCATTGATGTAACTGAAACATTGTTGATGTAACAGAAATCATTCAGCGGAATTTCTGTCTTTGCTCTGTAAGTTCTGATAAGAAATTCCTTTTCAAGCGGGTTCAACTGTTTACCCATGTAACACCTCCATGGCAGTTCTTCGTTAATTATATCTACTTTTAACGAAATTTTTCTGCCTGTTAGTGTCTACTTTTAGTGTAGCATCACATTCTTCCCGTGCATAATCTTAGTAAGAAAACTCACTGAATTTCGATGAGTTTTCTCTGTTTACAGGAAAAAACTGGCTTTTATAATAAGACTATTATTATTTTTAAAGGAGATTCACATATGAAAAAACTAGCGAGGTACCTTCTTTTGCTTGCGGCTATGGGGCTAGGTTTTGCCTTTGCTTCATGTAAGACAGATGATGATGACGAACCGACTTACTACACCGTAAGCTTCAATTCAAATGGCGGAACAGAGGTTAAAAGCCAGAGCATTGAAAGCGGAAATAAGGCCACAAAACCGGCTAATCCAATAAAACAGGCTATCGCTACTGAAACATACGCTTTTGAAAACTGGTACACATCGACGGACAACGGCACGACACTTTCTGATACTGCCTTTGACTTTAATACTCCAATCACAAAAGACATTACTCTTTATGCAAAGTGGGCAACAAATGTCGTAACTCATACTGTAACTTTCGATTCAAAAAACGGAAGCACAGCAGAAATCAAGACTGTCAACCATGGAAATACAGTTGAAAGACCAACTAACCCGACAAAAGCAGCCACAGAATCAGAAACATACGCTTTTGACAACTGGTACACTTCCACAGATGGCGGTGCAACACTCTCTGATACAGCTTTTGATTTTAATACTCCAATCACAAAAGACATTACGCTTTATGCAAAGTGGTCAACAAATGTCGTAACTCATACTGTAACTTTCGATTCAAAAAACGGAAGCACAGCAGAAATCAAGGCTGTCAACCATGGAAATAAAGTTGAAAGACCAACTAACCCGACAAAAGCAGCCACAGAAGCAGAAACATACGCTTTTGACAACTGGTACACTTCCACAGATGGCGGCACGACACTTTCTGATACTGCCTTTGACTTTAATACTCCAATCACAAAAGACATTACTCTTTATGCAAAGTGGTCAACATATGTCGTAACTCATACTGTAACTTTCGATTCAAAAAACGGAAGCACAGCAGAAATCAAGACTGTCAACCATGGAAATAAAGTTGAAAGACCAACTAACCCGACAAAAGCAGCCACAGAAGCAGAAACATACGCTTTTGACAACTGGTACACTTCCACAGACGGAGGAACAACCCTTTC
>JAILFZ010000105.1 GCA_024697295.1 Treponema sp.
AATTAATGCGACAGCCGGTTTGAGCAAGGTCGGTTTTGGTCCTTTTATCTGTGACGGACTTGCCCTTAATGATTCAGGCTTTCACTCTGCAAATTTTATGACTTCATACAACGGAAAGCGTGTGAGTTATGCTTCCGTTTATGAAATTATCGGTGCTACAACCAACAATCCTGATGTTTACGATGATCACGGAGACGGAAAATATCTTGCATTCCACACGATTAAATTCCGCCTCAATAAAAACATTGACATCAGCTATTACGAAAATATTATTTTTGGACCTCGCCCTAACATTGCATATCTTTTCCCGATACCTTACATGCCGGTTCAGAACATCGGCGGTGCAAGCGACAACCTCCAGATGGGCCTTTTGTTTGAAGTAAAGCCATTGCCGGGCTTGTGCTGGGCAACAGATATCTTTGTAGACGACTTTTCAGTCAATGAAGTTGTAAAATTGAATTTTGACTCTAAAATCCGTGTTGCAGGTCAGACCGGACTTATCTTCAGCCCGATGAATTCACCCTGCAGCCGCATGACTTTAAACTATCAGATGGTTCTTCCTTACGTTTACTCTCACTGGGAATACGCTGATGAAAATCACGCATATGTTTACGGTAAAAGTTACAACTACCAGAATTACACAAATGCAGGCGTAAATATCGGTTCAGTTCTTGATCCAAACTCAGACAAGGTTTCTTTCACCGCAAGTTTTACTCCGGCAAAATGGTTAAAAATCAACCTGAATACAAACTATATCCGCCATGCAAACTCGGCAGAAGCATTTAATGCAGAAGATGCGGGTACCTACGTTCTTGCAAAGGCAGGCCAGTACGCAACTGACGGTTCAGCCTATATGCATCAGATGTTCTCAAATGATGACGAAGACGAAAACAGTGGAATTCATGTAGACCAGGCGTGGGACTGTCTTGGATTTATGACAAGTGAACACAAAATGGGCATTATTCAGGCCGGTTTGACATCTGAGATTATGCTTCCAAAAACAAAGAAGGGTACATTTACAATCAAACTTGGCTACACATTTGAATATGTTAAAAACGCAGGTGTAAACAAAAATATTTACAGCGGCGGAAACCTGAATGTGACAGACAACGGTGACGGAACTTATTCTGCCAACGGAACAACTTACGCAAGCTGGAACGAACTTGTTAAAAGCGACTATGTTCAGAATGAGGTGCGCAGCCAGAAAGAAGCATGGGTTTCGGCCCTTACTGACCGTGTAAACCACTATATTTCTATCGGCGGACGCTGGCAGTATTAATTGACTTCTTCTTTTGGAACAGTAAATCCATTCGATTTAGCAAGCCGTTCGGTGCACTCTTTGGTTCCCCAGTTTTGGGCAACGTAACCTGCGGCTTCGTATCTTTTAAGAACCCTCTGTCCGTAGGCTTTTTCTACGAGTTCATCAATATTCATATTCTTATAGATTTCCTGTGCCTCTTCCAGTGGTGCGCGTAAAACCGGGTGCTTCGGACTGAATAAAACACAGCAGTCTTCGTATGGAAGAATTGAAGTTTCGTAAGTTCCGATCTGCTTGGCAGTTTCGATGATTTCTTCTTTATCAAGACCTGAAAGAGGCCTTAATAGAGGCAGTTCCGCCATGCTTTCTGTAACTGCCATATTCTGAATGGTCTGACTTGCAACCTGACCAAGGCTTTCTCCAGTAATCAGGCAGTCAGCCCCGATTCTTTTTGCAAGCATTGAAGCAACCTTCATCATGCACATTCTGAGCATCAAAGTTGAATAGTTTTCCGGCGACGACTTTTTAATATGCATCTGAACTTCTGTAAACGGAATTATGTTGATATGAGTGCGTAAGCCGAAACCGCTGATGATTTCTGCAAGTTTTTCTACCTTTTCCTGAGCTTCCTGGCTTGTGTAAGGGTAGGAATGAAAGTAAACGCATTCAACTGTCATACCGCGCCTCATCATCCGGTAGCCTGCAACAGGGCTGTCAAGGCCTCCGCTCAAAAGCAAAAGACCTTTTCCGCTTGAACCTACAGGAAGTCCGCGGCAGCCTTTGTTTGCATCTGAGTAGACAAAACATTTTTCGCGTACTTCCACGGTGATTGTAACGTCCGGATTATGAACATCAACCTGTAAAATGCCTTCATCAAAAACCAGGCTTCCGGCTTCCCGCATAATACCGTAGGAGTCTAATTCAAAACTTTTATCACTTCTTTTTGCAGCAATTTTAAAGGTTTTTGCTCCGTTTTCTTTTGCGCTTATTGCAAGTTTTAAAACTTCCTGTCTGATTGAACCGATATCTTTAGGGCATACATTTGCCTTTGCCCAGCCTGTAATTCCGATAAGGTGTGAAAGTGTAAATTCAACTGCTTCCCTCGCATCATCTTCACACTCGATATAAAGTCTTCCTGCGTGCAGATTTACTTTTGCATTTACTGAAAGCAGGTAAGTTTTGACATTGCTGGCCAGGAGACGTTCAAAAGATTTAATATTGGAACCCTTTAATGTAAGTTCCCCGAGTTTTCCAAGGTAAGTTATCATGAATCGAATTATATCAAATAAACCGGAGACTGAAAATGGAGAACAGATATATTTGAATTATAACTTTCGTCTGTTTTAGTATTGTCAAAATGACAAAAAATGTGATATTGTCATTTTTATGATTAAGAGTACACCATTATTTGACAAGACACTTGGAAAGAATCTGCCGCTGATGCTTAAAAAGAAAGTGTCTTTGATTCCAAATCTGACCCTTCAGGCCGTAAAAAACAAGAGCGGAGTTTTTGTACGCTACAGTTATTCTCAGGTTTACCAGCACGTTATTGAACTTGCCTGGCAGCTTAAAAAACTCGGAATCAAAAAGGGCGAAAATGTCGGAATGATGAGTGACAACCGGCGCGAATGGCTTATTTCTGATCTGGCCCTTCTTTCACTTGGTGCAATCGATGTTCCGCGCGGCTGCGACTCAATGGGGCTCGAAATCAGATTCATTCTTAATTTTACAGAATGTAAAGTCAGTTTCTTTGAAAACGGACGCCAGCTTGAAAAAGTTCTTGAATGCCGCGAAGAATGTCCTCTGCTGGAAAAAGCGATTCTCTTTGAAATGTGCGATGAAGCAACAGTTAAAAAAGCAAAAGACATGGGAATCGAAGTCATCAACTATCACTTTCTTGAAAGTGAAGGGGCAGCTGTTTCAAAAGAAGACTGGATTCAAATTGAAAAGGGGATGGAAGAAATTGAACCGTCCGATGTTGCAACTATTATTTTTACTTCAGGAACGACAGGAACTCCAAAAGGTGTTCAGCTGACCCACGATAACTTTATTGCCCAGTGCGAAGTTGCCCACTATTGTCTGGGCCTTATGCAGAGGGGAGATATCTGGCTTACAGTTCTTCCTGTATGGCATTCTTTTGAAAGGGCCTTCTGTTACATGGTAATAGCCCTCGAAGGCGGTTTTGCCTATTCAAAGCCGATTGCATCCATCATGTTGAACGACATGGCTCTTGTTCAGCCGCAGTTTATGAACGGAGTTCCAAGGCTCTGGGAGTCAATTGCCCAGGGACTTTTCCGCGAAATGAAAAAACAGAGCGGAATGAGGCAGTGGGTGTTCAATCTTTCTGTTTCCATCGGAAAAATGTACTACAGGGCAAAATCCCACGTTCTGGGGCTTCGCTGCCGTTTTAAGTGGTATCCGCGGTCGCTTGACTGTTTGTATGGTTTATTGCCTTTTATTCTTTTGTTCCCGCTTAATTTTATCTGTGAAAAACTCGTCTTCAAACAGATTCGTCTTAAATTTGGCGGTAAAATCAGGGGAGCAATCAGTGGAGGAGGAGCTTTACAGGCAAATACAGAAGCATTCTTCCGCGCAATAGGGTTTAACCTTCTCGAAGGTTACGGAATGACAGAAACTGCCCCGGTAATTTCTGTATGTAATTCTAAAAAACCCCGTTCAAACAACGTTGGTTTGATTTTCCCGAGTTTTGAATTAAAAGTCGTTGCCCACAAAGAAGGCAGGGTAATCGACGGAAAACCCCTCAAACCTGGAAAGCGCGGTCTTGTTCTTGTAAAGGGCCGTCAGGTTATGAAAGGCTACTACAAACGCCCCGACTTAACCGAAGCAATAATCGACAGGGAAGGTTTTTTGAATACAGGCGACCTTGGTATGGTAAGCTACGATCATGAACTTAAACTTATTGGGCGTGCCAAAGATACAATCGTTCTTCTGGGCGGCGAAAATATTGAACCTCAGGTGATTGAAAAGGCAATTAATTCAAGTCCTTATGTTGAGCGCACTGTAATCCTCGGACAGGACCAGAAGTACGTTGCAGCCCTGATTGTTCCGGACCAGATGAATGTAATTTCCTTTGCCGAAGAAAACAACATTATTTACGATAACTGGGAAAAACTTCTTGAAACAAACGAAGTTCAATCGCTTTTCCGCACAGAAATTGATGACCTTGTTAATGCTAAAACAGGCTTCAGAACCTGCGAACGCGTATTCAGATTCAAGCTGCTTTCCCAGAGTTTTACTCCCGGCCGTGAAATCAACACAAAGCAGGAACTTATGCGCCTGCGCATTTCGGAACTCTACAAAAAAGACATCAAAAAACTGTTTAAGTAGAAAAATTCCTGATTATCTGCGATAATAAGAGAATATGAAAAAGAATCTGTTTGTCTTTATCTTATTCTCTTTGTCCTTTTTTGCTTTTTCTCAGAATACTCAGGGCTCCACTGTTGATACAGATTCAGACAACGGTAAATACGTTTTTTCTACAAAAGTTCCTGAGCTTTTACAGGGAATCTGGCAGGGCGAGTCGCGCCTTATTTACTTTTCTGATGACGAAACCTCTTTTAACTGCGTTTTGCGTGTGTTTTACAAATGGTACGATGACCGCGCCGCTGAAAGTGAACAATACGCTCAGCTTACAACCCGCGACAACAACGACACAACCAACCGCAATGCACTCAATATGGAAATCCAGTACCGCATCCTTGCAGAAAATAAAAACAAAAATTCAGGAGCGTATGAGATAGCAATAAAATATCCGGGACATAAGGAATTTACATATTTTCCTGTAGCAATAATCGATGACAAACTTTATTTGAATTTCTACATCCGTAAAAATTCAACCGATCCCGAGAATAATCCGGGCTACTTTTTGATTGATACGGGCGTCGCTTCAGGAATTACGGTTTCGCCCCTTGCACAGAAAAAAGAACTTTTATCGTATTACGTAAACAATAATTCCCTTTATCACATCCGGTACTGGCCTTCAGAAATGGATTTAACTGCAGAACAGGCCGAATTTTCTGACGGAAACTCAATTTTTTATGTTGATAAATTTATTCTTACCGCAAACCGTCTTTTTACCTG
>JAILFZ010000148.1 GCA_024697295.1 Treponema sp.
GAAAGGATAAATTCGATATGGGATAAGATTTGCTCCCGCCTGCCAAATGCAAGGTTTGCGGACAAAAAAGCCACAACTTCAGCATCGGCAGGGGAAGCCTTGTATAAATGCATGAACTTTGACGGATCTTTCTGCAAAAAATCCGCCGTTTCATATTTGTCCGCCAGTTCCAGGAGAACCGACGGATTCAATTTTTTATTTGTTAAGGATAAATTCAACGCGTCTGTTCTTCCACCAGTTGTCTTTATCTGCACGAGAAACTACAGGCATTGAACCACCGCGTCCTACGGCAGTGAGTCTGTCGCCGTCTACACCGTGCTTCTTGAGATAGTTCTTAACAAACTCAGCGCGTTCCCTGCTCAAAGGTTTGAGAGCCTTTCCGTACTGAGTTGTATCTTCGTTCTCTTCAGTATCAGTTCCGCTGACATTGTTTGCGTGACCTTCGATTGTTACAGTGTAATTCTTGAACTTGTTAAGAATTTCTGCAATACGCTTAAGTACGCGTTCATTGTTGGCCTTCTGAGCGTCTGTAATACCGCCCTTGATTTCGTCAGCAGTCTTAAAGTCAGCAGAGTCAGAACGGAAGATGATTGATGGAACAGCCATTTTAAGGACATCACCAACTCTGATTACGAGAACGTCTACGCTGATTTTGCCTTCAACAGTGCTTGTCATGCCGAGGGTATCTGTTGCAGTAAATACAAACGGATAATCCATAGCCGACTGAACAAGTTCACCGTTGTTGCCGCGTCCGTCCCATACGATGCGTTCTGTAATTGCGTTTTTACCTGCAACTGACCAGAAGTTCTTTCCGTTTTCCGGGTCGTTGATGCGGAATGACCAGTTCTTGAGTGGAACTGCGCTGTTACCCTTGAGCTGGATGTAAAGGTCATCGTCTTCACCGTCGTTATCCGGGCTAAAGTATTTTGGTGCAGTTTTTACAGAAAGCTTTGGAGGTGTAACTGTACAGATAAACGCTGAAGAAACTGCATTTACAGTGTTACCCTTTTCATAAGCAATCGAGAGGTTACCTGTAAAGGCACCTTCTGCAACCTTGCCTTCTCCATTAAGACCGTCCCAGTTGATTACAGCAGGAAGATTTTTTGAATCTGCACTGGACCACTTTCTGACTGATTTTCCTTCAGGAGTTGTGATGTTGAATGCCCATTCACTGATTCCTTCTGTAAGGCTTGTACGTATTGTAAACATCTGAACATCAGCCTTTCCGTCAGCATTCGGTGAGAATGCGTCGAGGTCAGCTGTTACATATGCTTTAGTTTCGCGGTTATCAACTGTAAGACCTGTGATTTCCGTACCAGCCTTGTTTCCGGCAGCATCAGTGCTTGCAAATACCATCTTGTATGAGCCGTCGGCAACTTTGTTGCCGTTGTCGTCAGTACCGTCCCAGGCAAAGGCAGGAACGATTCCTTTCCAAGAGTATGAGCGTACTGCCTTTCCGCTTGAATTGAGGACTGTTGCTGTCCAGAGGTCTTCTTTTGAAGTCTTTGCAGTTACAGGAACTGTATCACGGCTTCCGTCTCCATCAGGAGAGAATACTGTGTATGGAACTGTTACATCGATGCTTGGTGCAACTGAGTCAATCACAAATACCTGTGAAGAAGTTTTTGCTTCTGCACCGTTTGCGGCAACTGTAGAAAGAACTGCAACGTACTGTCCGTCTTCAAGGCGGCTTCCGTCATTACCAAGACCGTTCCAGCCGATGAATGAAGGAAGAGCGCGTTCTGCACTTTCTTTCCAGACAACAGCCCCCTTAGAGTTCTGAATTTCAATTGAATAAGACTTAACGCTTGAACCTGATTTTACTATAGGCGAAAGCTTAACCTGAGTCTTGGCAGGATTGAATGCAGCAGGACTTACAGCAAGGATAAGTTCTGTCTTGCTTGTATCAAGGGAGAATGAAGATTCCTTAATATTTGTTTTATTTCCGGCTTCATCAGTTGCAGTAAGTGTGTAGCGGTAGTTACCGTCTTTTGCAAGCTTGTTGCCGTCATCAAGACCATTCCATTCAACCTGTTCCGGCAGGAACGAACCGAATTCAAATGTCTTAACAACTGCACCGTCAGGACCGGTAATTGTACCTGTCCAGTCATTGACAGGAGCACCGGTTTCGATTGCCGTAACCTGTTTGATTACCAGAGCATCGAGGTTTCCGTCTCCATCCGGAGAGAACATATTGCTTTCCAGGGAAACCTTGGCTTCAGGACTTGTTGTATCCAGAACGAATACAGGAGACTTGATAGGATCTGTTACAAAGCCGTTGAGGTATTTTGCCACAACCTTTGTTGAATACTGTCCTTCAGGAACATTTTTGCCATCGTCAGTTTTACCGTCAAAGGAAATTGACTGAGGAGGATTGTCTGTTCCCTTGTATGTGCGTACAGCCTTTCCGTCAACGCCTTCAACAGTTACTACCCATTCAACAAGTTTGTTGCCTGTCTTAGCCTGGTCAGGTGTCGGAATCTTAAGGTCAAAATTGATTGTGTCATTTGTTCCGTTGCCGTTTGGTGAAAAATATTTTGAACCGGTGAGGGCAATGTTTGTAGCAGGTTTTTCTGCTGAATAAATGATGTTTGTTACACCGGCTGCATTGCTTACGTTACCTGCGCGGTCAGTTGCAGTAATTTTGTAGCTGTATACACCGTCTTTAACAGGAGTTCCGGCATCGTTTGTACCGTTCCAGTCAAATTTAACAGGTTCACTTTCTGTCCACTTAAATGTGCGTACCGGGTTACCTTCATTGTCGCTGAAGATACCTGTCCACAGGTCTTCCAGGGAACCTGCCTGTTTTAAAGTCAAAACAGCCTTGGCGCCTTCTCCAAAGATTTTTGCATCCTGAGATGGCTGTGTAAGTTCAATTTCCGGAGCTGTGTTATCAACGATTACAACAAGCTGACGGCTCGATGCTGAGTTGCCGTTGTCATCAGTTGCTGAAAATGAATATGTATATTTTCCGTCAGGAGCAACTTCACCGTTGTCCATGATTCCGTTCCATGAAACAGAAGAAGGAATATCAACTCCCTGTTTTGGAGTAATGAGCTGCTTGAAAAATCTCTTGAATCCGACTTTTGCAGGACGTTTTTCCTTGTTGCCGATTGTGCGGACAACATTACCCTTTTCATCGCGGATTTCGAATGCCCATTCGCTTACATAGCGTTTTTCTTTTATCTGGAGAGGAACTTCCAGCACATCCTGTACACCGTCGTTGTTAGGCGAAATGTAAACAGGACCTTTTTCTGCATAAATGCCTGCTGCAAACAAAACCGCAGCTGAAGTCAGAACTAATTTTTTCATAATTATTCTTCTCCCCAAAGTATGATTTTAGGAGCTTCCGTATCTTTTAGACCAAGATTAAGAAGGGCACCAACACTGACAGCGTTGATTTTTTTGTACATCTGCTGCCATGCAGCGCTAACAGTCATTTCGCTCTGCTGCCATCCCTTGTTTGTAAGGAATGAACCGTCTTTTGAATTGAACATAAACTTACAGCTTACGCCAACACTTGGCATAACGTTTTTTGCTCCTTCCGAATACTCTCTTGCGTCATATTCCCAGCCGGAAGCTACATTCACGATACCACCAAATACGAGCTGAACACCTGCGTCCAGAACAAAGTTCTGGAATCCGGGAGCACTGATATCTACAGAAGCACCGATTTCAAGTTTTTTGTTGTTGAACAATGTTGCTGCAACACCTGCTTTTGGGGTTGCAAGTGCAGGCCAGTCAGTTGCATCCAAGCCCTTGATGCCGTGGTTTGTCGTATCGCCGTACATTTTACCAAGGTTAAGAAGAGCTGCAGAAAAACGGACATTCTGCATAAACGCAAGGTCCCCGAATACATAAAGGGCACCCATGTCTACAGCGGCGAGCCAGTCCGAATCATAGCCGTAGAAAAAACCTGCATTGCCGCTCATACCGATTGCAAGTTTGTCTGTAACATCCTTTGCAAAGCAAGCATTAAAGTGAATATTATTTCCAACCTGCATGCGGTCAAACGGAACCCATACGCCCTGCAAGAGGAAAGAAGAAACGCCCCATCTTGAAGGAAAAAGGATACCGGCCTGAGTTGCGCCGCCTACAGATTCATTTGAATCAGAACTGTCAAAAAGCATGGTTCCTGCAACATCAAGAACAATACGCTGTTCAAAAGCAGTAAGAGCAGGATTGTTAACTACCGAAGCCGGAGTTACGTTGAAAATTGCGCCTCCAGCTGACGAAGAGGCTCCGCTCAGAAGCTGTGGTTCAGTGAGGCGGAGAAAATTCTGGCCTCCTGCAGGCGGATTATAAGCTGCCAATACAGACACGCTTAACAAAGCCGATGCTGTTGCTAAAAGTTTTTTTATCATAACTGGATAAACCTCCATATAAAGTTATACCAAAAATAATGAATAACTAAAATAACATTAGTGGAAAATTCATATAAAATATCATCATCACAGAAAATCGTTTTGAGATATTGGATATTCAAAAAAAAGACCCATATGATATTTCTATCACTGGGTCTTGGAAGGCGTCAGAGCAAACACACTAAAACTCTTATACCATTCAACGTTTTTTAAATAAACCTCTCACCAATGTCGTTGGCATATGTAAAACACTTTTCAAAAAGAAAAGTATTAACACACTGTTTTATAACATTAATATAATTATTACACGGATTACGGCAGATTTCAACTTTTTGGATAAAATAATCAACAAATTTACGGATTTTGTCAAATTGTTTTTCTGAATTAAAGTTTTTATGATACAGCCATATAAAACTTGACAATTCTGTTATATTTGTTCATATTTAAACTATGGCAAATTCTACTGGACTGTCATTTTTCCAGCGACTATTTTCATCTCTCTTCAGCGGTAACGATCAGGAAGCAGAAAAACGACGATTACTCAAAGCAATATCAAAAAACCTCTCGCGCACAGGTTACAAATTTTACAAACAAAGTTCAGACCAGATTCTTCCTGCATTTGGAAAATTCTTTTACGACACATATAAACTTTTGTCTCAGGCACAGGTGTTTTTTCAGGGGCAGCCAAATCCTAACTACTACAAAAATATAGTAATAGATGCATGCCAGAGCGAAAACCAGAAACAGATTTCAGAAAGCCTCACAGAAGAATCAATCATGATGGCATCAAAAAGTATGCCTTTTGATCAGTTAAAGGCAAAAATCAAAGCAGATACAGATGCATACATGTCAGAATTCGACATGGACAAAATCACAAAGACTGACGCCCTTTATACAAAACTCCTGGGCTTTAAAGCACTCTGTCTTTACGACTACTACTTTATGCTCAAAAAATTTGATTCAAGCATTAAAGAAGGCGATTTTAACCGTTCTCCAAAACTTGAACCCATTGATGCAGCATATGTTGCAGACGACTTAAAAGACTTTCTTTCAATCGTGTACAGCCTTCCGCTTGATGACGACTGGTCAGACCTTATGGCTTTATTCAAAACGACAAAAGGTGTAGAACCAGTAAAACCTGGTCAGTGGAATAAACTCGTTAGTAAATTCAGGCAGATGCGGGACAACAGGGTCTTTGACATGATAATCCAGCTCATTACAAAGGATCCTTCATACGCAACAGATGTTGCCCTCAAACAGGAACACGTAGTTGAGCCTTTCCTTGAATCAATCAAAAACCAGACTTCACAGACTTTGCGCAAGCTCGAAAACGACCAGAAAAATTCAAGAATCGACAGCCTTCTGGTACAGATTTTTAATACAAATGCAGTTGTAATTCTTAAAAATTACACAGAACAGAACAGTTCAACGTACGAAAAACGCAACCTCGGAAAATTCGATTATGCCCGTGCCCTCAACTACATGAAGGCCTTTTTAATTGAATTTGTTAAGCGGGATGTCCGCGAATACTCGGATCTCGTTTTAATCCGCGGCAAATGGACAACAATTCCTGTAAGCAACCAGATGAGCGA
>JAILFZ010000061.1 GCA_024697295.1 Treponema sp.
CGTTCCAGAATAAAGGGTTCCCGAATCACAGAATGCCGCCAGTTAGGACACGACAGAATTATTGAATTAAAACTGTTAAAGCCGGCACCGGTTTTTATCATGCCGGCCGCAAACGAAAAATTTGCAGGCAAAAAAAAGGCCGCTCCACAGGAAGAATCTGATGAAGAATATTCTCTTTTTATCCGCCTCTGGTCCAACGCCGGAAACATCTTTTTGTGCGGCAAAGACAATGTGATTCTCGACAGTTTTTACAGGAGACCGGCTAAGGGCGAAAAGACCGGCGAAGTCCTGGTCCTCCCCAAGGACGCCCCCGGCTCGACAGACACGGGCACCACAGCAGTCACCGGTCCGGCAGGTTCAACGGACACAGGCACATCAGACCAGTCCGAAAAATCTATTCTCCAGAAGTTTCCGGTACGGTCATTTGATGAATTTGAAGGAAGTTTTAACGAAAAGGTCGACAGGTTTTATTCATCAAACTCTTCCAAAAACTCCCTCGAAAGCCTTCTTGAACAGGCCGGAAAGTGGTATCAAGTCCATAAGTCAAAACTTGAAGGGGCAATGGAAAGGCTTTCTGAAAAACGCAGTCAGTTCCAGAATGCAGAACAGTGGAAGCATCAGGGAGACCTGATTTTAAGTTACGCAAATTTAATTCATGACGGTGCAAAATTCCTTGAATGCAGTGATTACGAAAATGGAAAAACCGTCCAGATAAAAATCGATCCCAAAAAGAGCGCCCAGCAGAACGCGGCCGATTATTACGAGACCTATAAAAAGCAGACTTCAGGCCTTGCCCAGCTCGAATTTGACATTCAACAGACACAAAACGAACTTGCAAAACTTGAACAGCAGTACCAGAACCTTCTGGCAGAAAAAAATCCTGTAAAACTTGAACAGGTGCTTCGTAAGGCACAAAAACCGCGCCAGCAGGAAAAGGAAGAACGCCCCGGACTCATGTACCAGGTAAAGGGCTGGACAATTTTTGTCGGACGCGACGCCGGCGAAAACGATGAACTTTTACGCCATTATGTTAAAGGCGGCGACATGTGGTTCCACACGAGGGATTATGCAGGCGGTTACGTATTTATCAAATTCCGTGCGGGTAAGACCATTCCGCTCGACATAATGCTGATTGCCGGAAACCTGGCAGTTTATCATTCAAAGGCGCGCAAAAACGGTCAGGCGGATTTGTATTATACACAGGTCAAACACCTGCGACGTGCAAAGAACGGACCTAAGGGGCTTGTTCTTCCGACAAACGAAAAGAACCTCCACATCAAGCTTGATGAAGCCCTGCTTCGCGGTCTCAATGAAGATTAAAAACTATGAAATAACTAGGCAAAACGGGCGCAGTTTTGCTATTATGTCCATATGAAAATCAGCGATATTCTTAATTCTAAAAAGGTAACAATTTCATTTGAGGTGTTTCCTCCAAAAAAGCAGGACGCTTTTGACTCAGTAAAAAATACCGCAATTCAATTGAGCAGATTAAATCCGGATTTTATGAGCATCACATACGGCGCCGGAGGATCAACACGTTCCAATACATCCAACATTGCATCTGTAATTGAATCCTGCGGAACTACAGCACTTGCACACCTTACCTGCATACGCCTTACAAAGGAAGAACTCAAAAACATTTGCGCTGATTTAAAGGCAAAAGGAATTCACAACGTTCTCGCCCTGCGCGGAGATTTGCCAAAAGACGCAGTCGACGGAGAAAATCTCTTTCCGTCAGGACTTTACCACGCCTCCGACCTTGTTCCGCTTTTAAAGGAAGAAGGTTTTTGTGTCGGCGGAGCCTGTTATCCTGAAGGACATCCTGAAAGTTCAAACCGAGACAGTGACATCGACAATCTTAAATTCAAGGTTGAAACCGGCGCTGACTTTTTGACAACACAGATGTTCTTTGACAACGATATGCTCTATTCATTTTTGTACAGGCTTCAGTCGGCTGGAATCCACGTTCCGGTTCTTGCCGGAATTATGCCGATTACAAGTTCAAGCCAGGTAAGCCGAATGATTGATCTGTCAAACGCTTACGTTCCACGCAAACTTCTTGCAATCTGCGACAGATTCAGAAATGACAATGACGCAATGATGCAGGCCGGAATTGCCTACGCAACAGACCAGATTATTGATTTGATTTCCAACGGTATCCGCGGAATCCATATTTACACAATGAACAAGCCTCAGATTGCAGAAGCAATTATGAAAAATATTGATTCAATTGTAAGAGCTGTAAACAAATAAAAGATGAAGCGCGATTTTAGAAGTTTCTTAAAAGAACAGACAGCCTCCGGAAAGCCGGTTTATTTTGACGGCGGTATGGGTACTATGATCCAGGCCGAAGGCATTAACGACTACAATATTCCTGAAGACGTTTCGATAGAACATCCTGAGGTAATTAAAAAAATCCACAGAATGTATCTCGACGCCGGTGCAAACGTAATCACCGCAAATACATTCGGCGCACTGCCGCTCAAAACCAGCGAAGGCAGATATTCTGTAGAAGAATACCTGACAAAAGAAATCCATCTTCTCAACGATACAATCGAAGAAGCAGAAAAGGCCGGAAACAAAGGTCCTCATTTTTCGAGTTGGGACACTAGCCAGATCGGACGCCTCCTCGAACCGATGGGAGACCTGACCTTTGACCAGGCCTACGAAAATTATAAGGAAGCGGCAATTATCGCAGAAAAAGCAGGCGCCGACCTTGCAATCATCGAAACAATGAGTGATCTGCACGAAGTTAAAGCGGCAGTTCTTGCTGTTCAGGAAAACACAAAACTTCCGATTGTCGCAACAATGACATTTCAGAAAAACCTCCGCACTTTAACCGGTGCTGACGTTCAGACCTGTGTTACCTATCTTGAATCTTTACACGTAGATGTCCTCGGCTTTAACTGCGGCGGTGACCTTGCCGAAGGCGAAGAGTTGACCCGTCAGTTCTGTAAATATTCCCACACGCCTGTACTTGTGCAGCCGAATGCAGGATTACCGGTAGTTAAAAACGGAAAGGCTGTATTCCTTGTAAAGCCTGAAAAATTTGCCGCAAGCCAGGTTAAAAACCGCCGTGCGGGAGCTGCCCTCCTTGGCGGATGCTGTGGAACAACACCTGCTCACATTAAGGCACTTGTTGAATCCACCAGGGACGAAAAAATAAGTCCTAAATCTCTCAAAGAAAAAGTCAAAGATGCAGATTCAACCTTAATCTGCTCATACAATAAAACCGTTCAGATTGGCGGCTGGGCCGGTCCGATGATTGTCGGAGAAAGAATCAACCCGACTGGAAAAAAGAAGGTAAAGGCTGCCCTCCAGAGCCACGACATGAACTTTGTCCTTGCAGAAGCAGAAAGCCAGATTAATGCGGGCGCACAGATTCTCGACGTAAATGTCGGTTTGCCCGGAATTGACGAAGCACAGACAATGGTGGATGCAGTACGCACAATTCAGGACGCATTCAACACTCCGCTCCAGATTGACTCATCCGAAGGTCCGGTAATTGAAAAGGCATTGCGCTACTACAACGGCAAGGCTCTCATCAATTCCGTAAACGGCCGTCAGGAAGTTATGGACAAAATCTTTCCTCTCGTCGCACATTACGGCGGCACTCTCGTAGCCCTGTGTATCGACGAAAACGGAATCGCGCCGACTGCCGAAGGACGGGTAAAGGTAGCAGAAAAAATCATCAAAGAAGCCGCAAAATACAAAATTCCTGTCCGTGACATCGTAATCGATACTTTAACCCTCACAGTAAGTTCACAGCAAAAAGAAGCGCTCGAAACCTGCCGCGCAATCAGCATCTTAAAAAAGAAGTACGGAAAGCAGGGCTTAAAGTTTATACTCGGTGTTTCAAACATCAGCTTTGGACTTCCACGCCGTGACATTATCAACAGCCGATTTTTTGCAATGGCGCTTTATACAGGACTCGATGCCTGCATCATCAACCCGCTGAGCGACGCTATGCTCGAAAGCTATTACGGTTACCGCGCTCTGCAGGGCTTTGACGCCAACTGTCTTTCTTATATCGAAAAATACAATGGAACCACTGCCCCGCTCTACGGAGTAAGTGCAGACCAGATTGCAGGAGTTGGTGCTTCTGGCACCCCCGGGAGTCAGGTAAAAAAGGCCGCTGCACCGCAGATGGAATACGCAAGCCTTCCGAAAGATTTGACCGGCGGTGAAAAGGAACTCATTGATATAATCTGCAAAGGCTTTAAGGACTTGAGTCCGGATTCAACACAGAAACTCCTCGACAGCGGAATGGAACCTGTAAGCATTATCGACCGCTGTATTGTCCCGGCCCTCGATGTTGTCGGAAAGGACTTTGAAAAAGGAATCAAATTCCTGCCTCAACTCCTTTTGAGCGCAGACACCGTAAGTAACGCCTTCGACGTTATCAAGGCCTTCCTCAAATCAAGCGGAAACCAGCCGGAGTCAAAAGGCACAATCGTAATTGCAACAGTCTTTGGTGACATTCACGACATCGGCAAAAACATCGTAAAAGCCATGCTCGAAAACTACGGCTACACTGTAATCGACCTTGGAAAAAACGTTCCTGCCGAAAAAATTATTGATACAGTTATAAAAAATGACATTCAGCTTGTCGGTTTGAGCGCGCTTATGACCACAACTGTAACAAATATGGAACAAACCATTATTGAGTTGCATAAAGCTTTGAAACAAAATGGAAAATCATGTAAAGTAATGGTAGGTGGTGCCGTGCTTACGGCAGATTATGCAACTGAGATTGGTGCAGATTATTACTCAAAAGATGCAATGCAGTCTGTAGCAATCGCAAAGGAAATATTTAATGGCAGATAAACTTACAAGAAAAGAAAACCGCGAACAGAAAATTGCAGCAAGACCTATCAGATCGTTTTCTATTGCCCGCGTTTATTTGAATGTACTTGGCCGGCCGAGCACAATTCCTACGGCATACAGATTTCTCTTTACCGTAATCAAAAACTACCTCGGAACACAGTTCTTCCAAAAGTGGGGAATTTACAAAATTCCTGTGGTAAAAGTTGACCACCCGCTTGATAAAAAAATTCCGTTCACTCCAGAAAAGGTAGATACATACATGGACTTTGTAAATCTCTTTTTGAGACCACTTTCCATGCTTATCAAACGTTTTGGCGGACACAAGGCAGCAAAAACCTGCAACGAATGGTTCGGGCAGCTTACTAATATCTACCGCGAAGCCGGCAGAATGTACCGCAATACCCTGAGCACAATGGAACGTCCTGACTACAAGGATAACTTTCACTTCCGCATAATTCACGCGTGGGATCCGCATCTTTTGTGCGTACCAAGCCTTCATATTGCAATTATTGTTTACTGTTTTTCTTTCTACAAGGCAAAGTTCAAGGAACTTGGATTCAGCGAGGCAGAATGTTTTCAGAAAAACACAGAATTGTATAACGACGCAATTGCAATCGCAGAATCAGTTTTGTATGTAAAACAGCACAGCGTAAACTGCATTCCTGCCGCATTGTATATGATTACAAAACTCTATCCGACGCTCTTTACTCCAAACGACGCAACAAACTTTATCAACGACATGTTCCTTTCGGCACCGACTGTCGCACCAAAAGACAGGGATGCCATCAAAGAACACATTTCGTTTATGTACGAACGCTTTTTGCTCGAAGGTTATGCCGCAGACGACTGGCGCGATCCTGTTATCCGCTGGATTGGCGAATACGATGCCAAAAAAGAAGCTACAGCCGCTCTGGAAGCAGAAATTGCGGAGGAAAAATAATGTTTGAAGTTCGTGTAGAAGATGATTTTGCAGCCGCTCACTTTTTGCGTGACTACCATGGCAAGTGCGAAAACCTGCACGGACACAACTACAGGGTTTATGTCCATGTGCGCGGCAGTAAACTCGACGAGGGCGGAATGCTTTTAGACTTTACTTATCTCAAAAAAGCCCTCAAAGAAGTTCTTGCAAAAATCGACCACACCAATCTCAACGACCTCCCGGAATTTGACCAGAATCCGAGCGCCGAAAGAATCGCAATGTGGATTTACTCCCGCCTTCTCGACAATCTTCTTAAAAAGGGTTACGACCTTTCAGGCAAGAAAGATGCACGTATCTGCGCCGTAGACGTCTTTGAAACCGACAAAAACCGCGCACGCTATATACCGGAATAAATTGCGGAAGATACCATATTAAGCCCACGAATCTGACATCTGGCATGACCAAAGGCGGCGGCCCGGAATGTCTTTCTCTGTTGAAAACAAACGCTCATAACGATATTATTATATTATTATGACAAGAGCTTTATCCGAATTTATCGATTCAATTGAATATACATTTGTAAAAAAAGACGGTTCTACTCCGACTGATTTTTCTGCGCAGGATGTAAAAGTTTCAAATCTTGTTTTTGACAGCCGGGATGTAAAAAGCGGATGTTTGTTTTTTGCTCTTCCCGGCACTCACACCACAGGCAATGTTTTTATCGCTCAGGCAATTAAAAATGGTGCAGTTGCAGTAGTTTTTCAGGACAGTTTTGATTCAACAATTCAAAATTCAATAAGTGAAGCTCTTGAATTCACTAAAACCACAAATTCAATAGATCCTGATAAAATCGCCTTTATCAAGGTAAACGACTCACGCCATGTAATGGCACCGCTTTCGGCAAAGTTCTACGATGAACCTTCAAAAAAGATGGGAATCATCGGCGTTACAGGAACAGAAGGAAAGTCTTCTACAGTTTCCTTCATCTGGCAGCTTTTAAAACTTTCAGGTCATAAGGCCGGTTTTATTTCGACTGTGCAGTACTCTCTCGGACAAGAGGCAATTGCAAACCCGCAGCACCAGACAACTCCGGAAGCAACAATTATCCAGCGCCAGTTATATGAGATGCTCCAGAACGGCTGTGAATACGCTGTTATCGAAACTTCAAGCCACGGGCTTTCTCCAAAACTCAACAGAACCGGAAACATTTTCTTTGATGCCGGCATCTTTATGAATGTAACCCTCGAGCATCTTGAATTCCATAAAACTTTTGAACAGTACCGTGATGACAAGGCAAACCTTTTCAGAAAACTTGATGAACATGACCACACAAAACTCATCAACGGAAAGTCAGTAAAAATTCCTTCATTTGGAATCGTAAACCTCGAAGACCCGAGCGCAACTTATTTTATAAAGGCAACAAAACAGCCTGTACTCGGCTTTACCACTGAAGGCAAGGCCGGAAAGGCAGCCGCCGAAGGAGCCGATGCAACCGCCCTTCCAAAAATTCCTGACGAAATCCCGGTTTTGCTCGGACGCAACATTGCAAGTGCAAGATTTGGACTTACCTTTGACATGAGCGAACCAAGCGTAATCGACAAACACGCAAAACCGCTGCCGCCAAAGGTATTTCATGTACGCTCAAGTCTGCCTGGCGCATTCAATACATACAACCTTATGGCAGCAATCGAAGCCGTAAGCCGCCTTACAAACACGGACATAGAAAAAGTTGCCGGCCTTGTGCCACAACTCGTACCTGTAAAGGGGCGTATGACCGTTGTAGACAAGGGACAGCCGTTTGAACTTATAATCGACTACGCACATACACCTTCCAGTTTTGAAACAATCTTTCCTCCACTCAGGAGACGCTGTGCAGGCAAAATGATTGCGCTTTTTGGAAGCGGCGGTGAACGTGACCTTAAAAAGCGTCCGCTCCAGGGACAGATTGCAGCAAAATTCTGCGACGTCATAATTCTTACAGATGAAGACCCTCGCGGCGAAGACAGCGTAGAACTTTTAAAGATGATTGCAGTTGGAGCAGAAAAAGAAGGCAAGGTTATGGACAGAGATCTGTTCATTACACCGGACCGTCCGACAGCAATCAGACAGGCCTTTAAGATGGCAGGCAAAAACGACATCGTCCTTCTGCTTGGAAAGGCCCACGAAAACAGCATCATTTACAAAGACAGGGTAATGCCTTACGACGAACAGACGGAAGCGCTCAAGGCATTGGCAGAACTCGGTTACAAATAAGGGGATAATATGAACGTAACAATCATCTACGGCGGAAAGTCCGGAGAACATGAAATTTCACTCGTATCGGCCGCTGCCGTTGCACGAAATATAGATTCAGCACACAAAGTAACATTAATCGCCATCGACAAGGACGGACACTGGTTTTTGCAGCCTCAGTCCGAATTTGACCGGATCAAGGGCGACAGCAAAGCTTCGTTCAAAATCACTGCTGATTCAACAAAAGAAGTCAGCGTAGTGCCATGCGGCGGAACCACAAGAACCTTCCGCGTTGGAAACGACTATATCGGCGCCGATGTAGTTTTTCCTGTTCTGCACGGACCATTCGGCGAAGACGGAACAATCCAGGGTCTTTTTGAAATGGTAGACGTTCCTTATGTCGGCTGTACAACTCTCGGAAGCGCAATCACAATGGACAAGGAAAAGACAAAGGTGGCCCTCGCACAGGCAGGCATTCCTGTAGTTCCCGGAATCTGCGTCAGAAGAAGCGATCTTGCAGACTGGAAGCGCTATGATGAAATTCTTGAACAGGCCCAGAAGGAACTGGGCTTTCCGCTTTTTGTAAAACCATGTTCTGCAGGTTCAAGTGACGGGGCTTCTCTCGCACCGGATTTACAGCACTTGAACGGCGCAATTATGGAAGCCTTTAACTGGGATGACAAAATCCTGATTGAAAAGGCAGTTAACGCCCGGGAAATCGAGTGTTCAGTTACAGGAAACCCGACAATCGATGATAATTCAGTAAAAGAAGAAAAACTTACTGCCTACGGTCCCGGCGAAATCGCACCAAAACACGACTTTTACGATTACGACGCAAAATACAATGACCCTGAC
>JAILFZ010000063.1 GCA_024697295.1 Treponema sp.
TATTTTACCCGCGATGGTAACCTTTCAATAAAACAGGAACGCTTTGCAAAAGATTTTAGCCCGGTTGACCGAGAATGTAACTGTAAGGTTTGCCGGACTTACAGCCGCGCTTATCTCCGTCATCTTTTTAAGAGTCAGGAAATTTTGAGCAGTACGCTTGCAAGTTACCACAATCTTTATTTTTTGCATAATATGATGGCAGAAATCCGTAACGCAATCGACGAAAACAGGTTTGAAGAGTATAGGGCAAACTTTTTAAAGCGCTATCGGGGAGGTAACATAGTATGAAAAAGCTGATTGTTTTTTGTTCACTTTTATCCTTCTTTTTAATGAATTCATATTCTCAGCAATCTGAGGCTGCTTCTTCAGAGCCGCAGGTTGAAAAATCTGCATCTGCCGCTACATCTTCAGAGCCGGTTGATTTTTTTGACAGTGATGAACTTCATAAGCCCAGAGTAAGCGATGTTCCTGAAGCTAAAAGACCCAAAGAGCAGGACAAGGACAAAATCGCAGAACTCGATGCAAATGATAAAGACGGCCGCAAAGAAAACAGCGAAACCCTCAAATACGGAATGGAAGATGACATTTATGAAGTTATCGACAAACTTGTAAAAGACGAAGACGTACGTTTTGTTGATGATGTTTACGATTTGTTCCAGGAAACAAAAAATCCTTCTGTACGCGAAAAAATCCTCGAATACTTTACTAAACTCAAGGATCCGTGTCTTGAAGACTATGCGGTTATGGTTTTAAACGACCCTTACGAAGAAAAGAATTCAACAGTAAATGCAGTTTTTAGATACGTACAGGCAGTTAAGACAAAACAGGCCATTCCTGCAGTCCTTACTTTAATAGAAAACGAAGAAGAAGATTATTTTAACGGAGCCCTCACCACAATAGGCGAAATAGGCGGTCCAAAAGAAGCCCTTTATTTGAGCGAATATATTGACCGTGAAGATTTGTCTGTCGGACAAAAACAACAGCTTGTAAAAGTGCTCGGTAAAATCAAGGCGCTTGAAACTTACGACAAACTTGTTGAACTTGCAGAAGACGAAGATGAAAACACCTTTATCCGTATGTACAGTGCCGAATCCATAGGTGCGATGGAAAAGAAAGAAGCCGTTCCTGTTCTTGTAAAACTCTACGAAGACCAGGACCCGAAACTCCGCGCCTACGTAATCAAGGGCCTTGCTCATTTTAAGGATGATGAAGAAGCAAAAAATCTTGTAATTCAGGCGGTGCGTGATACTCACGTTTCTGTACGTCTTGAAGCAATTGAAGCGTGCAGGGCAAACGGTTATCAGGAAGCCGTTCCCTATATGATTTACCGCCTTCAGAAAGACAAGGAAGACTCTGTAAAAAAGAAGTGTTTTCCTGCCATTGCAGAACTCAACACGGAAGAAGGAAACGAATTTTTAGTAAAGCAGATTACAGACAAAAAAGTTGCCGACACTCCAAAAAGCCGTGCCGCTGCAGCCTTACTTGAATTCAACAATGCGGGAACAGATGAAATTATTGCGCTTGCACGGGAAACCCTCAAAGACGACCGCAGAAAGTCACTGCGCTATGCTCTTGGAAAAGAGTTTGCAAAATACAAGCGTGATGAATTTGCCCCGGTCTGCCGTGAGTATATACAATCCAAAGATACTTCTACCCAGGGAACCGGTCTTGATATTTATTCAAAAGGCCGTTACTCCGATGTAACACAGGACGTTCGTGATCTGGTTATCAGTGCTGCAAAGGATACTGGCAAAAAAAATGCCAATGCCAAAAAGGCAGAACGCATCCTCGGAAGTGACGATAACGCTGTAAAAGAAGCCGAAAAAATTCGCGAAGAAGAAGAGGCTAAAAAAGAAGCAAAGACGAAGGCAATAAAAAAGCCTGATTCAAAACAAGAAAGCTCAAACGCAAAATAATTTTGATAATTACTCGTACATTCCGTTGAGTGTGCGGTAAAGCATATTTACCTTTGCCTTCTGTGCCTTTGAAAGCAGTGTGTTTGTTTCGTCAATTAAAGTTTCAAGGCTCGATAGGCTTTCGTTGAGCGCTGTTGTAAAGCCGCGGCTCACCTTGAACCAATAGGTTGTCTTTCCGTCTGTAAATAGTGTGATAAAACCAAATTCGCGGGTACGGCTCTTTGCAATTGTTGCGCGCAAAACATACTGGAGGCTGTCAATCAGAGTTTTGTTTTCTTCTTCGCTTCCAATCTTAACGTTCATGCCGCGCGGCCAGTCCTTTTCTCCAACCGGCGTGATATTTATGTTCTGGACAACCTTCATTATGAGTTCAATTTTTTCGCCCTCAAGAAGTGTGCCGCCCTTGATAATCAGTTTTCCGCGCAAAGCTGCAGCGACTGCAAGCTTGTTTGTATCCTTTTCGCGTTTGAGCGCTTCTTTGAATCTGTCCACCGGAAGAACCGCAGTCTTTTTGCCTTTGACTTTGATAATGTCAAATAATTCTCCGCCGAGCGAAAGCACGTTTTCATCTTTTGATTTTTCGAGTTTTCCGCCAAAGCGTCTGTCATCGCGGCCGACCTTGCTCTTAAGGTTTTTAAATGTACTGCCCTTGTATTCAAGATTACCGGTAAGACTTTTTCCGCCTTCACCGCGTGCCCTGATAAGTTCCTTTTCGAGAGCCGGGTCGATTTTATTCAACAGGGCTTTGGTTAAGGGGCTTACGCTCATTGCAAACATGCGGCTTGTACGTACGATTTCGCCTGCCACGATAAAAAGCGGGGCATTACGGAACATTCCGCTTCCCGGGTGAATTGAAATGTGTTCCTGGGTAAGACTTCTGTAATTTTCCTTACCGTCTCTGATACACACAAATTGAATCATTCCCGCTGCGATACAGCAAAGATAATTATCCATGTTGCCGCCGCTGGTGATTGGAATTCCAAGTCCGTTGATTTCTTCTTCCAGCTGTTTTTTGATGCTGCTGATTTCTGTCATTACCTTTTCGTCAAGAAAGTTGTTCTGACAAAAACGGCTCTGGTTTTCCATCGACTGATATCGTCTGAACAGTTTTACATAAGAAACAAAGTCGCCCTGCATATCGCGGAATGCGTGATGGGCAGCGCGTGCGTCCATTTCCTGTCCCGGAGGAAGAACAAAAGGAGACTGGGTGCTTAAGAAGGCAGTTGCAATTACAACTTCTTCAAGAACGTCAGGATAGTGCAGGATGCTTTCTACAAGAATGCGGCTTACGCGCGGCTCCAGCGGAAATTCAACCATGAGCTTTCCGATTGGAGAAAGTGTTCTGTCAGGATTGAGCGCCCTGAGCATCTGGAGCGTTTCGATTGCCCCTACGATATTATTGTGTTCAGGCTTTGAGATAAAATCGAATCCTTCAAAGTCCGTAATTCCAAGTTCTGCCATGCGAAGAAGTACTTCGCTCAGGTCCGTGCGGAATATTTCTTCTGTCGTGAATTCGGGGCGCATGTTAAAATCTGAGCGGCTGTAGAGGCGGTAACAGGTTCCAGGGCAGGTGCGTCCGGCTCGTCCGCGGCGCTGGTTACAGCTTGCCCGGCTGACCGGGCTTTCAATCAGGCTCGATGTAAAGGTCTTAGGATTGTAAAAATTGAGTTTGGCAAGACCTGAGTCGATGACGGTGGTGATTCCGTTGATGGTAACGCTGGTTTCTGCGATGTTTGTAGAAATTACTACCTTTTTTTTACCGAACGGTGCGCTGTCAAAAACTTTTTCCTGTTCCTCTTTTGGAAGCCGTCCGTATAAAGGAATTATATGAATTTTTGAATGGAAATTTGCGTAGGTTAAGCGTTCAACACAGTCCTTGATGATTTTTTCGCCCGGCAAAAAGATTAAGATGTCTCCTTCTTCCTTGTTGTCCAGGACACGGTCAACAGTCTGTTCAATTTTTGCAAGAAGTGCTTCTGAGCCGCTTTCTGTCGTTGTAGTCGGCTTTATCATCGGCGGATCGTAAACCATTGTTACAGGAAATGTTTGTGTTTCTATCGTTACGATAGGGCAGTCGTTAAAATATCTGCTGAATGCTTCGGCGTTCATAGTCGCACTCGAAACAATTACCTTAAAGTCCGGCCTGCTTACCAGAACGCGTTTTAAAAGTCCGAGAACAAAGTCGATGTTCAAACTCCGCTCATGGGCTTCGTCTACCATGATAACTGAATATTTTGAAAGCCACGGATCAAGCTTCATTTCCTGGAGCAAAATGCCGTCTGTCATGATTTTGATTTTTGTCGTCTGGTCGGTCTTGTCTTCAAAACGCATTTTGTAGCCGACAAGGCCCGGGTAAGTTGTATTCAGCTGTTTTGCGATAAACTCACTTACGCTGAGCGCGGCGATACGGCGCGGCTGGGTAACCGCAATCATTCCGCCCCCACTGTAGCCTGCTTCGTGTAAAATAACCGGAATCTGGGTTGTTTTTCCTGAGCCGGTCGGTGACTGAACGACAATCACCTGGTTTTTTGCAAGTGTATCGAGAATAAGCTGTTTTTGTTCATAAACCGGTAATTTTCTGTAATCTATTGCCATTTTGATTTTTCCTTCAAGCTGTCGAATAATTTACGGCGTTCAACAAGATATTTTTTCCAGTGGTCAACGCCTGCACGGTCAAGGCTGTGAATCAAATCGTCGTCCACAAGCCGGATCACATACTGACCGTTGCTTTTTATTAATGTGGTTATAAAATACGAATCAATTGAATCGAATTTTCTGCTTTTTGAACATACAATCTTAAATAAAAGTCCGTCGCCTGTTAAGTCCCTCTCGTCCGGCTGTTTGTTGAAGGAAGGTTTTGTGCGCTGTCCGCTGATTGTGTTTCCGTTTGCGTACATAATAAATGTCTGGCGCCCGTCTTCCAGGTCAATCTTTTCAAATTTCTTGCTTACATGCGGATGGTTTGCCCAGATGATGTCGATTCCGCATTCTGAGGCAAGTGTTTTAAAAAACTTTTTGTGGCTTTCTGTAACCGTTGTTTTGTATTCTTCCTCGTCGGTGTGCACGCTTAAAACAAATAAGTCGTGCGGATTGTTCTTTGCGAGGGCCTTGAGTTCTTCAACCAGTTTGCCGTGTTTTTTTTGAGGGTAGTAATCGATGTAAGATGCAAAATCAGGCCTGTTCAAAATCTCTGTAACTGCGGCAAATAAAATCTTCCAGTCATTTTTTTGAATCAGCCGGTATGTAAGGGGAGAACCGTTCTTTTCTTTTATTCCACAGGCCCAGACATCTTTAGTTGAATTAAAGAATTGTCTCGTTGCCCTGATTCCGTCGAGGTACCAGTCGTTTGTGTGATTGTTTGCAAGAGAAAAAACGTTAAAACCTGCTTCAATCGCAGCATGTACGTACTCAGAATGCATGTTGAACTGAGGGTAGGTGCTCCATTCCATCTTGTCGTTGACCGGTGCTTCGAGATTTGCAAATGCAAGGTCGCTGTTTTTTACTATTGGTTTTATGTCGCGCCAGATTTCTGCAAAATTTCCTGCAGTATAATTTATTTGATGCGCCATTATGTCCCCGGCAAATACGAGGGTTATCCTTGAGTCATTTTGAATTGTTGAATTTAGTGAATCGCTTTGTTGAACGGTTTGTGTCTTTCCGGTCGATGCGCAGGAAAGCGCTGCAAGACAAACACAAGCAATAAAACTAATTACGCAGGAGCGTCGAAAAATCATGATTACATTATACCTAAAATAAGATGAAGATAGAAGTGTATAAACGATACGGATAAAAGTAAAAAATGAAAAACAGGCCGCTTTGATTTTCCTTGTTGACGGATAGGGTATAAAAAAGATAAATTATATATATGTTTGATGTAAAAGACACAGACCTTTTCGATCTTGAAGAAGAAGATTTTGATACTATTCTCGCTCCGGACATTACTTTTAACGGAAAAATTAAATTCACAAAACCATTTATGATTCGTGGCGCTGTTTCCGGTACAATCGATGCAACAAGCGACCTTGTCATTGACTTAAAAGCACTGGTTAACGCAGAAATTACTGCCAGCCGTGTTCTTGTACGCGGAAAGGTGGAAGGAAATATCATCGGAAGAGACATTGTTTTTGTATCTTCCACAGGTTCTGTAAGCGGTGATATCACTGCAAAACAAGTTGTCCTGGAACCGGGTTCCCGCTTTACAGGCAAATGTACAATGACACAATAGGAAATAAATATGACATCTAAAAAATCCCTTTTAACTGCATTAGTAACTTTGTTTATTTGTGTTTCTGCTTATTCACAGAGAGCAGACGCCCTTGTTTTGTACCGCGCAGGCAACTATCCTGAAGCCATCAAAATCTGTGAAATGGAAATTACGGAAAATCCGCAGAATATCGATTCATATTGTGTTTTATGCTGGAGCCTTGTCCGTAACCGCCAGTATGCGGAAGCTGAACAGCGTTCAACTGAAGCACGCAAAGTTAATTCAAGTGATGTACGTCTGATCGAAATTCAGGCCGAAGCTAAATTCTACCTCGGAAAAAATACCGCCGCCATGGAACTTTTTCAGCTCTACCTTGCAAATGTTCCTGCAAACGGAAGCCGTATCGGTAACGCATATTATTACATGGGCGAAATTTATATCCGTCAGGCAAAATACCAGCATGCTGACATTTCTTTTACTGCCGCAGTTCACACAGAACCTCTCGTAGACTACTGGTGGACACGTTGCGGTTATGCCCGCGAAATGGCAGGTAGTTACGCTTCTGCTCTTGAAGCATACAATCAGGCTCTTTCGCTTAATCCGTCACAGGCTGACGCTGCACGCGGTAAAGAACGCGTTTCTTCAAGTATCCGTTAATTATTGAATAACGGCAGGTTTTTTAGTGTTTAATTCAAATTCAAAAATTCATTTTGAAACCCTCGGCTGTAAGTTGAACCAGGTCGAAAGCGAAGGGCTTGCTACATGTTTTGTAAACGCAGGTTTTACCGTCGACATGAAGGCTATGACTGCCGCAAGCAGCGTTGATAAGGACGTCGTGCTTTGCTTTATAAATACCTGTACCGTTACTGCAAAGGCAGAGCAGAAGGCCCGCCGCATTATCCGTCTCTTACTTGCAAAATGCCCTCAAAGTGCAGTTGTAGTAACAGGCTGTTATGCCCAGCTCGGCCGCCGGGAGCTGCTTGCAATGGACGAGCGTGTCTGCGTTCTCGGAGGCCAGTACAAAGGCCGCCTTTGTGAAATTCCTGAACGCATCAAAAATGAGGAATTTGACAGTCCACAGAAACTTTCTGCATTTTTGAACAGAACCTTTGATTCAATTTATAAAGCTGCAACTCCGGGTAAAATCGAGTCTCCGTTCAAGCTTTTGCCGGATAACTTTATCCATCACTCGCGCCCATCGCTTAAAATTCAGGACGGCTGTAACTGTGTCTGCACTTACTGCGCAATCCGTCTTGCGAGGGGGCACTCGGTAAGCCTTGATGCAAAAGAAGTAATCGAGCGCGTCCAGAAACTTGAAAACGACAACCACAAGGAGGTTGTAATTACGACTGTAAACATCGGTCAGTACCGTTCACAATGGAATGGTAAAACCATAGATTTTACAGATTTGCTTGATCTTATTTTGCAGAATACAAGTTCAATTCATATTCGAATTTCAAGCCTCTATCCTGAAATCGTAGACGAACGGCTTGCAAAAGTTATTGCAAATGAACGCGTTCAAAGCCACTTTCATATTTCCGTTCAAAGCGGAAGTGACGATGTGCTTTTAAAAATGAAGAGGCCGTACAAAATTGAAGCCGTTTATAAGGCGTGCAGGCTTCTCAAACAGGCAAAGAAAAATCCCTTCCTTGCGTGCGATATCATCACAGGCTTTCCGGGCGAGAGCGACAAGGATTTTGAACTTACACTTTCCATGCTTAAAGAGTGCGGCTTTACCTTTGTGCACGCCTTTCCGTTCAGTGCGCGTCCTGGCACGGAAGCCTATAAAATGCGTCCGATGGTACCAAACTCAATTTCAAAGATCCGCATGGAAGCGCTTGAAAAATTCAACGAAGAAAGCAAAAAAGCCTATATCGATTCTTATCAGGGGCAGGTTTTGAATGCAATTACAGAAACTGTTCACAATGCGCGTGTGTTTAAGGACAGGGTAGTGGTTCATGCCGTGACAGAAAACTTTTTGCACTGCAGGCTGGATTTTTCAAAGGATGCACAAATTCCAGTGCCGGGCTCACTTATAAAAGTCAGAATCCGCCGGCCGCTTTCCAAGACCGAAGTATCCGGCGAAAGCGACACTCTTGC
>JAILFZ010000071.1 GCA_024697295.1 Treponema sp.
ACATCTTCCGGCAGAGTAAAGCTGCGGGTAAACTGCATTGCTGAGCGTTCGTGGATGAGCCACTTTGCACCGTCTTTTTCTTCTTTCTTTTCGTCCTTTTTATCTTCTTTTCTGGAACTGATTGTCAGAACGTTCCTGTCGAGTTCAATATCTACGTCTTTGTCGCTCATTCCAGGAAGATCCATTTGCAGCTGGTAGTTGTCTTTTTCTTCTTTGACATCTACTCTAGGAGTGTGGAACGCCTTTGTCAGTTTAATTGATGGCATCAGGCATCCATCATAACCAAAATCGTTAAATAAATCGTTAAAAAGTGAAAGTTCGTTCATATCATACCTCCTGTGAACTTAATTTTCACTAATAATATTGCAAAAACCGTGCCAACTTTTTACAAAATCCCGGAAGCTGCCGTTTTTTCTCTGTGACCTGATTGTAATTACCATTCATACCGGTTTTGTGCCAAAAAAAATACTCCCTGCAGTTTTATAAAACTGTCAGAGAGTATTTATGTCCATTCCAATAAAGTTTTGGGCTAAATATGAGTCATTTTTACACAGTCGGTGTGTTAATTTGATGCAAAATTGGGGTGTTTTGGGTGGTATCGGACTCCGAGAGAAGACTGCCACTGCCAGCTGTAGTCATACGGCTGAACATTTTTATTTGTTCCAAAGTTTGCACTGTCCCAGGTAAAGGTTCCGTCGAGCAGGATGGTAAAACTTTTGTGCACCGGGAACTCCATTCCAAGGATTACACCGGCGCCGAGATAGTTGTAATGATATTCATCACTAAGCTGGTACATATAATGAATTCCCGGGGTAAGGCTCATGTTAAAGTATTTGTACATTTCCTTGCGGTATGTTGGTCCCAGAAATCCGTCAAAGGCATACAAAATTGTCTGCTTGCTTATCATCTCCATTCCGTTGAACTGGTGGTAGAACGGATAAAAGCCTTGAATACGCAACAAAAAGTCCACATACGGCAGATTACGGGTCTGGGTTTTAAAATATGCTCCAATCATGCAGTCGCGCCACAAAAAGTTTGAGCGTTCCGTCTGTTTTTGAATTCGATTTACCTGGATAAAAGAAACACCGCCGTCAAACAAAAAGTATGTGTCTGCAAATCTGGATTTAACTGCTTCGTCGGCAGATGTAAATTCAACAAGGAAAAAAAGTGCTGCTAAAATAGTAATTAACTTTTTCATTTTACACCTTTTATTTGCCCGTATGATAAAGAGTCAGGTTTTTGGTAACTCCGCCGCTTGTCCAGGTGATATAAAGCATTGCACCGCGGATATCCCATTCCGAATTTACGGTTCCGGAAGAAGTTGAAAATACGACTACGTTATCAACTACAGAATAATCGCCTTCGTAATTTACAGTGTTTCCTACGCTGTCCGTAATTTTTGCAACAAAGGTTCCGTCGCTGATAAAAGTTATTTTATTTCCGTCGTTGTCAGCCCAGGTTCCGTAAAGCGGAGACGGTGTATAACACGAAAAGAGCATTAAAACTGCACCAAAAAATACCGGTATAAAAATAGATCTTGCTTTCATTATTCTTCTCCTATAAGCCAGCTGATATCGCCGTTTTCCAAGACTGTATTTGAGTTTAAGTCCCGCGTTGTAACTTCGTAATAACCGCCTCCTGCTGCACCGCCCTTGATTTCGAGCTTGTTGTAACCGGCAGTTCCAGGGTACATTCCGGTACAAACTACGCTTTCGTGCATTTTACCGTTTGCACTCATGTTTGAAGTTGTATCCGTGTTTCCGGTAAGAAGAAAGTAAACGCCCATGCTGCTGTCACCGCCAATGTAGTAGTCGGCGTAGTTTTCGTAGTGCATCGTAATTTCTGCACCGCCAAGGCCGCCGTTTACAAGAACTGCTTTGTAAGACAGGGTTCCGCTGATGTCGCCGTTGATAGTTTCACTTCCGAGTTTGGAAGTATCCGGAGTTTTGTGCATCAGGGTGAGCTTTTTCTGTGAACCCTTACAGGTTTTATTGTACTCGCGGAACCACTGCTCGCGGGTAAGCGCCCCGTATCCCATACAATTGCGCGCCGTGTCCGTTGAAGGGTCGTTGCCTTTTTTGCCCTGGCCGAGCGAGTTAATTGAAACTACTTTGTAATAGTAAACTGTTCCGGCCTTTGCAGTTTCGTTTGCGTCGATGTATTCAAATTCAACCAGCGGCTCTTCATTCAACTTCCTGAATCCGCTGTCAGTTTTTGTTGAACGGTATACGTAATAACCGGCCGGATCATCGCTGACAGGCTTTTCCCAGCTGATTAAAACCGGATAAACATTGTTTTTATTGGCATTAAATTCGCGCGGAAGAAGCGCTGTTTTACTTGCCGCAACGTTTTGAGGAGCTGCCGGCTGTGGTGCCGCACCCGCACTCATCACGCTTTCCGTGTCCGTTCCGAGGGGATTGTTTGTTGTAATTTTGTAAAAGTTTTTCTTTTCTACGGCAGCTGTCAACTGTCCGTCTGCACCGAGAGCCGGAGCCAGGTCGCTCTGCAGGATTGTGTAGTCTCCGTTCTGTGTGTCAGAGCTGTAGACTGTGTAAGTAAAATCAACTTCATCTGCGCCTACGGCAGGAGTCCATGTCAGGTTTACTGTTGAATCCGTGTCTCCGTCCAGAACTTCTACCGAGTCAGGCGGGCTCAAAAGATATCCGTATGAATCATCACTAGATTCGCTGAATGCGCCCTTTACTGTTTCAAGTGTCGCACTGTCATAACTTACCGCCTGAACATAGTAATAATAAATTACGCCCGTCTTTAAGCCGCTGGAATCTGTGTAGCCCGTGCCCGTAAGTTTGTTTTTTACAAGCGAATAAACCGAGTCTTCCGAACTTGTTTTATATAAAGAATATGTAACTGTTGCCGTTGCACTTGTCGCAGGAACCGGGTCCCAGCTGATAACGAGCTGACTCTTGCTGGTTGCCTTTCCGTCTAAAACGCGGACGTTGCCTGCGATGGCCGGAGCACCTTCTTTGAGCGAGTAGCCCATCGCGATTGAACTCAATGCGGATGAGTTTCCGTAACTGTTTTTTGCCGCAATTTTATAGTAAAACTCAGTTCCCTGCTCACTCGTTAAAAGTGAGTTTTCATAGGCAGTCTGGTTTGCGGTAACTGTTGCAATCGACTCCATTCCGGTTCCGTTGGATTTTTCGCCCCGGAAAATTTCGTATTCAACTGCTTCTTCAACTGCT
>JAILFZ010000074.1 GCA_024697295.1 Treponema sp.
CGCGGCGAACTTGAAAGTATAATTACCTGTCTTGCAAAACGCACCGGAAGCAGGGAAGAGGCCGTAGAAATTCTGGCTGACAAAAAGAATAAGAATTATTCAAGTTTTGCATATCTTGATGACAGTCAGAAAGAAGAAAAACTCCTGGAAAATCCTCTTCTTCTTGCCGAACCAATCTGCCGTAACGGCAAAATTGACGCAACTGTCGGCTATGAGCCTGAAATCTGGAAAACATGGAAATAAAGGAGGCGTAATAAAAAGTACTTCCGTGTACTTTTTATTACGTGCAGATTTTGCCGTTGGCAAAACTGCGATTCGTGCCATCCATGGCACGCCGCTAACACGAAGTTTATAAGGAGTTTGTTAATGAAAATAACTAACTGTTATTCTTCACCAAAGACGATTCTTGTTATATAATAGTATGTATGCAGGATACTACTATTGTTACCAGTTCGCCGGTTGGCCGGCATCTGGAAAAGATTGCGGATACGGGAGAAGTTTCGTATCTCATGTTCAACAAAAAAAAGATTAATCTCGTTGCAAAGATGACTATCGGACGGTCGCCTGATTGCAATATCGTCGTTGATAATAAACTTGCAAGCCGTGTTCATGCGGTGATTCAAAAAATCAAAGATGTTTATTTTATCAAAGATGAAAATTCAACCAACGGCACCTTTGTTAACGGTCATCGCCTTCCAAATGACAAGTACGTTAAGCTTAACCCGGGCGACAAGATTACCATCGGTTCGGTCAATCTCGTTATCTCGTAGGTTTTAATTGAATTTACGGCAGCAGCTTTACGATTATCTCAATTCCTCAAAATTGCCAGACCATGACGTTCTGCTTGAACTGGCTGATAAAGCGGTCTCCTTCCTCGAAAATGAAGATTCAGGCTATCGTCCAAAAGAAAAATCTGATAAAAAATATGCAGGCGGGCTTTTGGACTTTAGGGGAGATGATAAACCTGTAATCGTTATTCCGGACTTGCATGCGCGCGGATACTTTTTGATGCACTTACTCGACTACCAGATTCAATATGATGGCTGGCCGGAAAAACTTACCGTTCTTGAGGCTCTTGAAAAGGGGCTTGTTTATATAATTTTTGTCGGGGATTTGTATCACAGTGAACTTCGGAGCTATGCCAGATGGAAAAAGGCCTACCTTTCATATGCAAAAGGTCAGGTAATCTGTCCGGAAATGGTTTCCGAAATGCTCGAAAACCTGAACCTGCTCCAGATGGTGATTACATTAAAACTTGCCTGTCCAAGATACTTTCATTTTTTAAAAGGAAACCACGAAAACATCCTGAACGAAGAAGGCAGGGGCAATCACGCTTTTCACAAGATGGTAGCTGAAGGTCAGATGGTTTACCGTTTTATGAGTGAAAAGTACGGGGATGCTGTTTTGTACCTTTTAAGCTGTTTTGAACACTGCCTTCCTTTGTGCGCTGTTTTTGACAACCTTGTCGTTTCTCACGCTGAACCGGCCTTCGTGATGAATAAAACTAAAATCATCAACTATCGCAACAATTCAAATGTGGTTCTTGGGTTGACCTGGACTCCAAATGACGGAGCCGTGACAGGCGCTGTTTCTAAATCAATCAAAAATCTCGTAGGCAAAAACTGCCGTGACGTTGTCTGGATTGGCGGACACCGTCCGATTAAAGGCAGTTATGCTTACCGTCAGAGAAAAAAATATATTCAAATCCATAATCCGGATCAGGAAAATGTTGCATTCGTTATTCCAGGAACCAGGTTTGACCCAAAAACCGGTATGATTAACGTAGCTCCACAAAACTGATTTTTAACTTGAACTTAAGGACTTTGTCATGGCAGAAAAAATTCCTGAAACTATTGGTAAATACAAAATAATGTCTCTCGTTGCAAAAGGCGGTATGGGAGCCGTTTACAAGGCTGTTCATCCGTCTTTAAAGCGCCTTGTTATCATTAAAAAACTTACCATCCGCAACAACTCAACCGTTAAGGAGCGCTTTAAGAGGGAAGCCCAGATTCTGCTGGATATGCAGAGTCCGTACATTGTTCATCTTTTTGACTACTTTATCGAAGGCCAGAGCCATTATATCGTTGAGGAATTTGTAGACGGTCTTTCTCTTGCACAGCTTCTGGACAAACAGGTTGCTCTGGGCACTGAACTTGCTCTTTTGATTTTCCATGACGCATGTCTGTCGCTTAAATTTGCACACGCCCGCGGAATTGTTCACCGGGATATCAAGCCCGGAAATATTTTGATTTCAAAACGTGCCGAAGTAAAGCTTGCTGACTTTGGTATTGCTTCATCTGAAAGTGGTGATGAACTTCCTCTGTCGTCTTCAAATGACAATGCTTCTACAAAGGTTGATGGAAACCTGACTCAAAGCGGAGTTACTCTTGGAACTCCCGCCTATATGTCGCCTGAACAGATTACAGACAGCCGTAGCGTCGATAAGAGAGCCGATATTTATTCAATGGGTGTAATGCTGTATGAAATGCTTACCGGCTCAAAACCGTTCCCGTCAAATTTAAATCCTGAAACTCTCGAAAAAATCAAAAAGGGCAAGTATGTAAATCCGCGCAGAATTGACAAAAACATTCCGCCGGTAATTTGCCGCATGATTAAAAAAATGCTCCGCGCAAATCCTGACAGAAGATTTCAGTCGATTGAAAAGGTTATCACAATTGTAAAAAAATACCTTTCTCACTATAACACCCATAAAATCCGCATTGCCCTCGCTCAGTGCGTTATTTCAAAAAAACAGCTCGCCCTGCCGGCTTTTGAACGAAAGCAGAACAAGGCTAAAAAAGTCGCCGTCATAATTGCATGCCTCCTGTCCTTTGCAGCTGCCTTCGGTTTTGTGTGGTACAAGGGCTATATTCATAAAACGGTTTTGAGTTACTGGTATCGTGAAGTTGTCATCAATATGCAGATGCCAAAAACTTCAAGCGTAAACAGCGACCTTCCTGTGCGGGCATTCTTCTTTGTTGATGACGGGAAGTCCATTCCTGAAGTGAGCGGAACCCGCCGTGTGTTCAACGAAAAAACAACAGAAGGTTCTGCAAATTCAAAAACTAAAATCTTCCAGACTTATCCGGTTTATCTTCGTGAAGGAAAGTACCGTGTAAAGATTGCGGCAGGTCCGTATGTTATATGGCAGTCCCTTAAGGTTGAATCCAAATCTGTTACCTTAAATATAAATTCACTTAAAAACCGTAAAACTGACGTTACAATAAAAACAACAAGTTTTGACAGCGAAACCGGAAAGAACCTGACCGAAGACACAAGGTTTTTCCTCTCATACCGCGGAAAGTGGGTTTTGATTGAAGAAGTTCCTCCAGAAGATATCAGGAGCGGTTCAATCATCAAGGTTCTCGCACGCTGTGATGGATATGA
>JAILFZ010000161.1 GCA_024697295.1 Treponema sp.
TGCCTGGTCAACTTCTGTTTCTGCGGCGCTAAATGCCCTGTCATAATCTGCATTGTTAAAGCGGGTAAAATTCTTTTTGTATGTAGAGAAGTAGCGGATAAGGATTTCTGAAGGGTCAAGCTTTCCGCTGAATGCAATTACGGTAGATTCGTAGTTGGCTTTTGAATAAACCTGATCGAGCCATGTTGCCCATTCAATCGGTTCGATGGAACATTTTATATTCAAAGCGGCAAGCTGGGAAGCGATAATCTGTGCAGCATTTACATGCATAGGGTAACTTGCAGGAACCGTAATTTTAAGTGCAAATCCGTCCGGATAAGCTGATTTGCTCATGTATTCCTTTGCTTTCTGAAGGTTGAAAGGAGTAACATCCGTTAATTTGTCGTTGTAGTACTCTGACATAAGAGGAGAGAAGTTTGAATAAATAATATCTCCGGCTCCGTCCAGGGCACCGTCGATTACTTCCTTTTTATTAACAGCACAGCTGATTGCAAGACGAACGTTGAGGTCGCTCAATGCCGGGACAGAAGTGTTCATTGCAAAAACCTGTGCCATGTTCTGAGGCCGGCCAATTACCTTAAATTCATCAGCGAGTGATTTTGCGTTACCTGCGGTAACTTTTTGAATCAAATCAAGCTGGCCTGACTGAAGTGCGCTGATGGCAGCAGCTTCGTCACTTACGATGTGGATTTCTACAGTCGGGATTTTTGCGGCGCGTTCAGGGTTCCAGTAGTTATTGTTTTTAACGAGTGTAATCTTCTGATGAAGATCGTAGCCGTCGAGTATGTATGGTCCTGTTCCGTTTGCATTGATCCTGCTGTATTCAAATCCCTGTTTGAGGATTGGCTGGATGGCAAGGAGAATAAAACCAGCTGCAGGTTTTTTAAGTTGAATTACAACAGTGCTGCTGTCAGGAGAAGAAACAGATTCAATGATATGAAGTTTATCATTGCGTTTGGTGTATCCGTTCAATCCGACGAGATTCTGGTAAGTCCATACAACATCATCTGCCGTGAGTGGCTGTCCGTTGTGGAAGGTAACGCCCTGACGGATTTTGAATGAGTAAGAAAGTTTGTCTTCTGAAATTGTGTAGCTTTCTGCGAGAAGAGGAAAAACTGCACCTGTTGAATCGAATCCCATCAAGCCTTCGTAAATATTGTAGTTAACGGCTGATGTGTCGGTTGCGGCTGATTCCCATGGGAAGAAACTGTCAGGTTCTGTGAGCATGTTCATGCGGAGAACATTTCTGTCTTTTTTTGCAGTGCAGGATAGAAGAGTAAATGCAAGTGTGAGCACTGATAAAAGTTTTATATGTTTTTTCATTTGGGTATTCCTTATTTAGCTGAGTTTAATTCGATCGCCTTTTTGATTCCAAGAAGTACGAGTTCAGGGACGATTTTGTCAAAAAGACCAAAAGATTCATAATTTTTTACAAAGCCGCCGGTTGCGATAACAAATGCATCCGGGTTTTTGAGGGCGTCTTTTTTAAAGTAATAGATTAATTCTTTTAAAGAGCCCAGAGCCCCATAAAAAATTCCAGATTGAATTGCTTCGATGGTTGATTTGCCGCAGGCGTTTTGAGGTCTGGCGATTTCAACATTTGGAAGTTTTGAGGTTCCGTCTGCAAGTGCCTGAATTGAAATTTTTAAGCCGGGCATAATTGCGCCTCCAAGAAACTCTTTGTTTCTGGTCAGGGCTGTAATTGTCGTGGCTGTACCCATATCAACGATGACTAAATCTTTGTCCGGCACGAGCATTGCTGCTCCAAGGGCGCCTGCGATTAAATCTGCACCGATTTCTTTTGGGTTTGGATACTTTAATTGAAGGCCAGTTTTAATTCCAGATTGAATTAATAAAGGTTCGACACCAAAGTATTTGAGAATTGCACTTGAGAGGGAGTAGTTGATTGGTGGAACTACGGAGCAGATTCCGACCGAATCGATTTTGCCGGGGTCGATTGAATTTTCCCGTAAAACTGACCGGAGAAAAATGCCAAGTTCGTCGGAGGATGAATTTTGACTGGTTGTCTGCCGGAACTGAAGCACCAGCTTGCCGCCGTCAAAAATTCCACCGACAATGTTGGAATTACCAACATCCAGTGTAAGTGTCATAGTACCCGTCCTTTCTGACATGGCTGTCAGGATCGTGTCTATATTGTGTTGTTAAAAAACCGCGTCACTGCTATCAACGACAGTCAATGCGCTTAATTGAAGAATACAACTTTACCAAAAAAAATGCTATAAATTCGTTTAAAATCAATATATAATTTTTAGTATGAAAGTAGTTATTGTAGGAGCCGGATTTACAGGAATCCAGCTTGCAAAAAGACTTATTAACGGAAAGAACGATGTAGTTCTCATTGATAATGATGAAGAAACAGTCCGTCACGCATCAAACCGCCTGGACTGTGATGTAGTTAACGCAGACGGCAATAATCTGGTTACTCTTGAAGAAGCCGGAATTGATAAAGCTGATGCTTTGATTTGTGTTACAAGCAGTGACGAAGTAAACATGATTACGTGTTCGCTCGTGGATGCAGTTTATCCGGACCTTTTAAAAATTGCCCGTGTTCGAAATTACGCATACTATATAAACTCGGCTTCGGCTATAGAAAAACACGCCGGAACTTTTTCTGGAAAGCACCGTCCTTTGTACGGAATTGATTATATGGTTCATCCGGACGTTGAAGCGGCTCAGGCTATTGTAAATGCAGTTGAACGCGGTGC
This sequence comes from Treponema sp., assembly GCA_024697295.1. Taxonomy (GTDB): domain Bacteria; phylum Spirochaetota; class Spirochaetia; order Treponematales; family Treponemataceae; genus Treponema_D. The sequence continues at coordinate 2,727 of JAILFZ010000161.1, forward strand.
AATTACGGATTCAATTCAATTTGAGGATTCTGATTATGAACTGGTAAGAATCTCTGTTGAACGCGGAAGTGTTTTTGACGGGGCCCGTATATCAGATATCAGAAATTTTACTGACAAAAAACTGGTTATTGCCTACGTCGAATCCAACGGCGAAACCTTCCTGCCGAACGGCGAAACAATAATTCATGATGGTGCGTGCATCGGTATTCTGATGAACCGCGCAGATCTGACTGAATTTCTGGGGCTTTGCGGAAGTCAGCTCAAAGTTGTTAAAAAAATTGCCCTCGTTGGTGCCGGCCGTATTGGAACGATTGTTGCAGAAAAGCTCATAAAACCTAAAAAAAACCTGCTTTCCAAGCTTTTTGGAACAAGGAAAAAAGAAGTTCAGGACTTTGTAATTATTGACTCCAATGAAACAAATGCAAAAAATGCCAGCGAAAAATTTAAGGATGTTAAGGTATTTAAGGCAGATGTAACTGAAGAAGGCTTTGTCCAGGAAGAGGGTATCGATAAATTTGACCTGGTAATCTGTGCGACAAGCAACCACGAAATGAATATCGTTATGGCCGCTTATATTGAATCCCTCGGCGTTAAAAACAGTATCGCCCTTGTAAGCAACGGTCAGTTTATTGATGTTGCCCGTAAAATTGGAATTGAAGTTGCAGTACCGCTGCGTGACTCGGTAGTCGACAGTATTATCAGCCATTTGTATGGAAAAACAGTTACAGGAATTCACACGGTAAATGGCAGTGAACTTGAAATTCTTGAAGTTACAATTTCTGCAGAAGCGGAAGTAAACGGAAAGGCTCTCAAGGAAATTGCCGAAAGCGGAAAATTCCTGGTATTGCTGGTTAAAAAGGTTGGTTCGGAAGAATTTTTGATTCCGGACGGCAACACTGTCCTCAAAACAAAGGACAAGGTTGTTTTGATTACAAATGCAGACGACAACCAGCACGTTATGGAAAAATTTGGTACGATTGAATAAGGGCGGGTTGAATTAAATGGCTGTTTTTACCTTTATCAGAGTTATTTTATTGATTTGTTCAATTATTGGAATTTCGATGGTAATTCCGCTTGTTACAGCCCTCGCACTGGGTGAAATGGCGGCCGTAAGTTCGTTTGGAATTCCAATGGTTATCGCTGTTATACTTGGTGCAACAGGTTACTTTGCCGGCCGCAAAACCAAATTGAACCTTTCGACCAGAAATGTTTTTGCCCTCGTTGCAATTTCCTGGATTACAATCAGCATTTTTGGAAGCGTTCCATTAATTCTGTCGGGAACAACTAAAAGCATAATTGACGCAATTTTTGAAAGCGTAAGCGGTTTTTCTACCACCGGAGCCACGGTTTTGAGTGGAATTGATGAACTTCCACGAAGCATTAACCTGTGGCGGTGCCAGATGCACTGGCTGGGAGGCATGGGAGTTATCGCACTGACTGTAGCACTTCTTCCTCTTCTTGGGGTAGGCGGATTTGCTTTGATTAAGGCAGAAAGCAGCGGCCCGGAAAAAGGTAAGATTACACCAAAAATTGCAAGTACGGCGGAGACCCTCTGGCTTTTGTACATCGGTTTGACTGCAACCCAGATGATAGCACTTTTGTTCTGCGGAATGGATTTTATAGATGCAGTTTCGTACGCCTTTGCAACCCTCGGAACCGGTGGTTTTGCGACACATGATGCAAGTGTAGCTTATTATAATTCAGTTGCGGTAGAAATTGTCTGTACGATATTTATGTTCCTTGCAGGCGTTAACTTCAGCATGTATTTTTACGTATTGAGCGGAAAATTCAGCGAGGTTAAAAAGAACAGCGAATTAAAGGCATATTTGAGCCTGTTTTTTATAATAGTTGTCTGTATAACCCTCTGCCTGATTCCACACTATCACTCTTTCATTAAGGCTTTGAGATACGCATCGTTTCAGACGGCTTCCATAATTACGACGACCGGCTTTGCCAGCGCAGACTTTTTGACATGGCCTGCACCGGCGCAATTTTTTATATTTTTACTGTTTTTTACAGGGGCCTGTTCAAGTTCAACTAGCGGTGGTTTTAAACTTGTACGCTGGGTAATTCTTGGTAAACAGGCAAAAAACGAAATGATGCGAATGATTCACCCGCATGGGGTTTTCAGCGTGCGGTTGAATGGAAAGGCCGGACGAAAGGATCTGGTTTTTAACGTTGCTGCATTCGCTTTTGTTTATGCAATTGTTGTAATTACGACTACTCTGGCCGGTACCCTCTGCAAACTCGATATTTTTACCGC
>JAILFZ010000034.1 GCA_024697295.1 Treponema sp.
CTCAATCCTCAGGCTAATGCTTACCTGGCAAAGTACGCCGCAGAAAGCAGCCAGTACCGCAAGGCAGTTGAATATGTTGAAAAGGCCATTAAATACGATCCGACAAATACGGACTTTTACTTTGACCTTGGAACTTACAGACGCTTTGCAGGCGATTACAAGGGCGCAGAAGAGGCCTGGAAAAAGGCAGTCAGCCTCGAACCTGATTATTTTCTCGGCTACGCATATCTTGCAGGTCTTTACGATGAAGAAAACCGCACGGATCTGGCGCTTGAATATTATAGAAAAGTTATAGAAAAAAATCCAAAATACTATTACGCATACGAAAGCCTCGGAATGTTTGCCTGGGGCAAGGGCAACTGGGAAGAAGCCCAGGGCGCCTTTGAGAAGGCAAGAGTCCAGAATCCGGACAGCCTTTCCTACATTCTGACGATAGCTGCCTGCCAATACAAACAGAATAAAGTTCAGGATGCAAGAAAATTCCTGGAACTTGTCATGAAAAAAATCACTGTAGAAGACCGCAAAAAGATGGAATACAAAATGATCCGCATGTATCACGACAAGGGCGGAGATGCTGAAGTGGCGCTTGGAGTTTCAAAAGAAACAAACCGCACTAAAAAAGGCCGTTATTTGTACTATCTTGCACTATATTATGAACTGCTAAATAAAGACAATCTTGCTCATAAATATTATACTGAAGTTGCTGGAATGCAGAGCCCGATGTTCTTTGAATACAGAATGGCCCAGTGGAAAGTCCAGTAGAAATTCAATAATAAACAAGAGTATATAATGAGTCAGACAGAAAAAGTTTTAGAATATAACGGAAGGCAGTTCATTTTAATTGGAACTGCACATATTTCAAAAGAAAGCTGTGAAGAAGTAAAACAGAATATAATCGAAAAACAGCCGGATTGTGTTGCAATTGAACTCGACGCCGACAGATATAAATCTCTCAACGACCCGGAAAGCTGGCGTAACCTTGATATAATTAAAATTCTCAAAAAGAAGCAGGGCTTTCTGCTGCTGGCAAATCTTGTATTGTCAAGTTTTCAGAAGAGAATGGGTTCTAACGTTGGTGTAAAGCCGGGCGACGAAATGCGTGCCGCAGATGCAACGGCAAAAGAACTCAACATTCCGTGTGAGCTCGTAGACAGACCGATTCAGACGACACTGCGCCGCGCATGGTCAGAAAACTCTTTCTGGGGTAAATGTAAACTTTTGTCGGCGCTTTTAGCCAGCGCTTTTGGCAAGGAAGAAAAAGTTTCTGATGCAGAAATTGAAAACCTCAAAAACCGCAGCGAAATGGACAAAATGATGTCTGAACTTTCCGATTACATGCCGGCTGTGAAGCGGGTTTTGATTGATGAACGCGACCGCTATCTTGCAAGCCACATCTGGACTGCAAAGGGCAATAAAGTTCTCGCGGTGCTGGGAGCAGGCCATTTGCCAGGTGTAGAAAAAAATCTTGAACTTCTGGCTTCCGGAAAGCTTTCTGCTGATACAAGCGATATCGATAAAATTCCACCAAAGACGACATTTGCAAAAATTGCAGGATGGATAATTCCTGCAGTTATTATTGGTGCAATCCTGGCCGGCTTTGTTTTTGGCGGCATGCAAAAAGGCAAGGATATGGTTGGAACATGGGTTATCTGGAACGGCGCTCTTGCCGGCATTGGAACCTTGCTTGCCCTCGGCCATCCGCTTTCGATTCTTGTGGCAGTTGTCGGGGCACCGCTTACATCGCTTTGTCCTTTTGTCGGGGTCGGAATTTTTACCGGCATTACGCAGGCAAGCATTTGCAAGCCAAAGGTAAGTGATCTGGAAACTTTGATAGACGATGTTTCATCGGTTAAAACTTTTTATAAAAATCGAATTTTGCGTGTCCTGCTCGTGTTTGTTTTGTCCTCACTTGGAAGTTCGATCGGAACTTTTGCTGCAGGAGCAAACTATATAAGCGTTTTGACAAGTCTTGGTGCGTAGAATTTCTTTCTGTGCCCGATCTGACTGTCATTTTGAGCGCAGGGCCTCCAATTCTTAGAAAACTCTTATCTAAAACAAAGCAAAAGTTAAAGCCTTTTTAAGAAAAAATGTTTATAGTTTTTTTATGATGATTTTTACAAGACGCAGAATTCAATTTTGCGCAAAATCAAGAGCTTTAATTTTACTCTCACTTTTAATTACGGCAGGCGCTCTTTTTGCAGAAGATGCGCAAAAACTGGACAATCTTCTTGCAGGCTATCTCAAAAACGATCTTGAACTGCAAAAAAGTGTTCTTACCGCCCGGTCAAAGCAGATTGCCCTTAATTCAAGTAAGATTCAAAACGGCATCAATGTTGAATTATCAACCGGTCAGATGCAGATTCAGTCGAGTGCGGATAAAACTAAAATATATGTTAAACCTCAGGCAACAGTGAGCGTTCCAAAGGCAAACGGCCTGGAACTTACTGCAAGCGTGCCTGTAACTGTAGAAGACGGACAGAAATCAGTTTCCAACGGTTCTGTCGGTTTAAGCGCAGAAATAACCGGTTCAAGCCGGGACAAGGCAAAACTTTCTGAAATCCAGGCAGAACGCGCGCTGACAGAGGCCGAACGCGCCGTGCGTGACATGGCATTGACTGCAGAAAAAGAATTTTACGAAGAACTTAAAACCCTTTACGGTTACGCAATTAAAATCTCTACCTTAAAAAATGATTTGTATGATGACCAGATTGACCTTAAGGTTCTGGAAACCCAGGGATACAGCAAAACTTCTGCCAAGTACAGACAGGCATATTTACAGGTTCAAAGCGATGAGCGTGACATCATGGAGCAGCAGCGTATTTTTGAGCGGCAGACTGCGGTCTTTGCAAAAAAATGCGGTTTTGAATACAGCCGCGGAAGTTCGTATGGCGGAAAAACCGACGACGCAACTCAGGACGGCGAAATCGCATACACTTCTTCGATGGAATTTTTGCCGTCTTCAATTCCGGAAGCTGCCGAAGTCAACATCTTTGATTTTGACAGC
>JAILFZ010000010.1 GCA_024697295.1 Treponema sp.
CCGTTCATATCAGGATTATACCAGCTGATCGACCCGTCTCGGTTCAATACAACCAGGCGGGTATTATTTTTTGCAATCTTCAGCGGCATTGAAGCACTACGCTTGTATTCAAAATTTCTTTTTCCCATCAAATTGTATGAACGTACACGGTTTTTACCGATGTTTGTATATAAAACAGGATATGAAAGGTAGTTGAACGCGTCTCCGTCTTCGCCGGCTTCGTCAAGGAAGGTTCTGTGCGTTTTGGAAGAAGGGCTGTAAGAGAATACGCAGGTTTTTTTAGGGCTTGCAAGAATTCCGTAGATATCGGCGTTTTCTACGCTCAAATCTATTGTAAGTGAATATGCAACGCTTCCGTTGATTGAAAGCGGAACAGTCTCCTTTGTGCGGGTGTTTACATAAATCAATGGAGCGGCCGGATTTGTTGCCGAGGTTTTTGCAACATACAAATCAGTTTCGTTGTATAAAATCGCGTCCTGAATTCCTGAGCCGAGGTAAAGTTCTTCTTTTTTGCTGTTTTTAATATCGTAACGGTTTACGGTTGTGTTTCCTTCAATTGCAATCAGATTGTCGCCGTACAACTTAAGAGAACTTAAGTTTCCTTCCGGTGTAAACAGAGAGATTGTTTTGCCCTCTGCAATCGACATCAGCTGAACCGGCTTCTTAGAATCACGTGTCCATAAAATTACGTCCTGACCATAGGTAATCAGGTTTGTATGATTGTCCGGGTTATAGCCTTTTTTATCAACAATTCCCTTGTCGTAAGACGAAAGGAAGATTGCATCCGGAGTGAGGAAGTAAAAGTCTTCGCCGACAACGCTCATATCGTAAATTCGGTCATACATGTTGTCAGAAAGGGCGAGAAGGGTATCAACGCGTTCAGCAACCGCATTGTCAAACTTGTAAATGTTTCCTTTGTTTGTTCCTGCAAAAACCGTCTGGCCCGACAAAGATGCACTGACAATCTGTTCGCCCTGTTTGAGACCGGTAAATGTACGGATCAATTGAGGTGCAATTACGTTTTTGTTTCTGTCGTTTTGAATCATATACAGCTTAAACTGTCTACTTTCGTTTACAATGTAATAAAAATTCTTGTCTTTATTTGAACTTACAAAGATCGGAAGGTCGGAGTTTACGTTGAATTTGGCAATATTATTACCTGTAGTTGCCTGAATTATATAAATCTGTCCGTCCTTAAAACCTGCCATAAATACCGAGTTGTTAAAAAGTACCGGCATGGAAAGATTGTTTTCTGCGTAGAATTTTGCCTTTTTTGCTCCGGTGCGCAGGTTGTAATAAGTGAGTGAGCCAACCGGTGAATAAACAACAACTGTGTTTTCGCTGTCGGAAGTTGTTATCATGCTTACAGCGCCTGTAGATTCCTTTAATTTTTTGGAAGTAATCTGGTTGTTGTGGGTGTTTAAGAAATAAGTCCCTTTGACAGATGCGGTTCCGCAGATTACGTAAGTTCCTTTTGCAGAATATGTCAGATAAGTAATCGGATCGCTGAAAGTATAGGCGCATTTACGGCTCAGGGTTTTAAAATTCCACACGCTTACCATGTTAAGGGAAGCACCGTCTGTGGTGTACACTGCGATATCGCTTCCGTTAGGACTGCGTGCAATGAGCTGAACTGATACATCACTTAACTGATAGTGTTCTCCAAGGCCGTCTTCGGTCCATTTTACAACAAAACCATCACGGCCTGCACTGAATACAGTGTTTTCTTCGCCGACTACTCCGTCTAGGACTGCAAGGTCAGTTACAGTTGACTGGTGTGACTGTGTAGAAATATGTGACTGAGCAAATGCTCCAAAAGACAAAGTTAAAAGAAACGCTAAAACAATTTTATTTTTTTGCATTAAATAACCCCATAAAGTATTTAAAGTCGCCGACCATCGCAAGACAGAATAAAAAAGCGATAACGGCAAGCCCAATGTATTGTACAACATATCGGACTTTTGGTGAAATATGTTTTTTGGTTATAAGTTCAATTAAAGAAAATAAAATGAGTCCTCCGTCCAAAATCGGAATCGGAAGCAGGTTCATCAAAAAAAGGGAGATGCTGATAATTGCGACAAAGTTTAAAACCGAGCACAAGCCGTTACGAAAACCTTCCTTAAAGCCTGATTGAACGGTTTGACCGAGCATTGTTGTGATTCTTGCAGGTCCGCTTACAGCGTTTGTAACTTTTACACCCTTGAACAAAGATGCAATTCCTGTGAATGTGGCTTTGATCATCTTTGCAGTTTCTGAAAATCCGTATCTGATTGAACCAAAAAAACCGTAACGCTTACTCTCGTGCATCTGGTAAGTGTCTGGGAGGCTCATGATACCGAGTTTTCCGGCACCTGTATCTTTATCCAGATCCGTGCGGGCGGTAAATGTAAGTTCCTTTCCGTCGCGTTCAACAGTAATTTGAAGGTCTTTGTCCGGATTCATTGCAATTTCTGAGTACAATGCGGCAAAGTCTTCAATCTTTGTTCCGTTAATATTTGTGATTGTGTCGCCTGTCAAAATTCCAGCGTCTCTGGCAGCTGAATGAATTTCCGGATAGACTTCGTCTGCAAGTTGAATTTTTGCAGAAGGTGAATAATAAAAATATCCGACAAGACCAATTATAAAAAAACAGAAAACTGTGAGAAGATAATTTGCAAAAGGGCCTGCAAAAGCTATGAGCACGCGTTTGAGCGGATGACAGCCGTACATGCTGTCCCTGTCTCCGGCAACAAAATCAACGCCTTCTTCGTATGCCTTCTGGTAGTCGTTTTCGCCCTTCATTGAGCAGTAACCGCCTAAGGGAAGGAGAGAAAGCCTCCAGTCAACGCCTCGGATTGTTTTATGCAGAAGAACGGGGCCCATTCCGACACTGAATGCTTCCACTTTTACACCGCAGGCTTTTGACGCAAAAAAGTGACCGAATTCATGAATCGTAACAATAACTGCGAGAATTATAAGTCCGTAGATTACTGTCATTTTTTCAGGTACTCCGTTGCAAGTGCACGCGCTTGTCTGTCGCATTCAAATATATCTTCAACGCAGGTGATTTGCTGAGTTTTTGATTTTTGCATGACATGTGTAACGATGTCCGCAATTCCCGAAAACCTGATTTTTCCTTCGATAAATGCAGCGACTGCAACTTCGTTAGAGGCGTTAAAGGTGATCGGACTTGAACCGTCATTTTTGGCAGCTTCAAAAGCAAGTGCCAGAAGCGGAAAGTCATTCATACGCGGCTTTTCAAAGGTTAAAGTCATGCTTCCGTCAGCGGTGTCTGTCAAATCAAACGGCTTCATAAAGTTTGTGTTGATTTTTGGCCAGTCCAGTGCCTGAATAATCGGATGCTTCATGTCAGGATGGCTGAGTTGTCCGTAAACAATACCATCTTTTGTGCGTACAAGCGAGTGAACAATACTCTGGGGGTGTACTACAACCTGAATGTTTTTTGTGTCAAACCCGAATAATCGTTTTGCTTCAATTACTTCAAGGCCTTTGTTGCCCATTGTTGCACTGTCAACAGTGATTTTTACGCCCATATCCCAGGTCGGGTGTTTGAGTGCATCCTGTAAGGTTGCGTCCTTGATTTTGTCAGAAGGCCATGTTCTGAACGGGCCTCCGCTGGCGGTTATCACCAGGCGGTCTGCGTTTTTTGCTCCGCCGCACTGATTCAACAATGTAAAGATTGCAGAGTGCTCGCTGTCGACAGGAATAATTGAACAGTTGTTTTTGCGTGCAAGGTCAAAAATCAAAGGGCCTGCCATTACGACAGATTCTTTGTTTGCAAGAGCAAGGTCGATTCCGCTCTGTAGTACAAGCATTGTAGGAACAAGTCCCGCACTTCCGGCGATTCCGTTTACGACGATATCAGGTTTAGTCTTATCGATGAGTTTTTTGATTCCGTCAGTGCCTTCAACTGATGTTAAGCATGAAGGACAGTTAAATTCATTTGCGAGTGAATCAAGTTCATTCTTGTTTTTATTGGCCGTAATGCCTGCGCAGGAAAATCTGTCTTTTTGATTTCGTAAAATATCAATGGTGCTTTTTCCGATAGAACCGGTTGCCCCAAGTACGAGAACTCTTTTAGTTGAATTATTATTCATTTTGAACCTTAATTATAAAGCGTAAAGGTGTGTAACTGTCAGGTAGAATACCGGTGCAGAGAATACAATACTGTCGATTGAATCCAGAACACCGCCTCGTCCCGGAATCAAAGTTCCAGAGTCTTTACATTCTGAAGATCGCTTGAATACAGATTCAATCAGGTCTCCGACAATAGAAGTCAAGGCGGTAAGTACACCGAGAATTATGATTTTATAAACTGGACCTGCAAAAATTTGAGGCCAGATTTTATACGAAAGAAAGCCCGCAAGAATAGAGCCAAAGAAGCCGCCGATAAAACCTGCGATACTTTTATTTGGACTTGCCTTGATAAACCCCTTGTTGTTCTTTCCAAAAAGGTTTCCTAAAAGCCATGCAAAGGAATCACAGAAAAAGACCATCAGGAGGAAGAGAATCAAAATCTGCTGAGAGTGTTCAAAGAAAGTCATTCTTGATAAGAATGAGAACAAAAAACCGCAGTAAAAAATAATTGTAGTCGAAGTAATCAGATGACTGTTTGAATCTTCAAAAGTTTTTGCACTTACAACTTCGATCGAATAGCACAGCAAAACAGCACATACAAAAACATAAACTGTGATGACCACGGGCCAGCCAAAAACTGCACAGAGCAGGGTAGAAAGAGGAACAAGTCCTGAACAGATATCAACAAGAACACGGTTCTGTGTCTTAAAATTGTGGCGGAACATATTGAACAGTTCATCTGCGGCAGCTACTGCCAGAAGTGTCACGACAATGTGTAATGCAAGATGATTCATTTGATTAAACCAAACCAGGCAGATTACAGCAGGAATTCCTACAAAAAATACCATCAGTCTGGAAATGACTTTACTGCTCATAAAAAACCTCATTCCTTGTCCGGTACAGAACCGAACCTTCTGTTACGTTTTTGAAATTCATATATATTCTGCATAAATTCGTCTTCTTTATAATCAGGCCAAAGAGTTGGTGTAAAAACGAATTCTGCATATGCACACTGCCAGAGTAAAAAGTTGCTCAGACGCTGTTCGCCGCCGGTTCTAATCATAAGGTCAACATCCGGGAGGTTATCACCGTCCAAATTTTTTGTAATAAGTTCTTCTGTAATTTTATCACTTTCTGTAGAATTTGCAATTTTTTTGAACGCGCGTACAAGTTCATCACGTCCGCCGTAGTTGATTGCAAGGATACAGGTAGTACCGTTAAAATCTTTTGTGTCTTCTTTTGCGTTGAATATTTCTTTCTGGACATCTTTAGGAAGCCCTTCCAGATCTCCGATATGATCGATTCTGATGCCGTTCTTTTTGTAAAATTCAAATTCTGCACGGAGGTGATTGCGGATAAGCGACATTAAGTAGCCGACTTCTTCCTGGGCTCGTTTCCAGTTTTCTGTACTGAATGTATAAAGGGTAATGTATTTGATACCGAGGGCGGCTGCACAGGCCACAATATGTTTAGCTGTATTGAGACCTTCCTTGTGTCCGTTTGTGCGAGCTAATCCACGATTTTTTGCCCAACGGCCGTTTCCGTCCATGATTACTGCAACATGCTGCGGAAGCGGACCGTTTTTTAGTTCTTCAACAGTCATTATGCTAAGATTTCTTTCTCTTTTGCATCGCAGACTGCCTGGATGTCTGCTGTATATTTGTCGGTTAATTTCTGGAGATCGTCTGTTTCTTTTTTGAGCTGGTCTTCAGTAATTTCACCTGCTTTCTGCTGTTTTTTAAGTTCATCGTTACCATCGCGGCGGATGTTGCGGATTGTTGTTTTGTAGTTTTCTGCCATTGATTTAGCCTGCTTAACAAGTTCCTTGCGGCGGTCAGCTGTGAGGGCAGGAATAGAAATGCGGATAACTTTACCATCGTTTGACGGGTTAAGTCCGAGGTCAGCAACGAGAATTGCTTTTTCAATTTCTGTAATAAGTGATTTATCAAACGGAGATATAACAACTGTACGTGCTTCTGGAATAGAAATAGTTGCTACCTGGTTAAGAGGTGATTTGTTTCCGTAATAGTCAACACGAACTCTGTCAAAGATTGAAGCACTTGCTCGTCCTGTACGGATTGAATTCATTTCATTTTTGAGTGCTTCGAGGGTTTTTTCCATTTTTGGTTTTGCATCAAATGCCATACTTTATATCTCCAAATTTTATATAAAACTAAAAGCGGCTGCTGTAAGAGCAACCGCTTTATTATCAGTTAAGAATTATTTACCAAGTACAAAAAGTTCGATCTTAGAGAAAGAAAGTTTTGCACCTGCGGCTTTGCCAACTTCTTCAAGCTTTTTAGCAACTGTAAATTTGTCATCCTTTACGAATGCCTGATCTACGAAGCAGTTTTCAGCAAGAAGCTTGTTGATTTTGCCGTTAAGAATTCCGTCTTTAACGTTCTGTGGTTTAGAAGCCATTTTTTCGTCAGCAGCCATCTGAGCAGAGAAGATTTCTTTCTGTTCGTCGATGTAGCTCTGTGGAACGTCTTCTTTTTTGATGTAAGCTGGAGTAAATGCAGCCAGGTGCAGACAGCAGTCTTTTGCAAATACCTTAACATCGTCAGCAGTAGAACCGTCTACAACTACGATGGCACCAGTTTTGTTGTCTGAGTGAACATAAGTTCCTACAGATGCGTTGGCGCCAACTTCTACAAATGCAGCGCGGCGTACAGCCATGTTTTCGCGGAATTTGATTGCGATTTCATCGATGAGGGCTTTGTGCTCAGGAGTGATTTCGCTCTTTCCGTTAGCAAGTGTAATGTCAGCGGCCTTTTCTGCTGTGGCCTGGAAGTCTGCGTTGTTTGCAACGAAGTCAGTTTCGCAGGTAACTTCAACCATAGCAACTTTATTGCCGTCCTGTTTGATTACGATACGACCTTCGCCAGTAGCGCGGTCAGAACGTTTTGCCATTGCAGCAAGACCTTTTTCTTTAAGGATTTTTTCTGCTTCGGCAATGTTACCGTTAGCATCCTGGAGTGCTTTTTTACAATCCAACATACCTGCGCCGGTAGATTCGCGCAATGCTTTTACATCAGCAGCTGTGAATGCCATTGTTTTTCTCCTTATAAACTCCGCGTTAGCGGTCGTGCAGGAGGCACGATATCGCAGTTTTGCCAGCGGCAAAATCTGCCCGTGATAAAAAGTACAGGGAAGTACTTTTTATCACGCCTCCTTAAAGTTATTTGTCAAATTTTGCAGCAAGGTCATCATCGTCAGATGAGTCGTCTTCTACATCTTCTTCTTTTGGTTCAGTTGGAGTGTAGTTGCTGTAATCATCAATTTCTTCATCGTCTTTTTTAGTTGAAGCATCTGTAACGATTTCTTCGTCATCGTTGAGAGTTTCAATAATTTTAAGACCTTCTTCGTTGTTAGCTTCTACAACAGCGTTAGCGATGATAGAAGTGAACAATGTGATTGCGCGGATAGCATCGTCGTTACCAGGGATAGGGTAGTCGATTCCTTCCGGGTTACAGTTAGTATCAACAACTGCAACGATAGGGATACCCATACGGTGAGCTTCTGCTACAGCGATCTGTTCTTTGTGTGTATCGATTACGAAGATAACTCCTGGGAGTTCCTTCATTTCTTTGATACCACCGAGGTTCTTTGTAAGTTTTGCTTTTTCTTTGAGAAGACCAGAAACTTCTTTTTTTGTAAGGTTATCAAAAGTTCCGTCGATTTCCATCTTTTCGATTTTCTTAAGTCTCTGGAGTGATTTTTTGATAGTAGAGAAGTTTGTGAGCATACCGCCAAGCCAGCGGTTGTTAACGTAGAACATGCCGCAGCGTTCTGCTTCTTTCTGAACTGCCTGCTGAGCCTGTTTTTTTGTACCTACGAAAAGTACAGACTTTCCTGAGGCAACAATTTTGCGAACAGCTTCGTAGCTGTCTTTGATAGCACCGATTGTTTTCTGCAAATCGATGATGTGGATTCCATTACGTTCTGCGAAGATATACTTCTTCATACGTGGATCCCAACGCTTAACCTGATGACCAAAGTGTACACCAGATTCAAGCAAACTCTTCATGGTTACAACTGCCATAAAGTGTCTCCTTCACCGGAAAAATTACAAACATGCGGATATTTTTATCCGTGTAATTTTCCACCGAACTCTGTTACTCGTGACGCATACGCGCCCGGAATATTTACGAATCTTACGGATAATACCTACGGTCCTTCCGTAAGTCCGACAAAACTATTCAAGAATTGAATAATTCTGTTCTTTTAACATATCATAAAGCTCAAAGATAGGCAAGCCTACTACGTTGGAGTTTGTGCCTTTAATCTTTGCAATAAAACAACTTGCAAGCCCCTGAATCCTGTATCCGCCTGCAGCTCCATGCCATTCGTCAGTGTTTATATACCAGTTGATTTCTTCGTCGGTCATTTTGTTGAATGTAACTTCTGTAACGGCAGAACGATTGCTTACGTAGTGAAGTTCGCTGTTAAAAAGTGCAAGTCCGGTGATTACTTTGTGGGTTTTTCCCTGGAGGGCCTTTAAAAATTCAAATGCTTCTGCCTGGTCCTGAGGTTTTCCGTAAATTTTTTTGCCTTGAATTACCATTGTGTCAGCACCAAGAATCCAGGGATACTCGATATCAGGCGGAAGTGCTCTTGTAACGGCGTTGACTTTTCGTGTTGCAAGGTACTCAGCGGCTTTTTCGAGCGGAATGTCGTCCGGAATATCTTCGTTGCAATTTGGAATAATTACCTTGAAAGGTATATTCAGCATTTTTAGAATTTCCTGCCTTCTTGGAGATGAAGAGGCTAATATAATAGGTTCCATCTAAATAACCCCCAGCAAGTAAATGCGTTTAAAAAAATAAACGGCATTTCTAGAGATTTTATAGAAATGCCGTTTTTTTGGGTATATAAATAACTGATTATTATTTAGAGTTGTTCTTGCTTGAAGAAGATGAACTTGAACCCTGAAGTTTTTTGAGAAGTTCGAGAGCGCGTGTACGAACTGGAGTTACATAATGATAGTTAGTGGCAATCTGTCCTACTGCCTGAATCATCGGACCTTTGTTTTCTACAGTGTCCTGGATTTTTTCAAATGCAACGAGAACTTCGAGGGCGAGGGAAGAAGTAGGGTTGAGAACTGCATTCTTTTTCTGAGCCCATGCGATAGTTTCTGAAACTTCGTCATTGTTGTTGATGCCGATTTCTCCGAGGGAACGGATAGCAGCGGTGATAACCATCGGTTCGTTGTCGGCAAGTGCGATTTTGCATAATGTATCTTTTGACTCTTCAGTTTTTACATTTGCAAGAATATCACATGCTTTAGCGCGGATGTCAGGAAAGTTGTTTACGAGACGGCCATTTGTGCGGGCCTGGCTTGTAATACCTTCACCTGCGAGAGAGTCGAGGGCCTTCATCATGTCCGGTGTGGCACGGCCTTCGCTAACTGCGTTTTCGAGGTACTGGAGAGCAACAAGTTTGTTGTCTCTTTCTTCTGAATTTGCAAGTTCAGTAATTACAACGTCTTCTACGCTGCTCAAGTATTCGCTTTCTACAGATGCTTCGTTTGATTTGCTCTGTGCAACAGCAGCAAATGAACACATCATTACTGCAAGACCGCAAGCGATATATTTTGTCGATTTCATTAAAATCCCCCTTGGATATACTTTAATAATCGGTAAAAACCCGGATGATATTAAAAAAAATTATAATTTATTCACGCTTAAAAAGCAATAATTTTATGATTTAGCCTTCAATTTCAGAAAGATGAACAGCCCAGTGACCGTCAATTTTGTTGAAGAAGTAGTAAACCAGAGTCTTTTCTTCTTCAGTTTCTGTAGCGGCTTCAACAACCTGAACAGCTTTTACGTAAGTGTCAGAAACGTAACGGATTTCTGTGACATCGCGTCCGGCACGTGCCGGGACAAATACGTATTTAAAGTAGTCGTGAAGGTTGTTGAGACGAAGTCCTTTTACAGGAAGCTTGCTCTGAGCCTTTCTCAAGTTTGCAGGTTTAGACCAGTATTCTTTTGATTCGTTGTCGACATACAAAAGCCATGACTGATAGTCAAAGTCTTTCATAATTGAATTCATCTTGTTAATTATGGAAATGATTTCTGCCTTGTCGGCTTCGAAAGTATCTTTTGATACAGTAACATTTCCGACAGAGCGTGAATATTCATCTTTTGCAGGTTTTGCCTCTTCTGCAGCAACAGGCTGTTCAACAACGGCTTCCTGTGAAGGGGCCGGTTCAACTTTTGTAGAACCGCATGATGCAAAAAATAGAGACGACATTATGGTCAACGGAATAATAAAATTAATTCTTTTCATAATTAGAATATACATCACTTGCCCCGTTCAGTCAAACTATGGTACAAATAAAAAGGAGGCATGACCGATAACTCGGTAATAAAAATAATAAATTGACAACAGCTGTTTTTCCGGGGTCATTTGATCCGCCGACATACGGACATTTGAATATTATAGAAAGAGCAAGTAAACTTTTTGACCAGGTAGACGTAGTAGTCGCAGTAAATCCGGGCAAAAAATGTTTATTTGATGCAGAAGAACGTACCAGTATGATTAAGACGCTGGTAGAACCATTCCAGAACGTAACGGTGCATTCATGGGACAAGCTCATAGTTCAATATGCAGAGCAGAGCGGCGCCAAGGTTTTAATCCGCGGAATCCGCAATGCTAATGACTTTGGATATGAATTTGACCTGTCCCTGATGAATCATAATTTGAATTCAAATATAGAAACTTTATTTATACCGACTGAAACACGATTTGTACTTGTAAAGTCAAGTTCAATCAAGGAACTGGCCCAGTTTGGCGGTGATGTGAGCGGGATGGTTCCTCCAATCGTTCTGGAAGCGTTAAAAAAGAAGTATAATGACAAAAATTAAAAAAATGTCATAAAAAATATTGACATTCTGGCAAAACAAGGTATAATTCTATCCAATGTTAATTGACATTCGGGGATAAACTGTTATAAAATAAATCCCGTTATACAAGTAACAATTATATAGTGAGGTTATTGAAATGGCAGTACCTAGAGCGAAAACTTCTAAAGCACGTACACGCAGACGTCGTGGTGTAAATATGCATCTTACAGCACCACAGATGGTTGAATGCGGAAACTGCGGAAACCTTATTTTGCAGCATCACGTATGTCCAAAATGTGGTTTCTATCGTGGACGACAGGTTATTACTCCCGAAAGTAATGGTTAATTAATTCCATAAGGAGACAAAAAATGGACGAATTGTTCAACAAAATCCAGAAGCTCATTGCTGAAAAACTGGAAATCGAAGAAAGCAAGATTACAATGGATTCATCTTTCCGTGGTGATCTCGGCGCTGACAGTCTTGATACATACGAACTCGTATATGCTATCGAAGAAGAACTTGGCGTAAGCATTCCTGATGAAAAAGCAAACGAATTTGAAACAGTTCGCGATGCATACAACTTCATCAAAGCTGAAAAAGAATCTAAATAATTCTAGGTTTTTTTTGAATAAGAAGGAACACAGGTTGCCCTGCAGCCTGTGTTATTTTTTTTTGGAGGGGAAAGGTGTCAAAAGTGAAGGGTATATTCAAAAAATCATCTTTGGAACCCGGCCGGCTTGTTGAATTGAAGGACTTTTGTAAAAGAGTAAATATCAAATTCAATAATCTCGAATTGTTGAATTTGGCATTTTGTCACAGGTCGAGCAGCAACGAAAACAAAACATTAAACCACCAGAATAATGAGCGCCTTGAATTTTTGGGCGACAGTGTCCTTGGAATGGCAACAGCTACATTTTTGTACGCTGACATGGAAGAAAATCCCGAAGGTGACCTTGCTAAAATCAAGAGCGTCGTAGTCAGTGAAAAGTCACTTGCGCCTGTAGCACGCCGTTTTGGTATCGACAAACTTTTGATTCTTGGAAAGGGCGAAGAAATGAGCGGCGGACGCCAGAAGGACGCAATTCTTGCTGACTGTGTAGAAGC
>JAILFZ010000018.1 GCA_024697295.1 Treponema sp.
CTAAAATAGCCTTTATCAGTCCATTCTTTATAGATTCTGTCTTCAAAGTCTTTAGGATTATAAGCTTTTTCCAATTCAATAGCGTGCATCGGTATCCTCAAAATTAAATCGATATATAGATGTAGATTATAGTGAATTGAAAGGCCTTGTTCAATAAAGGGAGGAATTCCGGCGGGGACTGGGTGCGGCGGGACGGCGGACGTAAAAAAAAGGCCACACAAAAACTTACCGGATAAGGACAGTTTCCGTGCGGCCGTGCGGATTATTTTTGTTTTCCGTTTACCTAGTACTGGTACAGTTCGCGTTCTTCATATGAAGTGTGCAGGTACTTTTCGCTCTTTTCGCCCAGTGGAGCGCCAAGATAATCCTTATAAATCTTGATGATTTCCGGGTTATTGTGGCTCTGACGGATCACACTTCTTTCGTCGTCTGTGTACAAAGCGGTTGAACGGACTTTACGAAGCTCGTCTGTAATTCCGTATGGCTGTCCGCCGCCGGCAATACAACCGCCGCGGCAAGCCATAACTTCGATAAAGTGCCATGTCGGTTCCTTTCCTTCGGCAAGGTCCTTACGAACCTGTTCAACAACCTGGTCCACGTACTTAATCTGGTGAACTACGGCCACGCGTACCTTTGTTCCGTTGATGTCGACTTCGCTCGACTTAACGTTTTCAAGACCACGAACCGGTTTGTATTCAATTGGTCCGAGTTCTTTTTTGGTAAGAACAAAGTAAGCGGTTCTCAAAGCGGCTTCCATTACGCCACCGGTCACACCAAAGATTGTTCCGGCACCTGTGTATTCGCCGAGGAGACTGTCACACTTGCCTTCCGGAAGGTTTTCAAAGTCGATTCCGGCTTCGCGGATGAGCATTGCAAGTTCGCGGGTTGTGAGGACCATATCATTGTCCTGAGCCCCGGAAGAAGCCATCGTCTTGTTTCGTTTGCTTTCCCAGAGTTTTGCGGTACACGGCATAATTGAAACGCTAAAGATTTCTGACGGCTTAAGGGATTTTTTTTCTGCAAAATAGGTCTTTGTCATTGCTCCCTGCATCTGCTGAGGCGATTTTGCGGTAGACAGGTGAGGAAGCATGTCGTGATATTTCTTTTCGCAGTAATCTACCCATCCAGGACAACAGCTTGTAAACATCGGAATTTTTCCGCCGTTTTTGAGTCGTTCGATTAATTCGTTGCCCTCTTCCATAATTGTAAGGTCGGCAGCAAAGTTTGTATCAAACACATACTTGAATCCAAGTTCGCGCAGGGCGCTGTAGATCTTACCAGTTGTAAGTTCGCCCTTTTTCATGCCAAATTCTTCGCCGAGCGCTGCACGAACTGACGGTGCAATCGCAGCAACGCTTGTGTATTTTGGGTTATCGAGGCGTTCAAAAATGCCTTTGATAGGGTTACGGAATGTAATTGCTTCTACCGGGCAGTGAACTGCACACTGACCGCATCTAATACACGGACTGTGGGCAAGGTCAACACCGCCTACAGGACCGATGATTGTCTTGTCACCGCGGCCATTGTATTCAAGGGCAAATACGCCCTGCATTTCCTGGCAGGCAGTAACACAGCGTCCGCAGTTAATACACTTTTCGCGGTTTAGAACGATTTCAGCATAACTGTCGTCAACCGGCTGGCTTCTGTCAATTTTTGGAAAGCCCGCACGGCGCAGCCCGAGGGCGCCTGCAAGTTCCTGAAGTTCACAGTTGTGGTTGCGTGAACACTGGAGACAGTCGCTCGGATGCGAACTGAGTATAAGTTCAAGAACTGTACGGCGGGCCTTAATAAGTTCTGCGTCTGTAGTTATGATGTTCATACCTTCGGTACATTCTGTGGAACAGGCGCGTATCATTTTTGCTCCGCGCGGACCGATGCTTTTTACGGCACAGATACCGCAGCTGCCCCACGGCTTTAAGTCGTCACAGTGACAGAGTGAAGGTATTTTGATTCCAACCTGTCTTGCGGCCGTTATAATTGTGGTTCCCTCAGGAACACTGACCGGTTTATTGTTTATTGTCAAATTAATCATGATTCACCTCGTTATCCAAAAGAAAAATTACGCCTTAACAATTGCGTGGAATTTACAATTGGCTTCACAAGTTCCACACTTAACACACTTGTTCTGGTCGATAACCTTCCATGCAAGTTTCTTTCCTTCCTTGATTTCGTTCCAAGGGTTATTGGAAATAGCTCCTGCAGGACATCCCTTCTGGCACATTCCGCAGCCGATACACTTTTCTTCGTCGATGTTGAACGAAACAAGGCTACGGCATTTGTGGGCCGCACACTTCTTTTCCTGAATATGTTCAAGATATTCATGATTGAATTTTTTGATTGTTGAAAGCGTCGGGTTTGGAGCAGACTGTCCCAAAGCACAAAGCGCACTGTTCTTCATGGCCTTGCCGATATCTTCGAGCATCTGAAGGTCACGCATTGTTCCGCGGCCGCTTGTAATTTTTTCGAGTGTATTGAGCATCTGCCTTGTACCGATTCGACACGGTGCACACTTACCGCAGCTTTCATCTACACAGAACTTCATATAGAATTTTGCAATGTCGACAACACAGTCGTCTTCGTCCATTACAATCATACCGCCCGAACCCATCATTGAGCCGAGTTTGATCAGAGAGCCAAAGTCAATCGGTGTATCAAGTTCGTCCTCGCAGATAATACCGCCGGAAGGACCTCCGGTCTGAACGCCCTTGAACTTTTTGCCACCCTTGATGCCGCCGCCGACATCAAAAATAATTTCGCGCAAAGTAGTTCCCATCGGAACTTCTACGAGACCCGAGTTGTTGATTTTTCCGGTAAGGGCAAAAACCTTTGTACCGCGAGAGTCTTCGTCACCGATTGTGTTGAACCATCCGGATCCCTTGTAAATAATCTGAGCAATATTTGCCCATGTTTCTACGTTATTGATGACTGTAGGCTTGCCCCACAAGCCGCTCTGAGCCGGGAACGGAGGTTTTGGAGTCGGCATACCGCGTTTACCTTCGATTGAACGCAGGAGGGCTGTTTCTTCACCACAAACAAAGGCTCCGGCGCCGAGACGGATTTCGATGTCAAAATCAAAACCGCTGCCCAGAATGTTTTTACCGAGAAGGCCGGCTTTTTTGGCCTGACCGATTGCAACTTCAAGGCGGTGAACTGCAAGAGGATACTCGGCACGGATGTAGATATAACCCGCATTGGCACCGATTGCGCGTCCACAGATTGCCATGGCTTCGAGGATTGAGTTAGGGTCTCCTTCGATTGTTGAACGGTCCATGTAAGCGCCAGGGTCACCTTCGTCGGCGTTACATACAACGTACTTTTCCGGACCCGGTGCGTTAAAGCCCG
Source organism: Treponema sp. (assembly GCA_024697295.1). Lineage (GTDB taxonomy): Bacteria > Spirochaetota > Spirochaetia > Treponematales > Treponemataceae > Treponema_D. The sequence goes on from JAILFZ010000018.1 coordinate 3,343, forward strand.
CCTCCCATTTTAAGCCCGTCGGGAATCCGGCACCGCCGCGTCCGCGCAAACCTGATTTTTTGATTTCATCGATAATGTCTTTTGGCTGCATCTCAAAAAGGGCTTTTTCGAGGGCGAGGTACCCGTCCATACCGATGTATTCGTTGATATCTTCAGGATTGATGACACCACAGTTACGCAGAACGATACGAAGCTGTTTTTTATAGAATGGAATCGATTCGGTTCCGTCAGGATTTTTTTCGATTTCATCATAAAGAAGGCGTTCAACTTCTTTTCCGCCGATTAAGTGTTCGTTTACAATGTCTTTTACGTCTTCAGGCTTTACGTGAACATAAAAAGAGTTTTCGGGCATTACCTTTACGATAGGGCCCTTTTCACAGAAACCAAAACAACCGGTACTGATGATATTTACGCGGTCAGTCAGCTTTGCTTCTGCGATAAGTTTTTCAAATTCAGCGCGGATGGCGTCTGAGTTACTTGATTTACAAGCGGTACCGCCACAAAGCAAAACTGTTTTTTTGTCGGTTTTTAAGTTTTTAAAATCCTCCGGTTTTCGGATGGCCAGAAGTTCTTTATATTTGGCATTTATTGAATGTAATTCGTCTCTTGTCATATCTGTGCTCCTTACTTCTGGTACTTAGCGAGAATTTGAGGAATCTGTTCTTTTACAACACGGCCGTAAACTTCGCCGTTGATTGAAATAACAGGAGCCATACCGCAGCAACCGATACAGCGTACAGATTCAACGGAAAACTGTCCGTCTGAGGTTAAAATATCATCTGCCTTTAAATTAAGAATTCGATGGATTTCGTCCAGAAGTTCCTGACCGCCCTTAAGATAACAGGCTGTACCGAGACAAACAGTAATCTGGTTGCGTCCCGGAGGTGTTGTTCTGAAAAACGAATAGAAAGAAACTACTCCATGAATTCGGGCGACAGGAAGACCTGTAAGATTTGCAACTTCCTGAACCGCATCGTTTGAAATGTAGCCCATTTCTTCCTGCACACGATGAAGAATCATAATCAGGTTGCCTTTTTTAGACTTCCAATCGTCGATAAACTGGCGCAGTTCCGGTGAAAAAACTGACTTTTTATCTGCCATAATAATGTACCTCTAAAAATATTTTAACACAGTTTTTAAAATGCAGTTATTTTATTTTAAATATTATATCTTTTTATATCAGATCAATTTTGGTGTTTTTCAAAATCGCCAGGACAAACCGGCGATGTAACAAATTTGAAAGTACAATGTTTATGTGTTATATTTGAGGTGAATTCGTGCCGGTAAAGGTGCGGACTTACTGAAGGAAAAGATTCCTGGAGGAAAAAATGAAAAAAATAATCACAGCAATTTGCGCAATCAGCGCTCTTTTGATTCTGTCATCTT
>JAILFZ010000104.1 GCA_024697295.1 Treponema sp.
TGCAGAAATATTTTAAGGGAAACGTTTATCCTCAGTTTACCCGCATGAATCAAAACGAAGAGCAGCTTGAAGCCTTTTACAGATTCTGGAAAGAAAAAGAAAATCCTTCAGGCGGACAGCTTATAATTCAAAAGTACGATAATCTTGCAGGGCTTTTGCCCCAACAGAAACCGGCCGACCTTTCTCCTCTTGAACGCAACGAATGCTGGCACATCAGACGAGATATGGTAATTTTGAGCGACGGAAGCGTGCCTGTATGCCGTGCCAGAGCAGATGAAATTCTCGGAAACGCATTTACGGATGAACTTCCTGCAATCTGGGCAAAGCTTGATAAAGAAGTTGAAGCTCATATTGCTAAAAATTACTGCAAAAAATGCGGAGGTTGTGATGAATACTATACCTTCAATTTTTAACGAACGACAAATCAACCGCACGGTTCTTGGCGGAAAAGAGCTGATGCCGGATGTTAAAATGAAGGTGTCGGTTGTTTTATTGAATAAACGCGGCAGCCAGTTCCGCATTCCTATGATAGAAAACCTCCTTAAATGCGGTTTTGAATCCATCGTTTCTATAGAAAACAGCACTGATAATTTCAATATTGAAGAATTTTCGCATAAATTTCCGTATGTTAAGTTTGTAATTCCGCTGGAAAGTGCAACTGACGGCGAACTGATAAATATCGGAATGGCAGAAGTTAATTCTGATTATGTGCTCGTTTTACGTGATACATTAAAAATCGACGGTGAAATCCTTACCGCAAGAATCGCAGAAAAACTTTCGATGGACAAATTGTTCTGTGTCGTGCCGCGGCTCGTTGCAAGCGACGGAAGCAGCTTTCCGATTGTATTTTCGCCGGGTGTAAACGGGACTCAGTTTGATGTTCTTCATTCTTCAACTGTAAATGACGGCTGTCCTACCTTGTATCCGCTCGATTATATCGGTTATTATGACAGAAAGGCTTTTATGCAGCTTGGCGGCTATGATTACACGATTAAAGAAAGTCACTGGCAGAACCTTGATTTGTGCTTTCGTGCATGGCTCTGGGGGCAGCGCATAAAACTTACCACACTATTTTCTCTTGCCTACGCATCAGATATTCCGGTGGAAGATGTTTCTGCAAACCTGTCTTACAGCAGGTTTTATATGAAAAATCTTCTGCCCCGGTTTGAAGATGATCACGGAGTTATTCCAAAATCTTCGATTTTCGTGTATCTTTTACGTTCAGGGTGTGGATTGGTTGAATCTTTGAGACAGTTTTTTGACGCACGGAGCTGGGTTAAAATGAATATGTACAGATTCAAATTTGATGCCAAATATTTGATAGAAAACTGGGGAAAAATATAATGACAATCTTGGTTGTTCAATGCCGAATTTCATCTACAAGGCTTCCGGGAAAAGCCCTGCTGGAATTGGGAAATAAAACTGTTCTTGACTGGACATTGTCCGCAATGAAAAAGGTCAGGGCTGACAAATATTATGTTGCAACTGACAAAGACAGCTTTGAACAATTAAAGGAAATTGCCGGACGCAACGGCTTTAACATGTTTGAAGGTCCGCTTGAAGACGTCCTTGAACGTTTTTGCATGCTTGCAAAAAAGACAAAGGCCGATGTCATCATACGCGCTACAGCCGACAATCCCTTCCTTTTTTACGATGCGGCAAATTCACTCGTTGACCAGTACGAAAGACGCGCCCAGACAGGAAAGTGCGACTACATCACATATACAGGCCTTCCTCATGGCAGCGGAATCGAAATCCTCAACGCAAAATCACTTTTAAAGGCCAAAGAACTTACAGATTTACCATACGACCACGAACACGTAGGACCCGCTCTTTACAATCATCCTGAAAACTTTACAAGCATCATGATTCCTTCTCCCAAACAGTGGAGCAGACCGGATTTGCGTTCAACAATTGACACAAAGGCAGATTACCGCCGCGCACTCGCCGTTGTCCGAAAACTCGGCGGCGAAGGACCTTACGAAAGCGATGAAATTATTCAGGCCCTCGATGATGATTCAATAAAAAATCCTGTACTTTGTGTTCCTTCCGTCAGAAAGGGCAGGGGAACGGGACATTTAAGACGCTGCCTTTCTGTAGCAGTTTCCATCGGAGCCGATGTTTATATTCCGGAAAATGCAGGACTTGAAGAAAAGGACGAACTGTTGCAGGAAGCCTTTGAAAACGGTCTTGAAAAGAGCCAGATAATTACAATTCTGCCGGAAAAAGGTGAATATTCACTTATCGTTACGGACGCCTTTGTCCTTGACAGGGAGTTTGCACTCAAACTTGCCGAACTTGCTCCGGTTGCAGCCATCGATGAAGGCTCCCTCAATACAGATTTGTGTGATTATCTTCTGGACATTATTCCGTCGTACGGTCTTCAGAGGCCGGCCAACAAGGTTTCGCCGTCGTATATTACGCTTCCAAAAAATAAAAAAGATACAAAATTAAATTCAGTCAATGATATAAAATCAGTTTTAGTGACAGTCGGCGGAGAAGATCCTGCAGGACTCGTCCTGCCTTCTGCCGCAGCACTTTCGCAGAAAGGTTTTGATGTAACCGCTATCGTACAGAATCCGGAAGATTCAATCCTCCAGGTTGAAGAGGAATTGAAGTCAAAAATCAAATTCATCAAACCTGTTCATAACCTCCGCGAAACTCTGTTCAACTATGACCTCGTTGTAACTCACTATGGCTTTACTGCCTTTGAAGCAGTTGCCGCCGGCTGTGCAGTTTTACTTTTGGGAACAACCCCTTTACATATTCAGCTTGCGCAAAAATACGGCTTTAAATGCCTTGCGTCACAGAATATTGATAAAGAAGGTTTTGACTTTGCTCTTTCCGATATCAGCGCACTTTATCCTGAAAGCCCGTATCTGAGCAAAGATTCAAACAGTCACGACCTCGGAAACTTTGTAAGAAAACTTTCGCGCGGAAAGCGGATCGGCTGCCCTGTCTGCCGCGGCGCTCACCAGACTTTTGAAGACCAGATTGTTTACCGCACCGAAAAACGCACTTTCCGGCGCTGCCGTACCTGCGGAATGCTTTATATTTCGTGGACAACGGACGGCTTTGACACAAATTACGATGAAAAATACTTCTTTGACAGCTATAAAAAACAGTACGGACGCACATACCTTGAAGACTTTAAGACAATAAAAACCCAGTGCGTAAGGCGTATTTCTGTAATCGACTATATTTTCAGAAACAAGCACAAGGTAATAACTCCGGCAGTTCTTGACGTAGGATGCGCTTTCGGACCTTTCCTTGACGCAGCAAATGACGCAGGCTGGCAGGTTTTTGGAACCGACATTTCCCAGGAAGCCGTTTCTTACGTTCAGGACAAACTGCATTATCCGGCAAGTTTGTCGGCATTTCCGGCCTTTGACAGTGTCACTGAATTCGGCATCAAGGAATTTGACGTTGTTACAATGTGGTACGTAATCGAGCACTTCCAGGATCTGGACAGTGTATTAAAAGCGGTTTCAAAAGTTTTAAAAAGAGGCGGTGTCTTTGCCTTCTCAACTCCTTCAGCAAGCGGCGTAAGCGGAAGATTCAACACGCAGAGTTTCTTCCAGTCAAGCCCGGCCGATCACTTTACATTGTGGGAGCCGTCACGGGCTTCTTCAATTCTTAAGCGCTACGGCTTTAGGGTTCAGCGGATTGTTTCTACGGGCCATCACCCGGAGCGCTTCCCGAACCTTGCCAGGGACAAAGTTAAGCCGAACAGCATTCAATATGCTTTATATGCTGCCGCAAGCCGGTTCTTTGGATTGGGCGACACTTTTGAAGTATACTGTGTCAAGGAATAAAATACATTCAAAATCGGGTGGGATAAAATGAATCACTATATAATGATACTCGGTGCAGGCCTCATGCAGGCACCGGCAATTAACAGTTCAAAAGAACTCGGCTATAAAACACTTGTCGCAGACGCAAATCCAAATGCGCCATGTGTAAATCTTGCCGACATCTTTGCACCGGTAGACCTCAAAGACCGCGATGCTCTCGTAAAACTTGCAGACGATTTAATCAAAAAAGAAGGCGAGAAAGCAATCTGCGCCGTTTTTACCGCCGGCACTGACTTTTCTGCAAATGCGGCCTATGTTAGTGAACACCTCGGACTAAAATCACACTCTTACGAAGCCTGCCTTAATGCAAGCGACAAGGTCCGCATGCGAAAGTGTTTTGCAAAAGAAAACGTTCCGAGCCCGGACTTCTGTCAGATTCAGGAAGGAGATGCAGCAGGTTTAATTCAAAAAGCAAAAGAGGGAAAAATTGAATTTCCTAAGGTTATAAAGCCTGTAGACAATATGGGCGGACGTGGTTGCCGTCTTGTCCGTAACAGTGATGAACTTGAAAGTGCCGTAAAAACAGCGGTCGACAGCAGCCGCACAAAGCGCGCAATTTTTGAAGACTACATGGAAGGCGCAGAGTTCAGCATCGACTCGGTGGTTTACAATGGAACCCTTACAATCACAGGCTTTGCAGACCGCCACATTTATTATCCTCCGTATTTTATAGAAACCGGCCACACAATGCCTTCTGCCGTAAGCCCGAAAATAAAAAACGAACTTATCTCCGTCTTTGCTTTGGGAATTAAAGCCCTCGGACTTACCCACGGAGTTGCAAAGGCAGACATTAAATACACAAAAAACGGTCCGATGATTGGAGAAATAGCCGCCCGCCTGAGCGGAGGTTACATGAGCGGCTGGACTTATCCGTATTCATCTGATTTGAATTTGACAAAACAGGCTCTCTGCCTCGCACTTGGAAAGGAACCGGAAGAACTTTTGAAAAACCGTCATCCGATTCAATTTACCCTGCCATCTCGTCTTGCAGGTACCGGACAGCCTTTTGAATTATTTGAATATGATTCATTAAAGACAAGTGCTGAGCGCGCCTGGCTTTCCATTCCGGGCGTTATAAAATCTGTCGAAGGTCTTGAAAGCCTTAAAAACTTTGCTTCACTTAAAGACATTCTTCCAAGAAAATTTGCCGGTGACACCGTAAATTTTCCACGCAACAACGTCCAGAAATGCGGCAATGTGATTTCGCTCGACAAAGATTACAATGAGGCTGTCCAGGCGGCAGAAGATGCTGTAGCTTCGGTTACACTGCGTCTTGAGGCCGGCAATAAAGAAACTCAGGACTTTATCAACGGAGTCTGCACAAAGGACGAAAAGGGCTTTCCTCCTCCTGCATTTGATATTCAGCTCGATGAGGCAGAACTTAAAGATGTTCCTGCAGGAAAAAAGGCTTTTGATTACATACCGTCACGTATTGAATCAAATCTTGATTCCTTAAAAGACTGGAACCATTGTTCCCTGCGTCTTGCAATTCAAAAATTTGATGAATTATGCCCGGAACACCCCTTGCTCGACGGAAAAACTTTCTGGCGTGCCTGCGCGAGGGCGTCTGTCCAGGGAATGCTTTATGTTGCAGACTGTCTTGCAAAATAAAAATTGCTGACAGTTGAGGGATTGAATTAAGTTTGGTATTATAAGGAAATATGAAAAAGTTTTTTTTGACTTTGCTTTTAGTTTTAGCTTTCTCATC
>JAILFZ010000137.1 GCA_024697295.1 Treponema sp.
GATGACTGTTCAAAAAGTTGTGGAGATTCAATGGCCGAAAGCTGTAACAATCAGACAGATACAAACACCTGTTCAACATCAAAGTCAGTTTTATCAGGCGCCTCTATATTACCTGTTTATATGCCATAACAAAAAATGAGAGCCAGTGCCAGACCTATAAAAATCTTTTTCTAACCTGCCCCCTTTAGAATCTATTCCTTTGTCCAGGAGGTTTCCCTGGCTTTCCCGAATGCCAGGTAGCCGCTCAGTCTCATTCCTTTTTGTTTATAAACTCTCTTCAACACGATTTAAAACTTCATAAAGCACGGCCTGTCCGATTTCCAGCCCCATGTCTTCACATATATCCATGGCATACATTCCGGCTTCCATTGCCGTCGCCATCTTGAAAATCTTGGGATAGTCGTCTTTTGCCAGAGGCATGATGACAGAAAATCCTTTTGCCAAAGGCGGCGTATCGTCTTCCAGAATGAAATTCTCATCTATGAGCTGAGACTGGTCCGTGACTTTGATTCTTGTTTTTACAAATGCTAAATTGGGAAATCTTGAATAGAACTCTGCGAATGTTTTCATTGTTTCCTCCTTCGTATGAAAGCATACTGGTATCGGGCGAAAACAAGGCACAAAAAAGTTCTTGAGCGAACATACCCAGGTTGGGAACTGTTTGGTGTTTAAGAAGAAGAGTAAGTCCGCTGGAATTGAAAAGGAATTACCGTATGTTCTGTTACCATTAAGATAATTTATCTTCTTCCTTCTTGTTACTGGTGCTGATTTTTTCAGCTTAAAATATAATGTCTGTCTTTATTTGTTGTGATTATGGATTCTTTCGTATGTCTGCCATGAATTGTAGTTTACAGGTCCATCACTTACGGGCCGATGATAATCTTTTACTCCAGAAATAACCATCATAAGCATGAATACTACAAAAGCATAGAAAGTACATTTAATTATCGCGAACATATGGCTTAACCTCCTCGTCTCCCCTCATTTCTTCGTCTGGAACCCAGCGTCTGATTCTGGTCTCCGTCCTGTGGACTTCGTGTCCGTTTTCAATTGTTATGTAATCTTTTTTAGAGATTACCTCTTCAACAAACCTGCCTTTTGAAGCTTCGTCCGGGCCTTCCGTAACATTAAGACCGATGTTTGAATACTGGCCTCCGAGCCGAATAAGATCACGAAGATACTTATTGACTTTCATGTTCCTTTGGGCAGCCAGCCTTTCAAGAAGTTCAGCTTCTTCAAGAGTCAGATTGACCGTATAGTGCTTTGTCTTTGATCCTGTTGCCTTACGGCCTGAACCAGGACGAGCACCACCCCATCTGCTCTCTGCCAATGATTCCTCCTATCTTGGTTAGATTAGTAGTTTTTTCAAACTCTATAAATAATATAACCGGAGTTTTTCTATTTGTCAATGAAAATTTTCGTAGTTTTTTCAAGTTTTTTTATTTTTTTCTGTTTTTACATAATTATTTACAATGTACTGCTTGAAATATTATTTAACAATCGGAATGCTGAACTTTGCGTTTAACGATGGCTATTCGTTTTACTTCTTCCAGGCTATTCCCCCGACATTCATTTCTCTCGTACATGCCGTAATGATTTTTGTTCTGACAAGCATCTTTGTAAACAGCCACAAGAAGAATCAGCACATTCACGGAACGGTAGGATTTGCTACAAAGAAAGACCTTAAAAATTGCGGGGCGGTGGTCAACTTATTTGCCTGCGTCATACTCCGCATACGCGTACGCGTTGTGATAGTGAATTGATTCTTCGGTTTCGGCTTCTACCGTAAACCAGTTGAATTCCATTTTCTTTAATCCCAGGTAAACTTCGCGCACTACGTCTTCTACAAAGCGCGGGTTGTCGTAAGCGTGTTCGGTTACAAATTTTTCGTCCTGTCTTTTGAGGACTGTGTACAGCGGGGTCGAAGCGCATTCTTCTATCATTTGAATTACATCTTCTATCCAGAAAAATTTTGAATACAAAAGCTTTACCTTTACAAAGCCGCGCTGGTTATGGGCACCGTACTCACTGATTGCTTTTGAACACGGGCACAAAGTTGCAACCGGCACCTTGATCGAGATAAAAAAGCGGGCGTTGCGGGTAGGGAGCGACGGCGAAGCCGGCAAAACTCTCGAGGAGAGTTTTGAGCGAGTCTCGGTGAAGGCTATGCCTGAACCGTCTGAGCCCGCAGAGGGGGTAGCGGCCAACGAAGTGGACGCGCAGGGGGAGGCTTCCCCCTCATTACGGATTGAATTAACTTCGCCCTCATAGCTGCATGTATATTCCATGAGGCCTGTGCTTTGAGACACCGGGGCCTTTTTTTCCATAAAATACGGAAAACTGATGCGGCCAAAGGCGCGTTCTGCGTCCAGTTTTGTGCGGATTTCTTCGAGCATGTCGAGAAAGCTGTTCATCGAAATATCTGTGTGATACTTATGGAATACCTCGATAAAGCGGCTCATATGTGTTCCCTTGTAATTGTGCGGGAGGTTTACAAAAAGATTTACTGATGCCGTTGTATTCTGGACCTTTTTGTTTTTATCCAGCACCTGAACCGGGTATTTTACGTTTTTAACGCCGACCTTCTGAAGAGGAACTTCACGATGGTCGACGCTGTTTTGAATATCAATCATCACGCCAATAATAGCGTATTTTTAGTCTTGAAACAATGGTGTAGAAAGATATCTGTCGCCTGTGTCCGGCAGAAGCGCAACTATTGTCTTTCCTTCATTTTCTGGAAGTTTTGCAAGTCCGATTGCAGCGTGCAGGGCGGCCCCGGAAGAAATTCCTACGAGGACTCCTTCTTTTTTGCCTGCGAGTTTTCCTGCAGCATATGCTTCGTCATTTGCAACCGGGATAATTCTGTCATAAACCTTTGTGTCGAGTACGTCTGGAATAAAGCCTGCGCCGATTCCCTGAAGCCCGTGCGGACCTGCAGCCTGTCCCGAAAGTACTGCGGAAGTTTTTGGTTCAACCGCAACAATCTGGACTTCCGGCTTCTGTTTTTTGAGATACTGTCCAACACCCGTGATTGTACCGCCGGTTCCAACTCCTGCAACAAAGATATCTACCTTGCCGTCTGTGTCTTCCCAGATTTCTGGTCCTGTTGTAAGAAAGTGTGCCTTTGGATTTGACGGGTTTACAAACTGCCCCGGAATAAAGCTGTGTGGGATTGTTTTTGAAAGCTCATCGGCCTTGGCGATGGCGCCCTTCATGCCTTTTGCGCCCTCTGTCAGAACCAATTCTGCGCCATAAGCCTTCATCAGCTGGCGGCGTTCAACAGACATTGTGTCAGGCATTACGATGATTACACGGTAGCCGCGTCCTGCTGCAACAGAAGCAAGACCGATTCCTGTATTGCCCGATGTAGGTTCGATTATAACCGAATCCTTATTCAATTTGCCTGCTTTTTCTGCATCATCAAGCATCTGTCTTGCAACGCGGTCTTTTACAGAGCCGGCCGGATTAAAATATTCGAGTTTTGCAACAAGTTTTGCCTTGAGACCAAGTTCTTTTTCAATATTTTTAAATTCAATCAAAGGTGTGTGACCTACAAGCTGGTCAACTGCGGTATAAATTTTTGACATAATATCCTCCTTAATGAATCCGCTCTGGCGGTCGAGCCTGCTGTTCAGGCTATAATTCATTTATACAGCGAATTACCTACTATGTCAATAGGGTAATAGGATTTATACCGTAAATCCTTTAATCATATCTACAAGCGAATTAACTGCGTCGTTATTCTTTATATTTGAATCAATTACGGACTTTGCGGTGCTCTTCATTTCTGCCATTGAGAAAGAAACGTTTGCTGAAAGTTCGCGGGCATGATGTGTCATCTGGTTAAAGTCCTTGATACGGTCAAAGAGTTTTGAACTTTCGCCGAGCATTTTCTGAGAAGCATCTGTCAGGGATTCTGTTGTGGAATTCAACATGTGCATGGTTTCGAGGATGCTTCTTGCGGCAGCCTGTTCTTCGCCCATTCCGCTGTAGATTTCTTTCATCAATCCGTCCATTTCTGAAATGCGCTCCCCTACAATCTGGAACGACTGGGCAGAAACTGCAGAAGACTCGCCGATTTCGGCAATCGAACCCGTTACGTTGCTCAAAAGTTTTTTGATTTCGCCGGACTGCTTTGCAGAAGTTTCTGCAAGTTTACGAATTTCGTCTGCAACTACGGCAAATCCGGCACCGGCTTCGCCTGCGTGTGCCGCTTCGATTGCGGCGTTCATTGCGAGAAGGTTTGTCTGCGAAGCAATCTGTGCAATTGCCTGGTTTGCAAGGTTAAGGCTTGCACTCTGTTCAGAAATCCGGGCAATCTGTTCTGTTACGAGGGCCTGTTTTGCCTTGCCGTTTTCTGATTCTGCAACGAGTTTATCGTATTCACCGGAGATTTTTTCTACGGTGATGTTTACGGAGTTGATATTTGAAGAAATCTGTTCGATGGATGTTGACGACTGCTGAATTGCGCTGCCCTGATTGTGTATTTTCTGTTCAATCGTTTTCAATTCATTTTCTACAACATCTACGCCTGCACTTATTGAACCGATAACATTTGTCTGCTCAGTTGAACTTGTGTCGATGTCATTTACCTTTTCTACTGCACGGTCGAGCTGTTCAATGTGGGCGTTCATGCTGTCACCAAGTGTTGCACAGGCCTGCGTAAGAAATCCGCTCTGCTCCTGAAGATTTTTTACAAGTTCGCCCATGCTTCCGATGACCCTGTTACAACTTTGGGCAAGAGTTTTGATTTCTATACCGCCTGTTTCCGGAATACGCTGCGTCAAATCGGCAGTTCCGTTTGAAATCTGCTCCATCTGTCCCGAAATGACCTTGATTGAACCGAATATTTTTGTTGTAAAAATAAAGACAAGAAAAATTCCGAGAGCAATAAAAATTGTTCCGAACAATGTAAGTTTAAAAATCTGTACGCGAAGAACGCTCATCAATTCGTTCATGCCAAAGTCACATCCAACGACACCAACTACTTCTCCGCGGGAATTTTTGATTCCTTCATAAGTGCTGATCATCCAGCCCCACTCTTCCTGGTGTTCAAAACGGGTGTTGATGCAGCTGCCGGTTTTAAAAGCTTCATAAATCTCTACACCCCAGGTAGATAAATCTTCTTCTGCGCCAAGTTCAGAGAACATATCGGTATTGTCCGGCTCGGCACTGCCGTCAATGATGTAGTGATAGGTACCGTCCTTATAGCGGGCCATAGTGTAAAGATATGTAGCCCCGCAGCGATTTTTTAAGTCCAGCATCCAGAGGCGGGTTTCTTCGTAATACGGGTTTTCTGTAGTCATATCACCGTTCAAAAAAGCTTCAAATTCATCTCCGTCGATGTATTCAGTTACGTTGTCTACAACAGGGTTGCCCTGAGACGCTGCAAACATGACCGCAACATTCTGAACGGTTTTTGTAGATAATAAAATCAGAATTACAAACGAAACAAAAATGAATAAGGCAAAGAATGCAATAAAGGCTTTTTTGAGTGATTTGAACATATAAACTCCATGGATTGTCATAAACAAATTCCAGATATGATTATATCACAGTAAAGTTAGGAAAAAGGTATTTTTTTTAGAAAAATCTGTTGCGAAAGTTTTATAAATTTCTGTAATTGTAAACTTTCAATTTAAATTCAGGTTTACATTTAAGATAAGCTGTGATATATTCCAGCTATTATGAATAAAAACCTATTAAAAACCACTTTTATAGCCCTGTTTGCAGCAATTATCTGCATCGGCGGCTTCATGAAAATTCCGGTAGGAGTTGTTCCGATTGTTCTGCAGAATATGCTTTGCATCTTAAGTGCCGTCGTTCTTGGCGGCCTTTACGGATCTGCTCCTACCTTTCTTTTTATCATTGCAGGGGCACTCGGGCTGCCTGTTTTTGCCGGCGGTTCAGGAGGACTTGCAAGTCTTTTCGGGCCTACAGGCGGATTTATCATTGGTTATCTTCTGGGAGCGGCTGCCGCAGGTCTTATTGCAGGTAAACCGTCCGTTTCAGAAAAAAAGCTCAGCAAAAGAACTGTAATCCGTGTCTGCGCTGCTTTTGTTGCAGGGGCAGTAATCATTTACATTCCCGGAATTATAAGATTTGCAATGTGGGCATCAGGGGCAGGCAAAGTGCCGGAAGACAAAACTGCATTTGCATACACAATGGGTGCGGCAGTGCTTCCTTTTTTGCCTGGAGACGTAATCAAAATGTTGATTATGATTCCACTTTCGCTTAAACTTAGACCTGTAGTTGCACAATATCTTAATTCGACAGATAAAAACACAGACTAAAACCGGGAATATATGAATTCAATAAAGGTCCAGAACCTTTCCAAGTCTTTCGAGGGCTTTGATAAAACAAAAAACGCACTCCTTGATGTAAGTCTCACGATAAACGAAGGTGAGTGCGCTGTTATAAGCGGCGAAAACGGCTCCGGTAAAACCGTCTTAACTTCCATCATTGCCGGCCTTGAAAAAGCCGACAGTGGAACAGCCACAAGCTTTGGCCAGGTCGGACTTGTTTTTCAGGAAGCAGAAACTCAGATTTTGGGGGAGACCGTCCTGGAAGATGTTGAATTTGGCCCGAAAAACTTAGGCTTTTCTCCAGACCAGTTGAATCAGTCGGTTCAGGATGCGCTCGCTTTTACAGGTCTTCTGGACAAAAAAAATGAGGCAACACACTTTTTGTCAGGCGGGCAGAAAAGGCGGCTTGCAATTGCGTGTATGCTTGCAATGCAGACTCCGGTCATAATTCTTGACGAGCCATACGCAAACCTTGATTACGGCGGAGTAAAACAGGTTAATTCACTTATTGAATCCCTGAAAGCCCACAATAAAACTGTAATCATCGTAACCCATGAACTTGAAAAATGCCTGGGCATGGCAGACCACTTTATCGTGTTGTTCCAGGGTAAAAAAGTTTTTGACGGAACTCCATCGGAAGGCTTAAAGCAAAATCTTTCCCAGTGGAACATCCGTAATCCACTCGCACGCTACGACAAACTGAACGACTTAATCTGGAAGTAAAAATATGAAAAACATGACAACGTTCAGCTACATGAGCGGAAACTCGTTTCTGCACAGGATGAGTCCTCTCCTCAAACTTATCCTCGTCCCGTCATTGAGCATAGTTATAATTGTGCTGAACTGGAAAATTCTCGGAGCTCTTGTTGCAGTTCAAATTTTTACCGCGCTTCTGGCAAGGTTTCCGTTAAGAAAAATATATGCTGACTTAAAGCCTGTTTTATTGTTTTCAGCGATTTTGTATTTTCTTTTTTTTATGAATATAGGAATCAATCTGATTACAGGGCAGAAAGATCAGGTTCTGTTATTAAAAAACCAGTCACTCAGTACGGCAGTTATGATTTTGCGCCTTGCAAGCATGGTTTTAACCGCAAGCATTTTATTCAACACCACCACCCAGATTGAATTAAGACGCGCAATGGAAAAAATTGAATGCGCAGTCAGAAAAGTCCTGCCCGTAGATAAAAAGCCAAAGTTCAGTCACATTATTGCGCTGTTTTTGTGCATGATTCCCCTCGTTTTTAAAATCTGGGAACAGACAAAACTTGCCTGGTATGCACGTGGCGGCAAAAAATCCTTTAAGATGTACAATGTGCTTTTTCCGGTATTATTTTCTGTCGGCTTAAAAAAGGCCTATAACACAGCCCTGGCGCTGACAATTAGAGGAGAGTAAACTGTATTTATGAAAATCACAATTTTGACTGACAATATTTCCGAAGATGAAAATCTCAAAAACGAATGGGGATTCAGCGTTCTGATTGAATACAACGGCAAAAAGATTCTGCTTGATGCAGGGCAGAGCGATGCGTTTACCAAAAACGCCGCCCGCTTGAATTTTGACATCGGCAGTGTAGACATTGCAGTTCTTTCTCACGCGCATTATGACCACACAAACGGGCTGCCGGAGTTCTTCAGGTTGAATTCAACTGCGCCGGTTTACATAAGCCGGGACTTTGGAGAAAACTGTTACCACAAGATGTGGATTTTTTACAAATACATCGGAATCAAAAAAGGACTTCTTAAAAAGTACGAAAACCGTTTTATCCGTGCATCTGGCATTCAGCAGGTTGCGGATGGAATCCATCTTCTTGGCCACAACACACCGGGCCTTAAATCAAAAGGGGCGGCCGCAAAACTTTATATAAAACGGAACGGACATTTTGGGCCGGACGATTTTACTCATGAACAGAGCCTTATTTTTGACACTCCGAAAGGCCTCGTAATTTTTAACAGCTGTTCACATGCGGGCGCCGACAACATCGTGAGCGAAGTAAGCCGCGCCTTTCCGGACAAAAAGATTTATTCAATTCTCGGGGGATTTCATTTGTTCCGCATGCCTGACAGCGAAGTTCTTGCCTTTGCAGAACGGCTCAGGGCGCTCGATGTTCAAAAAATCTACACGGGTCACTGTACTGGCCAGCACGCCTTTGAACTTTTACACGACACTCTCGGCGACAGGGCCGAACAGCTCAAAGTCGGACGGGTTATTGAATTTTAGAATGGAAAAACGGCCCCGGCCATAAGTTCCTAAAATTCCTGGCCGACCTCTTTCATTTTGTTTGCGGCTGAGTCGGCATCTATCAGATAAATCTGAACGATGTCAAAGAAAGGAAAATCTTCGTAGGATAAAACATAGCTTACATCATCGGCGCCGTTGGAAAGAGAAATTCCGATCAGGCTGCCCTTTTTAACCGAAGTCCGGTTTGAACAGGTGTCGTTTCGCCCCTTAAGGTGAAGAAAGCCCAGGTTTTCCTTGATTATGTCCTTGCCGTCTTTATTCTGCAAAAGGTAAACATTGCAGTCAAAGTTGCTGTATTTAGTCTGATTAATAACCTGAATCTGATTGTAACTGCGCTCCGGTCCCTGAACCTTGAATTTTAAATTCTCTGAAAAACCCGCACAGAGGCAAATTAAACCAAGTAAAAATCCGCAAATTGTCTTTTTCATATTGTTGTCCTTAATCAAAATAGAGTATTAATTCAATAATAACACAACTCTGCGTTCAACCCTATCAAAAAAAACAAAAACTTTCAGTTTTCCCAGACAAAGAGGTCGGCGCAGTTTCGCTCTCCGCCGGAAACCTCAATTGCCTGTCCTGTACAAAAGGTGTTTGTGACCGTCAAAAAGTAGCACCACTCAGCAGCCTCATCAACTGAGCACCATTTTTTGAGCGGAGTTACATCCATGATTTTGTTCCAGAGCTTCGGGTCGTTCATTACCGGTTCGTTGAGAGCGGTACTTACACCTCCAAAACAGATTGCATTGGAAGTCGCCTTGAATTGATTTGCGAGCCGGATTGCAACGTTCTTCATAAAGCCAATCAGCCCGGCCTTGCTTGCAGCGTATGAAGCAAATTCATTTCCTGTCAGGGCAGACGCTGATGAATTGAACAGTACTGATTTTATGGCCGGATTGAATGCATACCTGTTGGTCACATTCATGCTTCCAATCAGGTTGACGCTGATGTCCTTTAAGCACACTTCATTTGTCGCACTCTGAACGCCCGCATTATTGATGATTATCTCCATCGCAGGCAGAACCGGAAGTGATTTTGCGTCGGAAACGTCGCATTCAATATGAACATAATTTTTATGTTCAATCGATGCCTTTTGAATATCAAGTCCCCAGACTTTGTGATTTTGATTCAAAAATTTAAGGGCACAGGCTTTTCCGATGCCACTGGATGTACCGGTAATCAAAATGTTCATACGCGCCCTGTTGAATTCAATTTGTTCTGCCAGTCAAAATATGCACTTCCGACATTTTCTTTTTCCCACTGGCAGACTACCCTGTAGCCAAAACCTGAAAAGAAGACTTCGCCCAAAAGTTCGCAGACTGCTCCGATGCAGGAACACACTATAACCTGGGTCCATGTCCAGCCAAAGAAGATCTTTGAAACTACGGTTGCAAAAATCATGTTGTCCACAAACTGCGCGATGATTGTAGAAACGTATGAACGCAATGCAAAGGCTCCAAAATTATTTTTTCTGAAGATTGAACCAATGGCGCTGTTCAAAACGGCGTTTACGACAGAAGACATGATAAACGCAAGTGCCGACCCCAGAACGATGTACCACGCACCGCCAAAGGTTGAGTTGAGCGCATCGTTAACGCTCTGATTATTGGTTGTGTAGAATTCGCCCCAGTTGCCCGGAGCCTTTGTCAAAGCCCGGAACGAAAGGCAGACGCAGAGGTTAATAAAAAGAGCGAGAAGAGAAATCTTAACGCTTGCTTTCGGGCCCCACCGCTTGCAGATTACATCCATGCACAAAAACATAATCCAGCTGAATGCAAAGCCGCAGTCGAGGGCCACGAATTTGTAGTTGATGAGTTCTTTGTTTGCCATAAGATTTGCGCAGACAACCGACAGTACAAAAACTGTGACTGTTAAAGAAGGAATACTTCTAAGAAGGATTTTGTAATCAGCAAAGAACGCGCTGATTTTAGAAGAAATTTTTGACAGGCTTTTTGCCATAGTTAAAATGGTGATCCGTGTCACCGCCTCCATAAGAATTTTAATTTATAACGCGCAGGAGAATTATGAGGTCTCATAAACTGCGCAGAGTCAAGTTAAACCTTTTTTCCACTTTTGCCAAGCATTTAATACTTTCACAAG
>JAILFZ010000049.1 GCA_024697295.1 Treponema sp.
TCGCCCGGTCCTTCAGGAGCGCGGAGACGGCTCATATTGTTTGAACCTTTAACCTGGTTTGATGAATTATGACGGAGAAGAGTCTGCCATGCACCGTTCTGAACGTATGCATAGAAAATTCCGTAAGGAGTTGTTCCGGCATCAGGGTCAACAGAACCTTTTGCCTTAAAAATTAAAGTTACGAGTTTTTCTTTTCCGGTAAGAGGAAGAATAATTGCATCCTGTTTACCATCCAGTGTACTGAATCTCAAACATTTTTTACCGTTAAGATCAGAATCAACAAAAGAAAAATGTTCGTCATAGGAATTTGAAACCTGCCATCCGGCCTTGTTCAAATCCTTTAAAACATCTTTTTTATTTCCCTTGCCTGGAAGATAGAGGTTCCAGCCGGTTGCAGGCTTGATTTTTCTCTTGATTTCCCTGGCAGAAAGTGGAAGCACAAATGCAGCAGCAAGTACGAGCGCAAGAGTCTTCGTAATAATTTTTTTCATTTTTTCCTCCAAATAATGAATAATCTATTATAAATCCGTTCAGGAGGAATTTAAAGAAATTTTTTAATCTATCCTTCCCGCAGTGCGCTGCCAGTGTCCTGACTTGAAATTCTGCGGGCAGAAAAGCTTGCCGCAAGTCCTCCAAAGATAACGGAAAGGAGGACGGTAAGCACAAATGTCATAATCAAAAATGAAGCTTTTGGCATAACCAAAGGAAGATTCAATCTGGTCTGGATTAAGGAGGCAAGGTGCAGTACAGAAAGGGACGCAGTGATGGAGCCCAGAATTCCGCCGGCGCTGTTGATAAGAAAAGCTTCTTTCATTACAAAGAACGACAGAGTTTTTTTGCTTGCTCCGATGGCGCGTAAAACTGCAAACTCTTTTTTGCGTTCGCCGGTTATCATGCTGTAGACCACAATCATTATTCCAAAACAAAGTGCCCAGACTAAAATCACAAGGAATAAAATCATCTTCCGAAAGTTATCAAGGCTGTCTGAGATTCCGCTGGTCATTTCCCGGGTTTTTACTGAAACTACATGGCGCAATTTTCTTGTAAGCCGGCTTGCAACATCGTCCACATCATAGCCGTCCTTTACTTTTATCATAATTGAACTTATTCTTTTGCCGCTTAGTTCTTCTCTTTCAAGTTTTACACCCTGTTGAACTGCAGCGTCGATTATAAAATTCAATGTGCTGATATTTGCATAAATTGAATTGTCCATTCCTGTGTCTGTTTTTTGAAGGCGTGCAACCGGATTCAATTCAATTCCGTAAACATTGAATTTGCCATCTTTATCAAGTTCAACATCTGAACCGTAAATAATTTCAAAATCATTTAATTCAGGGTCTGAAAGTTTTACTTTGTCTAAAATCCAGGGCTTAACCGAAAAATCAGTCTGCGGGTCAAAACCGATTAGTTCAACTCTTTCGCCGCCAGATTTTAGCGGGACCGGGCAGTAAACCTGAGGGCTTGCCAGCAGGACTCCTTCAATTTGCAGTGCCTTGTTCAGCATGGAAGAAGAAAAATAAAACCAGGTCCGGTTGCCCCTGTTCAGGATTTCACTGGCACTTACCTTTGTGCGCGCTTCGTATGGTACTACAATTATGTCGGCGCCAAGTTTCAATTCTAGATTTTGAATTCCATTTTTAAGGCTTTCTAAAATTGAAGCACCGGTAAAAAGAGAAAACGAAAGGAAGAACGAAAAAAACAAAAGGGAAAGCGAACGTCCTTTTTTGCCAAATATATTTAAAACAGGAACCAGTGATAACTTCATTTTATTAGATTTGAATGTTATGAAAAAAGGCAATAATTGTCAACATAACTAATAAATGTTATACTTAGCTAACTGTTATTATCGAGGTATTACAGATGAAAAAACTTTCTGAAATTTTGTTCAATTTATTTCTGGCAGTTTTGCTTGCCGGAGCTGTTTCGTGTTCAAAAAGCAAACCGCTGACTGACGGCACTTTTACTGGAACCGGCGCCGGACATGACGGAGACATAACAGTTTCCATCACAGTAAAAGACGGCCAGATTACTGACGCCAGAATCGTAAGCGAATCAGAAACTCCGGGAATCGGGCCTGTTGCCGAACAGCAGATTCTTGAACGCTTTCTGCAGGAACAAAAAACAGATACTATCGATGTTGTTTCAGGAGCTACAATATCTTCAAACGCAGTTCTCGACGCTCTGGACATGGCTCTCAACAAAAGCCGTGGAAGCGGAGAAGAAAAAGAAGTTTACGCTGACACTTCATGCGACATCGTAATCATCGGTGCCGGAGGTGCAGGTCTTGTTGCTGCAACAGAAGCCGCAAGCAAAGGTGTAAAAGTCATCGTTTTAGAAAAAATGGGAATCGTCGGCGGAAACACCAATTATTCAACAGGCGGTATCAACGCCTCATACACAAAAGAACAGCAAAAACTTGGAATCAAAGACAGCCCGGACGTTTTTTACAACGACACGATGAAAGGCGGAAAGAACATAAACGACCCGGCACTTGTACGCACACTGGTTGATAATTCAGCCGCAATGGTTGAATGGCTCCAGTCTGACATAGTAGGCGCAGATTTGTCTGACGTCGGAATGTTCGGCGGAGCTACAAACAAGCGTATCCACAGACCTCAGGGAGGCGGTGCAATCGGTGCTCATCTGGTTCCGCTCCTGCATCAGGCAGCCCTCAGACAGGGAGCAGAAATTCGGGTCAACAGTATGGTAACCGACATCATAAAAAATGACGGAAAAGCATGCGGTGTAATCGTAAAAACGCGCGACAGCGAATATAAAATCCACGCTAAGGCAGTTATCGTAGCTTCCGGCGGATTTGGAGCAAACTCTGCGATGGTCGTTAAGTTCAATCCGGCCCTGGCGGGCTTTGGAACGACAAACCACCGGGGTGCAACAGGCGACGCTTTTTTGATGACAGAAAAATTTGACGCAGAACTCACTCAGATGGACCAAATCCAGACTCATCCGACAGTTGTCACAGGCAGCGGAATTATGATTACAGAAGCTGTGCGCGGAAACGGGGCAATTCTTGTAAGCCGTACAGGAAAGCGTTTTGTAGACGAAATGCAGACCCGCGACGTTGTTTCTGCCGCAATCCTTGCACAGCCAAAAAAGAGCGCATTCCTGGTTTTTGACCAGAGTGTACGCGATTCTCTCAAGGCAATCGAAGGTTACGCAAAGAAAAACATTTTGACACAGGCAGATAGTATTGATGAACTTGCAGACAAGCTTGGCATCGACAAGGTTGAATTCAACAATACAATCAGAAAATACAATTCTTATGTTAAGTCAAAAACAGATGCAGACTATAACCGCAATGCCGCAAGCATGGAACGTTCACTTTCAAAGGCGCCTTACTACGCAATCGAATGCGGACCTGCAATCCATCATACGATGGGCGGTTTAAAAATCAATCCAAAAGCAGAAGTTCAGAATAAGTCAGGCAACACAATTCCAGGCCTTTACGCAGCAGGCGAAGTTACAGGCGGCGTACACGGTGCAAACCGTCTCGGCGGCAACGCAGTGGCAGATATCTGCATCTTTGGCAAAATTGCAGCTGACAGCGCAGTTGAATATATAGGCAGATAGGCAGACGGGCGGTTGCCATGCTGGCAACGACTTATCTCCACCACCGCTCTGCATAACGCCGTGTATCTTTCAGATGAACAGTCTGTCCGATGTACGGCGTCACTGTTTCAAGGCCATGGGCGCTGCTTTCTTTTAAGAAGCGCTCAACAGGGTCGTCCCAGCCGTGACGCGACAAAATAATTGCCCCCCAGTGTATCGGCTGAACAAGTTTTGCGCCAAGAATTTTTGCGGCAGCAGCACTCTGTTCCGGGAACATGTGGACGAGCGGCCACTGAACGTCGTACTGTCC
>JAILFZ010000165.1 GCA_024697295.1 Treponema sp.
CCGGATGAACTCAAGATTTTAGCCGACATGACGGGCATGGACGGAAACAAACTCATAAACTGTTCAAAACTTGCCGCAAAGGTGGACGGAACTGCAGTTCAGGACGGATTTCAGCTTTACCAGCACAATTTTATTTTGAGCGATGAAGGCGACTGGACTGTCGTTCAGCAGGGAATGAACGTTTTACAAAAAAAAGCCCGCCGTTACCACTGGTCTTCAGAAAACCTCCGCTCCTTTGTCGAAGAACCTCATTCAGGCGTTACAGGCGAAAACCAGGGGCTGATTCTAAACCTTACTGATTTGAATGCCTCTTCCACCCGTAAAAAGATTTTATCCCTGACAAACGAACGCCCCGACCGCCTCATAAACGAAATTAAAAAAATGGGAAAAGGAGACAGTCTTCAGCTGGATTTGTTTGAAGATGAAGGGGAAAGCCTTCCCCCCGCCTGCAATTCGTCGCTTCTCTCCTCATTTCCGGCTTCCCCATCTGCGGGGGTACCCCGCAACGCCCCGAATGTTCCGGAATGGCAGGGAACTCAAATTTTAATAAAAAACGACAGAAACCTCATTATGCCTTTCCGACACGAAGTAAAGGCAGAAGACATAGACTTAAAAAGACTCGGTGCAGTCCTTGCAACCGCATACGAAAGCGACACAGACAGCTTTGAAAACCTGCTTTTAACTCCGGGCTTAGGTCCCCGTACACTCCAGAGCCTTACCCTCGTAAGCGAAGTAATTTACGGAACTCCTTCCCGCTTTACAGACCCTGCGCGCTTTTCTTTTGCACATGGCGGAAAAGACGGACACCCTTTCCCCGTTACGACAAAAATCTACGACGAAAGCATACGCATTTTAGGAAAGTCAATCGAAGAAAGCCGCATGGGCTATAACGACAAAAGCGTGTGCTTAAGGCGACTTGAAAAAACCGCCCGCATGGTAGAAGAAAACTGCCAGCCTGAAGCAGATTTTGAAAAGACAATTGAACACGAACGCGCTCATTCTAAAGAATGGGGCGGCAGAACCTGTAAAGATTAGGCAGCGCTGGAGACTTTGGAAATAATTTTTTCCATCAGACAAAAAACTCCCCTTCAGGTCGCTTTCTGACATTAATTTGTATTGAACTTCACATAAACAGACTGTTATAATTTCTCCCGAGAGAATACAAAAATGGACGAATTTGCAAAAAAAATTCTGGACCTCATTAACACAAGGTCTGACGCACACATTCCTGAAGATAAGTTTACTTTTTCTGATTCTTTAAGCCAGTACATTGACATTGATTTTTCTGAACATGAAGCAAAAGAGCACTGGAAAAACATTTCCCTTAAACTCCAGGAACTTGAAACAAAACTTCACAAGAAGGTTAGCCTTTATCTTGCTATCGTTGACTATTTTACAGAGACAAACAAGGTAATCGATTCACCTGTACTCGTAGAAATTAAAGTCCTCCGCGAAACTGAAGAAATGGCTATGCAGGACGGCCTTACCGGAGCCTTTAACCGCCGCTACATGGACATTTACCTCCGCAAGGAGATAAACCGCTGCAACCGCTATGAAAAATCTTTTTCCGTCATGCTCCTGGATATCGACGATTTTAAAAAAATCAATGATACTTACGGACACGTTGTGGGCGACACGATTCTTTCTGAAATCAGCAAAATCTTTAAATCTACGATCCGCGAAGAAGACGTTTTCTGCCGCTACGGCGGTGAAGAGTTTTTAATCATAATGCCGGAAACCACCGCAGAAAAAGCCGTCTGCCTTTACCAGCGCATAAAGGATAAACTTCTTGAAAGTGATATCCACAAAAGTTTTAACGTAACTGTGAGTGCAGGAGCTGCGCGTTATAAGCCTGGCAAAGATAATCTTGTAAACCTTATCCGTTATGCAGACATCGCTCTTTACAAGGCAAAGGCACAGGGCAAAAACAGAATCGTCAACTATGACAGTGAGTAAGCAACAAAAAAAAGTGCAGCGTTTTAAACACTGCACTTTTTTTGTTTTATTCAATTTATTTATCCAACAATTGAGCGGACAAATTTAAGTGAAGAAGGAACATCCTTTACGCCTTCAAAAATAAGATAAGCGTCAGGGGCTTTTTCAAGGATTTTCGGAAGAAAATCTTTCCAGCCCATTATCCCCTGCCCTAAAGGAGCAATTTCAAGTTCATCTCCGTTAACGACATAGTCTTTTAAATGAAAACCACAGATTTTACCTTTAAAAAGTTCAAGGCATTCATCAAAAATTTCTGCGCGGTTTTTGTGATTTCCGATATAAAGGTAATTATAAATATCTACGATAAAGCGAAAATTATTCTGAGCCGGGTCAATTTCGTCTGCAAGGCGCTTAAGCTGAGACGGACAGTACATGCAGTGACCCCAGGCTCCCTCTAAAGCCATGCACACTCCGCTTTCTTTTGCAATTTGAGGCATAGGCGCAAAAATTGACTTTACTTCCTCAAAGGCCTCTTCTGTCTGATTTTTTGGATTGTATGTCCATTTATCATCATTATAAGAGCCTGTTTCTGAAGCTACAAACTGTGCGCCAAATTCTTTTGCGTGCCGAAGGTGGTCAGCATATTTTTCGGCCCCTGCCTTCACTTTTTCTTTATTTGAATGTACAGGATTAAAATAAGCTCCAAGTAAAGGAATTTCGACATTATGTGAATTAAAGCCGTCCTTAATTGTACTAATGACTTGAGGTGTTAAAGTTCCGGGATTTCCGTTCTGTCCTTCCACAGCCTTTGCAATTGCAAGCTGAACTCCGTCAAAGCCCCATTCATGAGCATTCTGTCCGAGCCAGTCAGCACTTCCCTTTCCAATATCGTGAGGTCTGATTAAAATTTTCATATCATCTCCAAAATTGAATTTTACCGGCTCAGTATAGCACAAAAATAAGGCTTTTTGATAGAATGAATCCATGAAAACTGCCCTTTATTTAATTCCATGCCCGATGGGAGATGTTCCACCAGAAAATGTTCTTCCCGAATATAACCGTTCAATCGTGATTCAGCTCAGACACTTTATCGTAGAAAGCCGGAAATGCGCCGTAAGGTTTTTGATTTCCCTCGACAAAAACTTTCCAATCGATGACTGCACTTTTACCGAGCTCAGCGAACACACTGACGCAAAGGCAGATTTAAGCGGAATACTCAACCCCCTCAAAGAAGGACAGAGCATGGGGGTAATTTCGGACGCGGGCTGTCCGTGCATAGGCGATCCAGGTTCACGCGCGGTTGAACTGGCACAGATAAAAGGATATCAGGTAGTTCCACTGGTGGGGCCAAATTCAATGATAATGGCAATAATGGGCTCTGGCTTTAACGGACAGAACTTTGCTTTTAACGGTTATCTTCCGGTAAAAGACGGCGAAAGACTAAACAAGTTAAAAGCACTGGAAAATAAAGTTTACAAAGAAGACCAGACACAGCTGTTTATCGAAACTCCATACAGAAATGAAAAGATGTTTGATTCAATTATCAAAGCCTGTAAGCCCTCGACAAAACTCTGCATCGCCTGCGGAATCACAACTTCCGGCGAAATGATTGTCACAAAAACGATAGACGGCTGGAAAAAAACAAAAAAGCCGGAATTCAATAAAATCCCGGCCATATTTTTGCTTTATAAATAATAATTCACTCTAAAACTTAGTCTTTGCTTTTTCCGAAAAGGCGCAGAAGAGCAAGGAAGATGTTGATAAAGTCCAGGTAAAGTTCAAGAGCGCCGATAATTGCAACTTTTTTATAGTCGTCATTATCTTTTGCATAGGCGGCGGTCTTAATGATTTTCTGGCTGTCCCAGGCTGTAAGGCCTGTAAATACGATTACTGTCGCAACCGAGATAATCAAATCCATCATTGCAAGCGGTGCGCCTGTAATCATTCCGAGAACAAACTGAATGACAGAAGCGATTATAATTCCCATCAAAGCCATTACAAGGTAACGTCCAAAATTGGTCAAATCTTTTTTGGTTTTTGTACCGTAAATACACATTGCAAGGAATGTTAATGAAGTTGTCAAAAATGCGCTGAAAATCGAACTGATTTTATAAACTACAAAAATACTTGAAAGTGTAAGTCCGTTTACAACTGCATACAGAATAAAGAATGCGGTTGCGGCCCAAACGCTGATTTTGCGGATTGTTGCAGAAAGAATCACAACGATTGCAATTTCGAGTACGCACAATAAGATAAAACCGGTTCCCTTACCGCCAAACAAAAGCTGTCCGAATGAAGATAATTCCATTCGTCCGCCAGCTCCGGCAACGAACATATTCTGAGCTGTAAAATAAGCGGCGGCTGCACTGATAAAAAGTGCAAAGGCCATCCAGGCGTAGGTTCGTACCATAAAGGACTTTGTCTGTGATTCTGTCAGGGTAAGTGCTTGTGTCATTTTAGTCTCCTATAAAGCCTCGGCGGCAGCCGCGCGCCAGGACGGCGCGAATAGCAATTGCAGGCTTTAGAATGCAATTGCCCATGATAAAAATTACAAGGACGTAATTTTTATCATGCCTTCTCCCATACTTTTACTTTAACAGTTCTGCAATTTTTGGTCTATTCCAGCGTTCTGCCATGCGTGCAGGTGTTTCGCCGGAAAGGTTTTTGGCAGTGCGGTCGAGACCAAGGCTCAAAAGATGCTGTACCTGAACTTCAGAAGCGATGCGTGCAGCATAATGAAGAATTGAATCTCCCTGCATGTCTGTTTTTGTTGCATTGTATTTTACGATTGCATCGAGAATTTCAATATTGCCGTTTTTGAATGCGTTTGTCAGGGCGCTGTCACCGTTGATAGTTGCGATAAACGGATCTGCACCGCGTTCAAGAAGAACAAGCGCAAGTTTTTTCTGATTTGAACTAACAGCATTGTTAAGCGGAGTCATACCCTTGCCGTTACGCTGGCTTACAGGATAACCCATGTTGATTAGCATTTTGAGCTGGCTTTCGCTGACCTTTTTATCAACGGCAATATGAATCGGAGTATTTCCGTCTGAATCTACGATGGTTGTATTGTTGCCCAATACTGCGCGCAAAACTTTTTCGTCGTATCTTAACACGAGGCTGAACGGACTTTCGCCGTAAGTATCGCGGCTAAGAGGATTTCCGCCTGCGTTACGAATCAAATTGATTACGTTGATGTTGCCGGAAAGAGCGGCTTCGTGGTAAGCGTTTCTTCCGCTCATCTCCTGGATCTGAGGATTAGCGCCGTTTGCAAGCAAAAGTGCTGTCATCTGTTCGTTACCTGCCTGAACTGCATCACACAAAACTGTGCGTCCTGTTGCATCAGAAGCGTTTACGTTTGCACCGTACTGCATCAGAAGAATTGCCATTTCTTTTTTACCTGAACGGCAGGTGTCGCTCAGGGCAGTTTTTCCGCTGAGGTTCTGTGCGTTTACGTCAAAGCCGAGCTGAATTACAGAACGTGCCGCCTGCAAGGCATTCCAGCGTACTGCGCAGTGCAGCGGAGTGTTTCCGAGGTGGTCACGTGTTAGGTTTGATCGGCTGTCAGTGATGATTCCGTTTTCTACGAGAAGATTGATTGTAGAAGGTGAATCAGCCTTTACTGCGGAAAACAATGCAGATTCACCGTTTGAATTAACTGCGTTTACCTTTGCACCTTTCTGAATCAGGGCAATGATTGCGTTGTCAAGTTTCCATTCAGCGGCATAATGCAGAGGAGTGTTTCCGCTTCCGTCAGTTGTATTCAATGTCTGGCTTGTAATGAGCCAGTCCTGAACTTCGCCGCCCTGTGTCAAAGCGATACGGAGCGGTGAATTGTTTTCTGTGTTTGTGGCAAAGATGTCTGCGTTTTTACTGAGCAAAAGGTCGCCTACATCGCGTTTGTTTTTAGTTACTGCAAGGTAAAGGATTGAATCCCCGTTCTTGTTGCGCGCGTTAACGTCTGCGCCGCTGTCTACAATATATTTGATGTATTCAAAAGGGCTGTCCTTGATGATTGCAATATGCAGAGGAGTGTTACCGCTTGAGTCTTTTGAAAGAACATTTTTAGGTGTTACGAGAGTTTTGAGCATCTGATCACTGTCGCTTTCAAGAGCGCGTGTGAGGGGTGTGTTACCCTGCATGTCTTCTGCGTTGATGTCAGCGCCTGCCTGTGCATAAAACTGAACGTGTTCCATATTTTTGTGTTCAACTGCGAGTGCAAGAGGAGTTACCCCCTGCTTGTTGCGTTCGTTTACAGGAGCACCGTGATTTACCAGGAGATTAAGGACATCTGTTCCGACCTTTGCCATTGTAGCAACATGAAGGACAGTGTCACCAAACATATCTTTTTCTCCGGCATTTGCATTGTACAGCAAAAGCGTGTTGTACATTGCGTACTGTTTTTCTTTTGGAATTATAAGAAGGAACGGGGTTTTACCGATTGAGTCGAGTGCGTCTACCTTGGCACCGCCTGCAAGCAGAAGTTTTGCCACATCAACCTGTCCGTAACGAACAGCTTCGTGCAAAGGAGTTGCACCGCTGATATCCTGTGCAGACAGAAGGTCAGATGTGCGTACAACGGTTTTATCGTTAAGGATGTAGCTTACAACGCCGGTATGTCCAAGAATTGATGCAAGGTGGAGAGGTGTCTGTCCGTCATTAAAACGAATCATTGTGTTATGAGTGCGTACCGCGTCTTCAAAGTATGCAAAGTCACCGCGTACAGGTTCGGCACCTGCCTGAATCAGGGCAGCGGCGATACGGATGCTTACTGCGTCCCCTGCGTCAGCAAAACAAAGGGCAACCGGGGTCTGGCCTGCATTATTTTTAACGCTCAAAGGAATCTGCTGGCGGATACAGCATTCTATTGCCTTTTCATCTCCAGTTCTGACAAAGTAGTGAACGATAGATTCTCCGTTGATGTCGCGGAGGTCGCCTGTCTGCGGACTTATCATTACATCGTACCAGAGCGGGTCCTTTGCAAGAGCAATCTGAAGTG
This sequence comes from Treponema sp., assembly GCA_024697295.1. Taxonomy (GTDB): domain Bacteria; phylum Spirochaetota; class Spirochaetia; order Treponematales; family Treponemataceae; genus Treponema_D. Next base: position 6,935 of record JAILFZ010000165.1, read on the forward strand.
CAGTGTTGCCTTCAGCATCCTTTGCAAAAATGTTTCCGTGCACAATTGAAAGAACTTTTGCTGATTCAACATTATCGTTTTTTACAGCCACATGAAGGGGCGTGTCGCCAAAATTATTGGCAATTTCAGTATCAGCGCCTTTTATGATAAGAAAACTGATTAAGTCCGGTTCATTAACAAGGGCTGCAATATGAAGGGCCGTATTGCCATCTTCGTCCTGAGCATTAATTTCAGTTTTGGTTTTGAATAATTCCTTTGCTTCATCGTAGCGGCCTTCCAGAATCAACTGCTGGATTGGAGCCTGTTTTGCTACTTTTGTTGAACCGCATGAAACAAACAAAAAGCAGATAATTAAAGTTAAAATGGAAAAAATTGAAATTAAAATTCTTGATTTTCTCATGACATCTCCCGTTGTTGGTTTGCCTAAAATTACTTTTTGACAAACCGCGCATTCTTATACGT
>JAILFZ010000180.1 GCA_024697295.1 Treponema sp.
TTCTCAGGATACACTTTACACAGGTACAAACAGCCGCCAGTACTACCGCAACTGCTACATCGAAGGTGGAACAGACTTTATCTTTGGTGACGGTGATATCGTATTTGAAAACTGTGAAATCTCATGGTCAGGTTACACAGATATCAAGGCAACAGGCTATTTGACTGCGGCCCGCACTGCCCTCCTCAAAGGTTACCTCTTCTACAACTGTACAGTTAGTGCAGACCAGGCTTCCCTCCAGAATCCGGGTGTATTTGGAAGGCCGTGGGGACCAAAGGCATCTGTTGCATGGGTAAACACAGTTCTCGGTTATGACGGAATCATCGACCCGATGGGCTGGACCGACATGAGCGGAAACCTTCCTCAGAACGCAAACTTCTTTGAATATAATTCACTGTGGGACGGAAAATCAGTTGACGTTTCTCACCGCAACGGCGGAAAGATTATTTCTGACGCAAGCGCATACTCTCCTGAAAACTACTTTGTAGGCTGGACACCGGTTTACTACAACAAGGCAAAAGGCGGAGAATCAAAGGTTAAGAAAGCAAGCTTTACAACTGATGACGACATCAACACACCATATCCTGGACACACAATCACCCTGCACTACACATTCAGTCAGAATGCAAAGGAAGACATGTCTTTGATCCAGTGGTTCCGTGTAAAAGACGGAAACGAAGTTCTCATCAAACAGAGCTCAGGTTATGCAAACAAAACATACCTCATCTCTACAGCTGATTCAGGATTCCATTTGAAGGCAGTAATCACACCTTGCGCACGCGGTGGAAACCCTGGAAAACCTGTAACAGTAAAACTCGACAAAAAGATTAACGAAGGTTATTCAATTCCTGCAAAGGCAGCTGCCGGAAGTATCCGTCCTCGCGCTGAAGGAAAGGTAAACGTATTCCTTGCTTCGGATTCAACCTGTAAGGACTACTCTGCAAACGGTATGTGGAGCAGCGGAGTTACACGCAATGAAGGCGCATGGGGTGAATTCCTCCAGTGCTTCTTTAACGGTGCGGTTTCCATCCAGAACTACGCTAACGGCGGACGCTCTTCACGCAACTTCATCAACGAAGGAAACCTCGACAAAATCAAACAGCAGATTGGAAAGGGCGATTACCTCTTTATCCAGTTTGGTCACAACGACTGTTCAAACGGGGCCGGTTATCTTGAAGACCGCTACGTTCCACTCGGAGAACCAAACAAAAAAGGAATCTATCCTATCAACGAAGGTAAAAAGGTTCGTACACCAGACAGCTATGTAGAAAAATACGGAACAACATTCTATTCATACAACTGTGGCGCTACTTACAAGTGGTACCTCATGCAGTATGTAAACGTTGCTCTTGAAGCAGGCGCTACACCGGTTCTTGTCACACCTGTAAGCCGCCAGTACTTTGACGGAAAGGGAAGAATTACTCCTCATCACGACTCAAAGGACACTTCTACAAAGACAATGATTACAAGAAACAATGCTTATGTTGAAGCAGTTCGTCAGCTTGCAAAGGAAAAGAAAATCCTCCTTATCGACGGTTTTGAAATCACCAAGTCATTGTACGAAAAAGCATACGCAGACTGCGGCAACAACACCGAAGCAAAAGAGCTTATGTTTGAAGGCGACAGCACTCACAACAATAAACTCGGCGGCTTTGTAGTTGCCGGTGAATTTGCAAAAGAAATCAAAAAGCTTATTCCGGAACTTGCTCCAAGTATTATTCATCCACGCAATGCTATCGGCGAAAACAGCGACGGCAAGCTTATGTTCTCTGTAGGCAACGAAGGTAAGATGTCATGCTACGACCCTTACTGGCAGCGCTACGAACAGGGCGTAATGGATTCACTTGGTAAATAAGTTTTAGTTTTACACAGCCGGACTCAAGTCCGGCTTTTTTTTTGCTTGTTTTTTCTTCACAGATTTTTGGATTTCCAGTAGAATAAAAAAGATATGAAAAAACTTAGTTTGTCAGCATTAAGCAAAAAACAAAAAACAATCATTTCCTGCAGCCTGATTTTATTTGCTGCAGTTTGTATTCTTTATTTCTTCCTGTGGGCACGCTCATTCAAAAATCCAGCAAATGTAAAACCGCTTACCGAAGAGCAGACTCTTACCCTAAACGCAGTTTTAGACCAGACCTACCCTCTCAACCGCGGCAATGACTTAAAGCCGCTTCCATATCCGATTGTTCAGGCCCAGCTCGACGTGCAGGCAGGCAGTGCGATTTTAATTGACGCAAGCAACGGTTGTGTTTTATTTGAAAAAAACGCAGATGAAGTTATTCCGCCGGCAAGCATCACAAAACTCTTTGTAATGTACATCGTATTTAAAGAACTTCAGGAAGGAAGCTTAAACCTCGACGATCTGGTTCAACCGCCGGAAAGCTGCTGGGCAATCAACATGCCGCCTTCATCTTCCCTCATGTTCCTCGGACAGGGCCACAAAGTCACTGTGCGCGAACTTTTAAAAGGTCTTGCAGTAGCATCCGGAAACGATGCCGCAATTGCAATTGCAAACAAAGTGAGCGGAAGCACAAAAGCCTTTGTTGAACGCATGAACTACGAAGCAAAAGCTCTTGGCCTTACAAATACATACTTTGTTGAACCGAGCGGCTATTCAGAAAAAAACCTTACCACAGCGCGCGAACTTGCCAAATTCTGCCGCATTTACATCAACACATTCCCGCAGAGTCTTAATGACTTTCACAGTCTTACAGAAATCCGCTACCCACTCAAGGAAAACCTTCCTTCATGGCAGCAGAGCAAGGGCGACACAATGGCCGTTTACCAGAAAAATACAAACCCGCTTCTGGGAGTCCTTGAAGGCTGTGACGGCTTAAAGACAGGCTTTATTTATGAAAGCGGTTACAATCTTGCACTCACCTGCCAGAGACAGGGCGTGCGCTATCTATCAGTAACGATGAAGGGACCTGGAAAAGGTTCACAACAGGGCAACTACCACCGCCGGCATGACGGAAATATGATGATGGAATGGGCATTCTCTTCCTTTGCAGATTATGACCCGACAAAACATATTTCGCAGAGTTACGCTGTTCCGACACCGGGTTCAAAGACAAAATTTGTCAATCTTGTACCCGCATGGAATTCAACAGTTACAGTTCCGCACCTGAGGGCTCAGACCGCACTTGAAGACGCACAGAATGTGGTGGCAGAAGTTCAGATTCCGCGCTACATCTACGGTGGAACCGAATGCGGCAAAATCTGGGGACAAATTCAATATAAACTTGGAGATACAGTTCTGGAAACAGTTCCTCTCGTTTCAGACAGACAGTCGTTAAAGAGCGGGCTTTGGGGACGCTTCTGGGGCGCCCTCGCTTCATTTACCCTGCGCGCCTAGAGTTCTGTAACATCAACGATTTCGTATTCTTCGTTGATTAAAGTTCCAATCAAAAGATCAAGTTTTTCGTACAGATAATCGGTGCGGCTTCCGCTGGAAATTCCCGTGCTTACAGGAATCACAGAAAGCGAAGTTGCGTTTTCGGCATAAAAACTTATCATCTGGCTTGCAGACAAATATCCGGGACGGCCGAGAGCGGCTTCTTCGAGGGTAATTGTGTCCAGACTGAACCGTCCTGCTTCTACGTACCTGTAACCGCAGGCCTTTCCTGATTTTTTGATTGAATCATTTGACTTGTAGAACGGAGCGTGCCACAAAAGCGAAAGTTCTTTACCGGTAGCCGCATAAAATTCATCTTCGTTACGGGCAAGACCGCGCCGGATAAAGTCTTCGTCTACGACAAAGCCTTTGGTAGTCAAATCAGCGTTGGTAAAGAACATTGAACCTGCATTAAAACCGCTTTTTGCAATCTGTTTTGTTTCTTTTGGATAACGGCGGATAAATTCACCGTTAACAAAGAAGGTGGCAGGAACATTGTATTCTTTTAATGTTGCAAGAACACGGCTCAAACCGCTTGCATCGTCGAGCAGATCGATTACGAGAGCAACTTTTTTAAGGCTGTCGCTCTTTACTGCAGTATCCGGAAAAAGCGGATTTGTAACAGCCTTTCCTGACAGGGTTCTGATATAAAGTGAATTTGCAAATTTCTGGTTTGGAGTTGTGCTGATAAATACGCGGTATCGTCCGTTCTGAAGTCGTCCGTCTCCGACAGTAAAGATGTCAGATGACTCCACAGGCTTCCAGGTGCCGGCAATCAGGTCCATATCGTAAAAGATTTTTGGATTGTGGCTGTCCTGAGCGCACACTGCAGAAGAAGACTTCCAGAATACACGGGCACAACTTGAAAGAAAAAGAACTCTGTTCAAATGAGAAGAACCGATTATCCATTCGCGGACAGTGCTTACACCGCCTGCGTAGATTTTTGAATTTCCACTCCATGCAAAAGAAACTATTTTTTCTCCATCGAGTCTGTCCATCATCTGCCAGTTTGAAGTGTCGTATACAAAGAGGGACTCGCCCTGAGCGTAGCAGAGTTTTTTAGAGTCTTCACTGATTAGCGGCTTTGAGGCGTCTGCAATAATTGCAAGAAGTTTTAAATCTGCACCAAGCGAATAAACAGAAGCCTTTTTGCTTCCATCTTCGTAGCCCAGACTGTTAACCCAGAGCAGACATTTTGAATCTGCACTCCAGAAGGCATCGATGTCGATGATTGTTCCGCCGATATCAGTTACGGGTTTTGAATAAACGCTCTGGAGGTATTCAAATCCGTCGCCTTCGATTTTAAACAGGCTTACGATTTTATCAGATTGAATCAAAACAAGCCCGTCACCGCGTCCATTCACGCTGAAC
>JAILFZ010000181.1 GCA_024697295.1 Treponema sp.
ACTGCATACCAGGCTGAAGCACATCACCTTCAACCTGACCAAGGGTGACTTTTACACCGCGTTCATTCGGTGAAATCACAGTACATGAATTGATAATAACTACAAGTGCAAGTAATGCAATTGTACCAGCCACAATGGAAGATTTTACAACTTTCTTGTCCATTATAGTCTCCTTAGTTGCCAATTTTAAGGCATTATTAAATATGAGAAATACATCTCTTTTTTTACAATAATAATAAAAGTTCTTATTTTCAATAAAAAAAGGCAGTCATTTTTAGACTGCCTTATTAGTTAGATTTACTATGATTTATTTACAAAGTTCACGGTATTTCTGAGCAAGTCTCTTAGACTTCACTGCAGCTAAACCGCAGTAGTTGCTTGGATGTTCAAAGAAGTTTGCAGGGTTCTCTACGCCAAGTTTTTCGAGCTGGGCTGTGATATCTGCATATTCTTTTTCGTGAGTTTTGAGAACTTCGAAGAATGTCTTTCCACTCTGCTCTGCCTCGAGAGTAATCTTACGGATAATTTCGTGACCATCGTTGTAGCCTGCTTCGCCAAGAAGGATGTAAGCTGGTTCAGCAAGAACTCCACCCTTTACCTTTCCGCCGGCATTTTCGAGGTTACGAGCCATGCCTTCTTTATCAGCCTGAAGTCCCTTAACAACGCTGTTCATGCGGGCAACTGCCATTGTAAAGCCAGAAACATAATCAGCAATAAAGCGCTGGCTTGCAGAATTTGTAAGGTCACGCTGGTGCTCAGAAATCTGATCCATATAGAAAGTAATTACGCGTGGACACATTGCCTTCCACAAAGACTTAACGTGCTCGCTGTTCCATGGGTTTCTCTTCTGAGGCATTGTTGAAGAACCAACCTGAGTTGCAGCAAAGTACTCAAATACTTCACCGATTTCTGAACGCTGGAGATTTCTCAAATCATCAGCAAGGTTAGCAATAATTCCGAATGCAACGTTCATCTCAAGCAGGAGGCGGAGAACGTATTCAGGTTCAACAAGCTGATTAGAATATTCAGATGGCTGGAGACCGAGGAAGTCTGTATATGTTTTTTCGAGTTCTTCTGGGTCTTTTACAATCATAGAAGGTCCGTTGTATGAACCAACTGGACCTGCAAGTTTACCAACCAGCTGATTGCTCAATTCTTCAATGCGCAAGATAGACTTTCCAAGGCGGCTTACAAACTCAGCAATGCTCCAGCCGAAAGTGATTGGTACAGCGTGCTGTCCGTGTGTACGACCAACCTGTGGTGTAGCGCATTCACGTTCAGCAATATCACAAAGATAATTTTCAAGTTTCTTAAGTTCTGGAAGCACAACATTCTGTGTAACGTCGCGCATACGGCAGCTGAGGGCAGTATCAAGAATATCAACTGAAGTTGCACCAAGGTGAATGAGAGGTCCGATTTCTGAATCAACCTTTGTCTTCATTACGTTTACAAGGGCACGGATATTGTGCTTTGTTTTTTCTTCTTCTGTGTAAACTTCTTCAGGGTCAATATTTGCGGCAACATCATCCAGAGTTTTAGCAAGAGCATCTGTCAGTTTTCCGCGAATTTTCAAGTGGGCCTTTACGAGGGCTGCTTCACATTTTGCACATGAGCGGATAGATGCCTGCTCAGAAATGTAATTAGAAAGACCGGCAAAAGCGTCAGCCTCCGACAATGAGTATCTGTGGTCGATACATGAAAGGTTTTCAAAAATATTGCGTGTTTCCATAGAGCCTATTATTATCCATATAAAAAAAATTTTCAATCAGCACGACAAATCAAGCCCTGCCTGAACTTTGCTCACAGCGCCGTCTTCCGTCCAGCCGCCCCCTCCCGCCAAGCTCTTACTGAGAGGCAAATTTGAATTTATGAATTAATGAAAAAATTCAAAATCTGGCCCGATTTTTTTTACAAAAACTGATTGTAAAATCGATTTTTTTTATGTATTATCCATTCCTATGCAGAACTTTATTTAGCTGTTTAATCTTTTCTTAAAGGTGGTGGCGGTTTGTTTAATCGTACTGACTTTGTATCGGATGCCGACTGGAATCGGTTTCTGAAATTTTCTGAAGATCTGGAGACACCGAATATTGTTGTCAACCTTAACCAGATCAAACGCAACTACATCAAGCTGCGTGATTCTTTTCCTTTTGCACAGATTTATTATGCTGTAAAAGCAAATCCGGGTCCCAGGGTAATTTCGCTTCTGGCAGAATTGGGTTCAAACTTTGACATAGCATCGCGCTATGAACTGGACATGGTTCTTGAACTTGGAGTTCATCCCGACAAACTCAGTTACGGAAACACAATCAAAAAAGCACGCGACATCAAGTATTTTTACGACAAAGGCGTGCGTATGTTTGCAACAGACAGTAAAGAAGACTTAAAAAACATAGCCGAACAGGCTCCAAAAAGCCGTGTTTACGTGCGCATGCTTCTTGAAAGCACACAGACAGCAGACTGGCCTTTAAGCCGCAAATTCGGCTGTCATCCGGATATGGCCTATGACCTTCTGGTAAGTGCACGCGACATGGGACTTACACCATACGGAGTAAGCTTTCACCCGGGAAGCCAGCAGCGCGACATCGGTGCATGGAACGACGCAATTGCAAAGGCACGCTATCTGTATTCATCACTTGAAGAAGAAGAAAACATCCGCCTTACAATGATCAACATGGGCGGAGGATTTCCGGCCCACTATGTAAACCCTACAAATGAACTTGAAACATACGCTTCAGAAATCAAACGCTATCTCGAAGATGACTTTGGCGAAGACTGTCCTCTGATTGTTCTTGAACCAGGCCGCTCCCTCGTAGGGGACTGTGGAATTCTTACAAGCGAAATTGTAATGATCAGCCGCAAAAACAACACGGCACTCCAGCGCTGGGTTTATCAGGACAGCGGAAAATTCAACGGGCTTATCGAAACAATGGATGAATCCATCAAGTACCCGATTATTACAAGCAAGGACGCACCCGGCGTAAAAGAAGGCGAAGTTATTCTTGCCGGGCCGACCTGTGACAGCGCCGACATTATGTACGAAGACTACAAATACAAACTTCCGACCACACTCAAGGCCGGTGACAAATTGTACTGGCTTACAACCGGCGCCTACACTTCAACCTACGCAAGCGTAGCTTTTAACGGGTTTCCGCCGATAAAAACTTACTATATGGAATAAGTTTTATTCTTGCATTTCTACAAAACTGGTCTTAATATTAAACTAAGGTTTAATTTTTCAGGTCATGAAGGATGATAAAAATTACATACGTGTAATTTTTATCATATGCAGATTTTGCCGCTGGCAAAACTGCTGTCCGAATCTTCCATTCAGCACGGCTAATTCGGACTTTCATAAGGAGAGTAGAGATGAAAAAGTTTTTATCAAAAATGTTTACTGCAGCCTTTTTAATGACTGCAGTAATATTCAGCGCACAAGCCAAGCCAAACGAAGTTGACAGAATCGTAAAATCAGGCAAAATCGTAATCGGCGTAAAAGATGACGTTCCAAAGTTTGGTATGTTCAACAAAACAACAAATCAGTACGAAGGGCTTGAAATCGACATTGCAAAAGCAATTGCAAAAAAGATTCTTGGCAACGACCAGCATATTGAATTTGTATCCGTAAATGCCAAAAACCGCGGTCCGTTTCTAAAATCGGACAAGGTTGACATTGTTCTTGCAACCTTTACAGTTACCGAAGAACGTAAAGATTCTTACGAGTTTTCTGACATTTACTATACCGACCCTGTCGGCATCATGGTAAAAAAATCTTCAGGAATTACAAACTTCAAAGACCTGGAAGGTAAAAAAATCGGCGTTGCACAAAGTTCAATCACTTCAACCGTATTAAAGAAGGCAGCGATTCAGGAAAGCACATTTATCATTCCTGTTCCATATGCTTCATATCCTATATTAAAAGCTGCACTCGACGACGGAGAAGTTGCCGCAATCAGTGTAGACCGCTCAATTTTGCTCGGCTATATTGACGAAAACCTTATAATTCTTCCACAGCTGTATGAAGAGCAGCATTACGCGGCCGCAATCAAAAAGGGAAACACAAAACTTTTAAAAATTGTTAACGAAGTAATCCGCAACCTCGTAAAATCCGGCGAACTTGACAAACTTCTCGAAAAGAACAAACTCGCCCTTTAGCAATTGTGTTAAACTAAAAAAAGCCTGAAACTTAATCGTTTCAGGCTTTTTTGATTATTTTTCAAGACACGCGTCAAGTTCTGCAGAAATTGCTTTTTTATCAAGGTTTTGTCCGATGATACAAAGCTTAATCATGCGGTCGCCGACCTTTGGATCCCACTCTTTGGCAATTTTAGGGTTTTCTTCCAAAAGCAGTTTACGCTCTTCTTCAGGAGCAGAAGCAATCCACTGGCCTGAGTATCCAGCCTGAATCTGTCGTCCGGAAGTTTCAAATACCCATGCCATGTCGGTTTCGTCAGCAAACCACATAAGCCCCTTACAGCGGATAATATTGCGCGGCCATTTTGAAGCATATTCATCAAGTTTCTGGCGGTTAAACGGAACACGGCGGTAGTAAATAAAAGTACCGATTCCATATTCGTCTTCGTCTGCACCGCTGTCTCCATCGTGCTTGTGTTCGTGATGATGGTGATGCTCGTGGTCGTGATGGTGTTCATGATCGTGATCATGATGATGCTCACAGTGTTCATCGCAGTGATGACCTTCTTCTCCGTGTTCAGGATTATGGTCATGTTCGTCATCATCTTCGTCTTCTTCGAGCTGTTTACACCAGCCTGCAGAAGCATAGACAGTTTCAAAATCAAATGAATGTGTTGAAAGAATTTCTCCCACATCAACCTTACAGTGATCAGTTTCAATGATTTTTACGCCAGGGTGAAGGGTTTCAATTACTTTTCTGACCTTTTTGAATTCATCTTCTGTAACAAGGTCCTTTTTGTTGATAACAAGAGTTGAACAGAATTCAATCTGCTGAACAAGAAGGGATTCGATATCTTCTTCGCCGATTGCCTTTTTGTCCAGAAGTTTGTTTCCTCCGGCAAATTCATCAACAAGACGGGCAGCATCAACAACGCCAACAACGTTATCAAGAACGCCGTTGCTGATGGTTTCGAGTTCCTGTGCGATTGGCATCGGTTCACAAACGCCGCTGGCTTCGATCAAAATGTAATCGTATTTTCCGCTTTTGATTAAGTTTTCAATGTTCTGGGAAAGCTGAGTTTTCAAAGTACAGCAGATACAGCCATTTGTCAAAGGAACGATTGAACTCGTATCTGTAATTTTTGCACCATCCGCAATGAGTTTTGCGTCAACGTTTACTTCTCCAATATCATTTACAATTACTGCAACTTTATAACCTTTCTGGTTGGAAAGAACCTGGTTGAGCAATGTAGTTTTACCGGCACCGAGATAACCACATAAAAGTGTCATCGGAGTTTTAGTTTTAGCCATTATAAAAAGCCTCCATTTACACATATAAGATAATAAAAAAAATAAAAAATGACCACAACTTTTAAAGCGCAATAACGACAAACAGCATATCGAATACAACTATCCTGATAATCATCCGCACGTGCAAATACAGGGATAATTTGCCGGACAGCCACGGGTATTGTTTTAAAATAAAGAAGGCGGAAGCCTTTTTTTGAACTTCCGCCATTTTTATACTTTATTGCCTGTTATTTTAAAGCCTGTTCGAGAACCTTAAGATTTTTTTCCATAATGCTTAAATAAGCTGCGCCATTTTTTGCCTCTTTCAGGGTCGTTGACTGCATGGAATCGAGGGTAAGAATTTCTGCATTCTTAGTTTTTGATGAACCGATGACTGTTTTTGCAATTTTTGAATCACCCTTTTCAATCTTGCAGACATTTTGAAGCTTAAGTTCATCAATTTTATTTGCAAGGAATACGATTGTCTCAAAACTTGCTTCAGTTTCTGCCGAACATCCGACAAAGGCTGCAAAATAATCAAGTCCGTAATCATCAACAAGATAGCGGAACGGGAAGCGGTCTCCAAATACAAGTGTATTTTTTGAGCCGTTTTTTACGGCAGCTGCATATTGTTTATCAAGCGCATCAAGTTTTGCTGAATATGAAGCAAGGTTTGCCTTATATGAAGCTGCATTTGCCGAATCTTTTTCTGAAAGGGCAGAGGCAATTTCTGCACAAATTACTTTAGCATTGCGAAGTGAAAGCCATACATGTTCATCATATTCTTCTTCCTCTTCTTCATGGTCGTGACCTTCCTCATGGTCGTGACCTTCCTCATGGTCGTGATGATGTTCATGGCCGTGACCTTCTTCATCGTGGTCGTGATGGTGTTCATGATCATGTTCGTCTTCTGCCTGCATGCCTTCCTTAACTTCTTCGGTTTTAATCTTATCTTTAAGAACTTCCATAAGGTTGATTACCTTCATGTTCTTGTTTGTGGCATTTTTGAGGGCATCGTCTACCCATTCATCACTTTCTCCGCCAACATAAATAAAAACATCCGCAGCAGAAATCTTTGCGATGTCCTCAATTGAAGGCTGGTAAGAATGAAGGTCAGTACCGTTTCCAAGAAGGAGGGTAAGTTCTGCACTGTCAGACTTGTCACCTAGAATTTCCCGTACCCAGTCATATTCCGGGAAAATTGTCGTAACGATTTTTACTTTATCTGATTTTTCTGAATTAGCAGCCTTTTTGCTGCATCCTGTCGAAATAAGAGCAAGGAGAACCAATGCTCCCGCAAAAATTTTATTGATTTTCATTTTATACTCCATTTTATGCTGTTGCTTTTTCATCAAGACATTTTTCAAGTTCAGCTTTTATAGCTTCCTGATTATATCCTTTGCCGATAAACACAATCTGATTTTCCCTGTCACCAAATTCAGAATCCCACTTTTCCTTAACATCAGGATTTTGCTCCAGATAGGCCTGTTTCTGTTCTTCTACAAGAGCGTCAATCCAATAAGACACTTCCATCACTGATGAATTGCGTCCTGCCTGTTCAAAAAGCTGGACATCTGCATCTGCATCGGAAAACCAGATATAGCCCTTGGCACGAATCAGTTCCTTAGGGTAATTGTTATTTACAAAATCCGCAAACTTTTTTCTGTTGAAAGGTCTTTTTTCCTCAAACACAAAACTTGAAATACCATATTCATCAGTACATCCGTTTGTTCTCTGTTCGAGCGAATTGATTGCTTTCTGAATCGCAGAAGATGAATCAATCTGTTCAAAGTTGAACGGCTCTTTTGTCATAATACCTGCAATATCAACGGTTCCGTTTACACTGCGTATAATCGGAGCGCGGGTCTGGAATTCACGTACAATGGATTCAACCTCTGCAAGCTGTTCTTCCGTCAAAAGATCACATTTATTAAGGACAATAAAATTGCAGAATTCAATCTGATCAACAATAAGGGTAGAAATTTCCTCACTTGTAAGATTATTCTGATCAGTTTCTTCATCCTCATCCGACTTTCTCTTTTTAAGATCGCTCAAAAATTCCCGGTAAATGCGGTCTGCATCAACAACCGTAACAACTGAAGTAAGATATACGTTTGTATCAGGATTATCATCTTCATAAGCAAGAAAACTTGCACTTACGGCGCCCGGATCACTTATTCCGGAAGCTTCAACAAATACTGCTTCAACGCTGTCAATTGCCGAAATCTTCTCTATCTGCTCAATAAACTCATCGCGGAGAGTACAGCATATACAGCCGTTCTGGAGTTCAAACATCGGACACTCCGCAACATTTGCCCCCTCCTTTTTCAGGATTTCCGCATCAACATTTATGCTTCCCATATCGTTGACAATCAGCGCAACACGACGGGTTTCCTGACGCAAAAGATTATTAAGCAGGGTTGTCTTGCCGGAACCAAGATAACCCGTGATTAAAATTACTGGTTTTTTATTTTTCATAAATAATTCCTTGAATTTTTTATTCAATTACAAAATACACATAATTTTCAAAGGAATATTTATACTAAATCTGGAGTTTTATTTTTCTTGATACGATTGTCTGGTGAACTAAATGAGCCTCCAGAAAAACAATAAACAATAAGACGGTTAAATATGAAAACTCCCCCTCATAGTTATGGAAAGACTGAAAGAGTTTTTCGGCTGAATGTATTATCTGAAGTACAAGACAGACTGCACAATTTTCTTCATGACAGTTTTCTTCATGACCTGCATGAAATACTTCAAAACATACCGATGAAACAATTGCTGCCGTAAGAACAATGGCCGTAAAAGCATAAAGACATTTTTTTAAAGTGCAGCCGGACAAACGTTCATTATTCACAGGTCTTTTCCTCTGTACACTTTGCACAGTCTGCACACACACCATAAAAAACCGTGCGAAGCGGATTAAGGGAAAAACCATGTTCGTTTTTAAGGTGAGAGCCGATTTCAGAAAGTTCTCCGCACTCAAGGTGAATGAGTTTTCCGCATTTTTCGCATTTTAAATGAAAGTGATTTTCAAGCTTTGTGCATGTTTCGCCGCTGTATTCATAACAGGCAGCAGAATGTTCATCAATAAAATATTTATGAACGCTGCCGCCGGCAACAAATTTCTCAAGCTGACGGTAAATTGTTGCCAGGGAAATCTGAATGTTTTTATGATTAAAATATGCACGCACATCATCAGCCGTAAAATGAGATCCCTGAGTTCTGCTCATATAGGAAAGAAGAAGTTCCTGCTGCCTTGTTTTGTACGCTAATTTTGCCATTTACAGAGCTACCGCCAATTTGAGAATGATTATCAAATTATACAAAACGGTTGAGAATAGTCAAGCGAATTTGAGAAATATTCTCATTTTTTTAAATTGAACACGCCCTCATCCGGCAGAGGCAGTTCAAGAAACTAAAGTTCAAAATCTGCCCCCCTCACCTTCCCACATACATCTTGAGAGTTTTGCCATAATCTTAAATAATAGATTTCATGAAAAAGACAAACGCCATGAGAATCCTTGACGGATTAAAAATAAAATACGAAACAAAAGAATACGAAGACGACGGGGAACACGAATTAAGCCGGGGAGCTGCCTCAAACATTGCAGAAAAACTGGGAATCAATGCCGCACAGTGCTTTAAGACAATTGTAATGAGAAGCGAAACAAAGCAGATTTTTGTTTTCTGTCAGAGCGCAGAACACGAAATAAACTTAAAAAAAGCCCGCACTGCCGCAGGGGTAAAAGAATTGAATCCCGTAAAGCCTGAAGAACTCTTAGCCCTGACCGGCTACATCCGCGGGGGCTGCAGCCCGGTGGGAATGAAAAAAAAGTTCCCCACCTTTATAGACACCAGCGCCCTTAATTACGACAAAATCTACATAAGCGCCGGTGTGCGCGGCCAGCAGATAATTCTTGCCCCTTCCGACCTGATAAAGGCAGCCGGAGCAGAAACAGTTGATTTAGTGCTGGAGTAAAATTACGGGCGGTTAGTTTCCCACGCGCCAGCGATTGTAGTGGCCGCGAAGCGGGTGCGGCGGCACTGTCGCCGTACCGGAGGCGGAGGGCGTTGCCCCAGCCGTAGCCACGAAAAGCGCGGTTTGACGCCGACAGCGGCAAAGGCGCCCATCCTCCCCCACCTATAGACACAAGCGCCCTTAATCACGACAAAATCTACATAAGTGCCG
>JAILFZ010000197.1 GCA_024697295.1 Treponema sp.
ACTCAGGTCATCGAACAGGAATATGAACAGTTTGGCGGTTACGTAAACATTTTATTCAATCCTGTGGTACCTATTTTTAATATTCAGAAAATCATCAGCAAGGACGGTAAGACAGTATTTTCACTTATAACTGCGGGTCAGTTAACTTCTTCTCAGGATGAAAGTTTTGCCGCCTTTGAAGGACTTCCCCTTAAAACCGAAGATGATCATAATCTGACTTTGCAGAAAAAACCCAAAAAACAAAAGATTTCCTACAAGAAAGACGAAAAACATACTCAAAAAATCAATCTTGATTCAAACTGGCAGGCCTCTGCAGAAAACCTTTACAACATTTCAAAATCCGGAGTCCTCGCAATGGACATAATTCCGGCCAGTGCAGACACTGTCGCACAGACAATGCAAAATCTTAAACGTTCGATGATTCTCGGACGCCAGGAATCATATCCTTACATCGAATCAATGCAGGTTTCCGAAGACAAAAACGGAACAATGTACACAAATATCTTTTACAACGATATTTCAAAGAGTTTTACAAAAGACTACAAGATTATCAAACAACTCGATGACAATTCAATTGCGATTTTAACTTTCACAGTATTTTACGGCGCGTATAAATCAAACGCCAAATACTTTGATAAAATTCTTAAATCGTATTCAGTAAACTAAAAACTTGTGCGCGAAAGAGGGCTTCCAATCCAGACGCCCTCGCTGCCAAGATATTCTTTTTTCTGGCCGTCAATCAAAAACTGAACGCTTTTAACTGTAGAAAACTCAGTTGCTGTATAAACAATCTGCATCAGCTGAGCAAGATAACCGTCAACACCAATCCTATTGAATTCAAATTCTTCATTAAAGTTCAAAAAAGCAACTCCGTCCCGTACATAGGCTGATATAAGCTTTGTTCCAGGCGGAATAAGTGTTTTGTATCCTTTGCCTTCTTCGGCTGAATTTGGACCTTTGAGCAAAAGGTTTATATTTGTAACAAGCGGGCTGTCATTCTTTTCAACTTCGCGAGTAATTACTTTGCGGCTGACAACACCGTCTTCTCCAATATAAACAAAATAAAGTTTTTGATTGACAACCGTTTTAGTTATGGGTTTAGGCTGTTCAACCTTAGTTTCGGTTTTGGTAGTTTCCTGGGGTTTTGTTTGGGCCTGAGTTTCGGCTTTAGAAGAAGCTTCCTTATCTTCTGTTTTAGGCTGAACTTTTGGCTCTTCTTTTGGAACATAAACCGGCTCAGAAGAAACCACATTTTGAGCCGGAGTTTTTACCGGTTCTTCTGTTTTGAGGGTAATAATTGTTTCCTCTTCTTCTTTTGGTTCTTCTTTAACCTTGTGATTAGCGATAAACTCCGGGGTTGAACCAAAAATGCGTTCAAAAAATCTGGTTGTTTTTAAATTCGAATATATTTCGTCCTGCTTAACTAAAAACACGATTAACAGAATTAAAAATCCGAGAATCCAGCAGGCAAGTGCCAGCCCTGTCTGATTAGTCTTTTTTTCTTTTTTTGCCATATATTAAGTATATTCTAGAGCGGTTTAAAAGTCCACAAACCAGAAAAAATTATTAAATGTCTTGTTGATATTAACGTTTAAGAGTAAACTGTAGTTGTATTTTTTTGCAAGGATTAATTTATGGAACAGAAAGAGTTTGATTTGATTACATTCGGAGAAACTATGCTTAGACTTTCTCCACCAGTAAATGAATTGATTAACAAATCCAATACATTTACTAAACATGCAGGCGGCGCCGAATTAAACGTTGCATCCGGAGTATCATTGCTTGGTCTCAGAACTGCAATCATTACACGTCTGCCTGATAACCAGCTCGGTACATTTATCAAAAACCGCATTCGTTCTTCAAGCGTAAGTGATGACTACATCATTTTTGATAAATCACCTGAAGCCCGCGTAGGTGTTTATTACTACGAAAACGGAGCTTATCCACGCAAACCGACTGTAGTTTATGACCGTAAACATTCTTCAATCACAAAAATCAAGCCAGAAGAAATCCCGGAAGATATTTACAGCAAGACCCGCATGTTCTATACCTCGGGAATCACTCTTGCCCTTTCAGAAGCAACCCGCACCCTTGCAATCGATATGATCAAAAAATTCAAGGCAGCTGGCGCTCAGATTGCTTTTGATGTTAACTACCGCGCTAACCTTTGGGACGAAGAAACAGCACGTTCGACAATTAAAGAGATTCTTCCATATCTCGACATCCTCTTTATTTCAGAAGAAAGTTGTCGCCGTATGTTCAAAAAATCAGGTACTTTGCAGGATATGCACCGTGAATTCTGCCATGACTACCCGAACATCCAGTTGATTGCCTCATCTGAGCGCGAAGTAATCAGTCCAAAAGTTCATTCCTTTACATCTACAGTTTATCTCAAACGCCTGGACAAATTCTTCCACGAAGATCCGTACAAAGACATTGATGTTGTTGACCGTATCGGATCCGGAGACGCATATTGTGCAGGTGTCTTGTTTGGCTTATTAAAGTTTGATGACGCACAGACAGCCGTTGAATTTGGTAACGCTACATGTGCAACAAAGAATACAATCTTTGGCGACCTGCCGGTATCTGACTATGACGAAATCAAGTCAATTATCGATGCACATAAATCTAAAGGCAAACAGAGCGAAATGAACCGCTAGTTTTCAGCACAGGCTGCATAAAGCACAATTGCAGCGGCCTGTGCTACATTTAAACTTTCAATTCGTCTTGTATTGATTTCGTTCGTTTTTGAATATGGAATTATTACAAGATTATCACAATTCTTTCTAACTTCATCACTGATTCCATGTTCCTCGTTTCCCAAAACAATTAAAGCAGCTTTTCCTTTAGACACTTCCGGAATCTTTTTTACAGACATTTTGGCATTTACATCAGTTCCGATACGTACCATCTGACCTTTCATAGCGCTCAAAAGCTTTACAATTGAATGTACACAGTAAACATTAACATATTCCATCCCGCCCTGAGCAACGCGGTATGAGGATGTTGTTACGGACGACTGAGATTCATCGATAGGAATTACAATATTCTTAAATCCAAAAAAAGCCGCACTACGGACAATTGCACCGAGATTGTTTGCGTTTCCTACCCTGTCCAAAATAAGGGCGGATTGTCTATTAGAAATCCACTCATCTGTAATATCTGAATTTAAAACAGGGATTTTTGGCTGTTCAATCATTGCAACAACGCCCTGGTGATGAACGCTGCCACAAATTTTTTCAAGTTCAACAATATCTTTAACCTTATTGTAAGGAACCTTATTCTGAGCAAAGTATTTAAAGATAAACGAAATATTTTTGATTCTGTCTTCTGAGTAATAAAAGCGTTTTACTTTCTGCGGATTTTCTTTTAAAAGTGCAATAACGGCTTCCACACCGCAAACCGCAAGTTCATTTTTCTTCGAATTCTTCATGAATTGAATATAAACTAAATTTAAACAAAAAAAAAGACGGTATCAAATGATACCGTCCATTTATGTTCAATTAAGAACTAGTAGAGAAGGTTTGCATCCTTCATCTTAGCGATACCAGCCTGTTCCCAAGCTTTACCACCCATTTTGTTGAATTCAGCAACCCAAGCATCCCAGTTAGCTTTTGTAAGCTGGCGTTTGCCTGTCATGAATTCAACTACACCCTGTTCGAGGAAGCGCTGAAGGTCAGCATCTGGAAGAGGGAGCAAAGAAGCACCGATACATGGAGTCCATGGTTTAGACTGCATTGTGCGGAGTTCTTTCAAAGAAGACATTTCTTTCTTTGAAACTGCTGTGATGTATGTTGGATAGCGTGAAGCAAGTTCAAGGTCAGAGTTGTAGTAAACCATGTTGCGGAGCTGTGTCAAAGGCTGCATAGCAGACTTAGAGTAAGCTTTCTTTGGATCTGGGATACCATCTTTTGTTGGTGCTCCAGTTTTTGGATCCTTAACATAGTTAACACCTTCTACACCCCAACCGAGGAGGAAGTAACCTTCGTCAGAAGACATCCATTCAAGGAGTTCAGCAATCTTTTCTTTCTTTGAAACTTTCTTTCCCTTGATTTTTACAGTCTGTTTTTCTACTGCTTTAGAAACAGCGTATGTACGATAAGCCTGTTCGTAAACACCAGCTGATGATTTACCAGTTGGTCCTACAGGTGGATCGATAACAACGAGCTGTCCTTTAGGGAAGTTCTTGTCGAATGGTGCATAGTTAGATTCTGAAGCGAGAGCAGCGTTCTGTTCACGGAAGATACCGTATTTACCCTGTTTCCAAGCTGCACGGTAGTCATCCTTCTTGTAAGCTGTCCAGTTAGGATCGATAACTTTTGCATCAATGATTTTCTTGATGAATACGAGAGCATCGTAGTATTCTGGTTTGTTGATGTTAAGACCTTCGCTTCCGCGAACCATAGACCAAGTACCAGCTACACCGTATGCACCCATCCATGGGTCAAAGCGGCATCCGAGACCTTCAGAAATTGGCTTAAGTTCGATATAAGCACCGAGACCGTAAGTATCGTTACGTCCGTTTCCATCAGGGTCTTTTGTTGTGAATGCTTTCATTACTTCAAAGAACTCATCAGTTGTCTTAGGTACTTTAAGACCAAGTTTGTCGAGCCAGTCTTTGCGGATTACAACACCTTCGTTACGAACGATTGTACCTGGCTGAGAAAGACCATAGCAAACACCGTTTACTGTAGAGAATGCACGAGCGTCTTTGTCATACAATTTAGCTGAACGTTGTGGCATCATAGCAAACATATCATCTACAGGAGCAAGGAGCTTCTGGCGAACCAAAATCTGGAATGTGTTAGAACTTACCATGAACAAGTCAGGAAGCGAGTTAGCAGCACCAGCGGCGTTGATTTTAGTATCCTGGTCAGATTCACTTGATGGGAGAGCAGTAAGAATAAGATTGATACCAAGTTTTTCCTTGATAATCTTATAAGCAACCCAGTCAGCAGGTGGTGGACCAGCTTCTGTTACAGCAGCACCATACCAGAGTTCGATGTCTACTGTACCGTCTTTGTTCACCTTCCACTTTTTAGCGAAAACTGGTGAAGCAACAGCAAGAATCAATGCGATGAGAGCGAGATTCTTAAAAAAGTTTTTCATTTTTTCCTCCTTTTTGAATATAAAATGAAAAATTAATAATATATATCTTTTTTGCAAGATAATAAAATTATATCACAAAAAATTAACCAGACAATAAAATAATTATCATCTGGTTTAAAAGTTACACAAGAAACTGAATATTAGCCCTTAACCGAACCAAGCATAGTACCTTTAGTAAAGTACTTCTGGATGAATGGATAAGCCAACATCATAGGAATTGCAGACATAAATACCGAAGCAGCCTTAATAGCCTGGATCGGAGCATTACCGAATGCGTTTACTTCAACAACTTCGTTCATACTTGAACCAATCAAGATATTACGCAACAAGATAGGAAGTGGCTGGAGAACAGATTCATTCAAGTAAAGCATAGCGTGCATGAAGTCGTTCCAGAAGTTAACTGCATAGTACAAACCGATTGTCATGATAATTGGTTTTGAAAGTGGAAGAATAATTGATACGAGAACATACCATTCTTCTGCACCGTCGATACGAGCAGATTCCTTCAATGATTCCGGAATACCTTCAAAGAAGCCGCGCATAATCAAACAGTTGTAAGTACCGATGGCACCCGGCAAGAAGATTGATGTAAGGTGGTTTGTAAGGTGAAGACCTGTTACAACGAGGTATGTTGGAATCAAACCGATGTTGAACAAGTATGGAATCAATACGAAGTAGTTCAATGCTTTACGTCCTGGAAGATCAGGTACTGACATACAATATGCCATTGGAACTGTCAAACACAAAGCTGTGATAACACCAAATACCATGATTTTCATAGAGTTCCAGAATGCACTGATGAACCCTGCGTTTCCAAGAAGAGCCTTGTACGCTGAAATATCCCATTTCCAAACCGGGAGGAACATACCTTCAAAGTTAGTTCCGATAAAGTCGTTTGGACGGAATGAAAGAGTGATTGTACTCCACATTGGAATTGCAATTACGATACCAATAAAAATAAGGAAGGCATTGATACAAAAATAGAATGTACGGTCGCCTGCTGTTAATTTAACTGTCTTTGTCTTAGTCATCTCTATTACCTCGAATTACAGGAGTGAAGAATCTGCTATTTTCTTAACAACAGCGTTTGAAGTCATTACAAGGAGCATACCAATAACACCCTTGAAGATACCTACTGCAGTTGCAAGAGCAAACTTGAACTGTAAAAGACCCTGTCGGTAAACCCATGTATCAATGATATCGGCAACAGAATAAACCGGAACAGAGTACAACATGAACATCTGGTTAAATCCAGCATCAAGAATAGTACCAAGCTTAAGAAGAACTACAGTTACGATAACCGGACGAATTGAAGGGATTGTAATGTACCATACACGCTGTACAGCAGAAGCACCTTCAACCATGGCAGCTTCGAACAATGAAGGGTCGATACCCATCAAGGCAGCGATGAAGATAATTGCAGCCCATCCCATTTCCTTCCAGGCATCAGAAATGATTACGATTGCAGGGAATGTGCTTACATTAGTAAGAAAGTCGATACCTTCGTCTGAACCAGAGAAGAACTTGATGATATCGTTAACCATACCATCGCCTGGTGCAAGGAGAACAAGAAGGATACCATACATGATAACCCATGAAAGGAAGTGTGGTAAGTAAGCCAATGTCTGTACTACGCGGCGAAGAATGTCGTGTGTACATTCATAAAGAGTTACCGCAAGAATAATTGAGAGCGGTACACAAATCAAAAGTTTTGCCAAACTATATCCGATTGTATTGCGGAGAAGTTCTGTAAAATAGAAAGATTTGAAAAAGTCGATGAAGTTTCCAAATCCGATCCATGTACTACCCCATACACCATCGCTAGGCATAAAACTCTTGAATGCAATCTGTCCGTTGATAACTGGACCATACTTAAGAATAGCATAGTAAACAGCCGGAATCACGAGCAGCGCATAGACAGAATAATGTCTCTTAATATTCTTCCAAAGATTTTTCTTTGGAGCCTTAAGAACAGTTGTTTCTTGTGCGTTCATATTTAACCTCAGTTCTATTATTTTATCGTTTAATGCTTATAATTTACAAGTATTTTATTGGACAAAACCGTACTATCATTTAACAAAAGTTACTGTTTTGTTCGAATTTTGCCAGGCGGAACCCCATAAATCTTCTTAAAGACTCTACAGAAGTACGCCTGATCCTGGAAGCCTGTATTTTCGGCAATTTCGTAAATGGTGTCATTTGTTTCCAACAGCATTTTTGTTGCCAGGTAAATTCTGTGCCTGTTCAGGTATTCCCACAGTGAAAGACCGATTTCCTTGTGGAAGATACGGGTCAAATAATCTTCGCTGACGTGTACAGTGTCCGCAAGCTTCCATCGGACAATCTGCTGCGAAGCATTTTTATTAAGGTAAAGAATTGCTTTTTTAACGAGCGCACCGGTATGTGGCGGAAGAATTTCGTCCCCGGAGAGGATTGAATGAATTCGTTCGTTGAACTGTTCACTTTCGGCCGCACCGCGGTTACACAAAATAATACGTGGATGAGAACACAGCATGTCCACTTCTTCGTCTGACATAATTGAATCCGGCAAAACAAGAATCGGAACAAGTACGGTTTTTGAATTCTGGCGGATGCGCTTGATGCTGTCTTCGTCTATCTTTTCAAATACGATGAGGGAAGGTGTGATTTCGCTCAGAATATGTTCAAATTCACCCATTGACTGAATGCTTACGCTGTTTGAATCGGTAGCCCATGTACCGAAGCGTGTGTGGACACAGTTAACAAAGAGAACCGGAGCGGCTTTCTGTGTACGTACCTGGAATTCAAGCATTTCGACAAAGTTGTGTCCGATAAGCTCATGGCTGTAACAGAGCAACGGAGCACGGAACATTTTATCGTTGTGACGCAGACTGTATACTTTTACCCATTCGTCGATAGGCGCATTGTCCGGCTTCCAGTAAAGCAAATTGCAGCTGTCCTGCTGGCTTGAAGAATCCTTGTTGTAGTTTTCCATCGGAAGATTGAATAATTCAACATTCGGAGCCTTAACGGACAAGTTGATGATTCCTCTTGTTTCAATATCCTGCTTAACCGGAGGAAGACCCGCAAGGTTTGGCCATGGAAGAGTCACTATAGTAGAAAAATCATCAATTTTATTAACTTCGCCGTACTGCAAAAGGATGATTTTTTCTGCAAGCAGAAGTTCAGGCTTTTGCCAGTCGAGGAGCTTGGATTTTACGTGAATTTCAAGCCCGTGTGGTTCTGCATGAATTGTCATTGAACCTTCGCCGTCTCCGAAGAGAGTCTGCAGGGCTTTCTTTAAGCGTTCCGGGTCACCGTAAATCAACGGAACATCGATGTTCATTGCGGCAACAATGCTTCCCGGAAGAACCTGACGGATATCAAAAAGTTTTTTATCCATTGGAAGGTCATCAACCTGAGACCTTGTCAAATCTACGAGGGTTTCTGTCTTCTGCAGCTGGGATTCAATCTGGCTCTTTAAGAAGATCAACTGCTCAGACAAAATGTCCTGGTCAAGAATGCCGTTGTTGATGTTGGTTTCCATCTGGGTAACTTTTGCAGACAAATCTTTGAGCGGGTCACAAAGGTCACTGCCGACATTCGCAAAGAATTCGGTTTTTGCAAATTCAGCCTGTTCGGCGAGCTGACGGGCCTTGCTGATTTCTTCAAAGAGGAAGATGCTCTGCATTGTGTTGCTGATTGCAGCACGCAGGTCTTCGTAAATGTTTCCGTCACAGTCGGAGTAACCTGTAATGATGTAGCCGAGCGACTGGTCTGCCATAAACAGCGGTTGAATTACATAAACGCCGTATTCAAATTCATGCTGGAAGCGGCTTGGAACCAGAAGTTTAGACGGGAACAACACTTCTTCCAGACGAATCTCGCCTGTATCGTTAAAGCCACCGATGTAACGCGAAAGTTCATCGTTTTCGTAGAGAACAAGAGTTGCACTCCGGATGCCGATCTGGGTAAGGAATTCTGAAAGAATTTTTATCAAGGTAGAGCGGTCGTGAGCAGACAAAAGCTCACTCTTGAGCCCGCTGATAATTGCAGAAAGTTTTTCGTTGGCGTACAGACGGTTTGCCGCAATGCGTCCCTGAATCTGAGGAACCATCAGGCTTACAGTGTGTACGATTTTATGAACGTATTCTTCCGGGAGACAGTTTGAACTTCTTACAAGCCTGATTGCGGTAAAGATGTTTGAAAGTTCACCTTCGTGCTGGAAGTAAGCAATCAGGTCTTCATTCAACAGACGGAAGAATTCAGTCTGGTTGTTTTCAAAAAGAGCTTCAAAGAGCGGAACAAAAACTCTCTGGCGGGTTTCTTCGTCCACT
Source organism: Treponema sp. (assembly GCA_024697295.1). GTDB lineage: Bacteria > Spirochaetota > Spirochaetia > Treponematales > Treponemataceae > Treponema_D. The sequence continues at coordinate 9,426 of JAILFZ010000197.1, forward strand.
TTAAAAAGGTCTACAAGTTCGTCAAGAAGCTGGTCGCGTGTCTTGATACGGACTTTGTTGTCGTAAAAGTCGAGAAGCTGTTTGAGGTTATTACAGCCGCAGCTTTCGCGGATTACAGTGTATGCCGGGAGACAAGTGTCTTCCACAACCTTGTCGCCTTCAAGAATGTCGTTGAGTTTTTCGTATGCAAGGGTGCCCATTCGTTCCATCGGCATGTGGACAGTTGAGAACGAAGTTGAATAAATATGGCTTTCGGAAGAATCGTTAAATCCTCCGACCATGTAGTCTTTTGGAATGTTGTAGCCGCGCTTTTCGAACCATTCTGCGGCCGCAAGAGTCATCATGTCACTTGCAGAAAGAAGAGCATCAAAATCCTTGCCTGGAACAAGACCTTTTTCTTCGTAAAGTTCGCGGGCACCGAGTTCGCCTTCCTGCCAGTCGATGTTTTCTGTGATGAGGCTGTCGTTCGGTTCTATGCCCGCTTCTTTGAGGGCGTCGATGTAACCCCTGAAGCGGTCTTCTGCGGATTCATGATTTTTTGGTCCGCGGATGAATGCGATTTTTTTTGCTCCGTGAACCTCAATAAAGTGTCTTGTAAGATCCTTCATTCCGGTGTATGCACCAAAAGAAACGTCCGGATGATTTAGGATTTTTTGTCCGATTGTTACATAAGGAAGGTTTCCGAGCTTACGGTGGAATTCGAGCATGTCTTCTTCCGGTACATCACTGCCCATACTGGAAGCCCAGCTGATTACACCGTCAAGGTTTTCTGAATTTACGAGAGAAAAAATAGAATTACGAAGGCGTTCTGTATTGGAAGTCTTGTCCAGTCTTCCGCCCGGGAAGATAAAGAACGAACCGTTTTTCTGAGCTGCAAAATTAGCAAGTCTGCGCCACAATGTCAACGAAGCACCAAAGTGAATCGAGTTAAGCGCAAATCCTATTCTCTTTCCTGTTTGATTATCCTTCATTTCGCCTCTTCCTTGTATAATTATGATATAGGTATGTCGGTTTTTTTACAAGTAGTTCTTTTTTGTACAAGTTTTTTTATTATCTTTTTATTTTTAACTTTGTTTAATACCTCAAAAAACTCGAATTCAACCTTATATCGACAAGCGTCCGTTAAAATGATATATTGAGAAAAATCTTATATTAATTCACTTTTTTGGTGTTTTATAAGAATACATCATTTTTTAATGGACTCCTGGAGGCTCCTTTTTATGGCACTTAAATCGATTAAGGACGTTGTTAAAACAGTAAAACGCCCGGAAAAAATCATTCAGTTTGGTGAAGGCGGATTCCTTCGTGCATTTGTTGACTGGCAGATTGATATCGTTAACGAAAAAACAGACTTTAACGGTAACATCGTAATCGTTCAGCCACTCGAAAAAGGTATGATCGATGCAATGAACGAACAGAACAACCTTTATACAACAGTTCTCCGCGGAATGAAAGACGGAAAACCAACTGTAGAAACACGCGCAATCAATTCTGTAAGCCGTTCTATCAACCCATATACAAACTACGATGATTACATCGCATTGGCATCCAGCCCGGATCTCCGCTTCCTTATTTCCAACACAACAGAAGCAGGTATCCGTTTTGATACAGAAATCGATGGTGTTCCGGTAACACTCGACCAGAAACCACAGAAAAACTACCCGGCAAAAGTTACAGCTTTCCTGTACAAGAGATTCCAGGCTTTCAAGGGCGACCTTTCAAAGGGTATGATCCTTATTCCTTGCGAACTTTCTGACCAGGCAGGTCTTAACCTCCGCATCAACATCCTCCGCTACGCAGAAATGTGGCAGCTCGGACCGGACTTCATCAACTGGTTTGACGAAGCCTGTGACGTTTGTTCATGTCTCGTTGACCGCATCGTTCCAGGATACTTCCCGCTTCTTGCAAAAGAAGAAAACGGAAAAACTCAGGCAGAAAACCTCTGCGAAAAACTCGGCTACGAAGACAAACTCCTCGACTCAGCTGAACTTTTCCACTTCTGGGTTATTGAATCTAAAAAATCACACGAAGACGAACTTCCACTTGTTAAGGCAGGCCTTTCTGTTAAGTGGGTTCAGAACATGGACTACTACCACACACGTAAAGTACGCATTTTGAACGGCGCACACACATCTTCAGTTCTCGCTGCATTCCTCGCAGGTTCAAACTACGTTCAGGACATCGTTTGTTCAGAAAAAGTTGGTTCAGGATTCAACACACCGAACGCTGATGCACAGAAGTTCATGCACGATGTTATCTTCAACGAAATCGTTCCATCAATTGACGGTGACCAGGAAGACCTTAAAAAATATGCACAGGATGTATGGACACGCTTCCAGAACCCGTTCAACCCGCACCGCCTGATCGAAATTTCTTTGAACTCAGTAGCCAAATACTGGACACGCTGTCTGCCGTCAGTTCTCCAGTCTGTAAAAAAGAACGGTTCGGTTCCAAAACTTCTCGGCTTCTCAATCGCAGCCCTTATCGCTTTCTACAACGGTACAGAAATCAGGGAAAACGCAAAAGGACAGAAATGTCTCGCTTCTAAACGCGAAGACGGCGAATATGAAAACCTTGATACACTTCCAGTTCTTGAATTCTTTGCAGCCCTCAACAAAGAAACAAAAGATGCAAAAGTTATTGCAAACAAAGTTCTCTCAAATGTTGATTTCTGGAAAGAAGACCTTACTAAGGTTGCAGGACTTGAAGCAGCAGTTGCCGCTCACCTGGCTGACATTCAGTCTAAGGGCATGAAAAAAGCTCTTGCTGATATCGTAAAATAAATGATTAGACCTTCGGGGTAAGCCCGAAGGTGACAGTCAGATAACAAAAAACCGGTGACTTTTTAAGCCACCGGTTTTTTGTTTTCATTTATTCTTCATAATCAGATGTATTTGCATTATGTTCAATAACATATGTGTGCCAGTTATCGGCCCATTCTAAAACTTTTGGCCCAAAAGAAACGGATCCGTCTTCATTTAGAACAAACTCGACTGGAATAGATCTTGTTTCAGCATTATATGGCAAAGTTTCACTATCATAAGAATTTGCACCCAAAGCACCAGTATCAATAGGGAAAGTAATTCCCCAATTCTGAGCATTTTCTTCTGTAAGTTCTATATTCTCTCCTGTATATTTACCATTTTCGTCAAATTCAAAAGTAGTTTTTGGCGATGTTTTTGATGAAGAGTTACTTGCACCTGCGAACCAGTATTGATACCTAGCACCATTTTTTCTGACAAGTAAACTGCCGCTTACTCCCCGAGAATCGCTAGTATAAGAAGTTAATAAAAATAACTGCGAATTTACCCAATTTCCTTCACTATCAATATAAGTTACTAAATGCTCTGTTGAACTAAGTTTTCTTTCATCTGTTCCCATGCGGATACCCCAATACCAGGCTTTTTTAGGAGAAACAACATAATGCGTTAAAACTTCCTCATCATAATAATAATCTTCAACCATTAAATTCTCAGTATTTTTAACTTTATATTCAGTTGGACAATTATTTCTAATGGTTACAACATCAAAAACCTTTGCCAGATCTTTTAAATTTACTGTTTCACCTGATGAATTTTTCAAGGAATAATTACTATGCCACATCGTATCAACAGCACCAATCTGCTTAAAATTAAAATCTAAAATCGCATAAATATCCCTGTAATAAACTTTTGCATCTGATTCAGTTGTATTAGTATTAAAGAAATCAGATATCTCTGCACTTTCTGGAATAGAGTTTTTTAATTGCTCTTTAGCAAACGAATAATCATCTACTTCGTTTTTTGGAACTGTCAATTTTCCCGAACGGCGTAATAATAATATATGTTTTCCATAGACTTTATTAACAGATACAATTGCATTTTTTATTGAAACTAAACTTACATATAAATTTGAAGATAATACTGCTCGTGATTCATTTTCTTTAAAATCATTATTAACTACCACATAATCAATATCATTAATTTTAATATCTGCTCCAACAGAATAATCCACCTTTACTTCTTTTATTGTGTAGCTTACACTTGCTACATCACTGTTTGTGTAGCCCTCTGCGACTGCTATAGCCTTGATTGTTACTGCTGTTGTTATGCTGATTGCTCCAGTGTATTTTGTACTTGCACTTGTTGGGTCATTATCGTCTGTGGTGTAGTAAATTACAGCGTCCTTTGTTGTACAATTGATTTCAACTTTAGTTCCGCTGTCTACTGCTCCGGATTTTTCGCTAAAGGTTGGAGTGGCTACCTGATTTTTTACAGTAACCGTACATGTGGCAGTTTTATCCCCAGCCTTTGCCGTAATTACAGTTTCTCCTGCAGTTAGAGCACTTACCAGACCGTTATCTACGATTGCAACATCAGTATTACTTGAACTCCATGTTACGGTCTTGTCGGTTGCATTATCTGGACTTACCGTTGCAGTCAGAGTTTCGCTGCTGCCCACTGTTATATCAGTGCTCTTTTTGCTGAGAGTCACGCTGGTAACAGCGATAGTATCATCATCAGTGTCATTTGAACATGAAGTGATGCCAGCCATTAAAATTGCCGCACTTAAAACAAGTGCCAGCACCTTCATAAATTTTTTCATTTTCTTCCTCCGATGAAAAAAAATTTTTTTTTAATTAAACAGATTTAAATGTTAAAAAGGGACTATTTGCTGCAATCAAACATTTTTTTATCCGTTCTTTTACAACATAATTTTATTATAACAATTTATTTTATTTTTTCAACAATCGTCCCTCGCGTCAGGGATTGTAGCAGCGCCGCAGGCGTTCTGAACTGAGCGGAGCGAAGGGAAGAATGGAGTGCGGGAGCACGGAACTGCGGAAAGAGCGACCCGAGGGTCTGATATTGCCGTGTCTTGAACGGCAATATCAGACCGGAGGGGGACGCCCTTTTTTTGGTGGGTTCTTTTAAAACTAAGATCTGGCCGGCACAGGAAGTTCCACGGGTTCCTGTTGTTTTGCATGTGTTTTTCTGGATCTTATTTATTCTTAATCTTTAAGCCGTCTTTAAATGCATTTCCCACTGCTTCGCCGATTACGCGGTATACGTGGAATGATGCGTCGTACATTATGGGCTGTAGTTTTCCGAGGTCTACCTTACCGTCGGTCAAAATTGATTCATCTGCCTGCTGGGCAATTATTCTGCCTGTAAGCATTTCTTTTTCTTCATTCCATTCCTTTACTTCACATTCAAGAACAAGGGGATATTCTTCAATAATCGGGGCGTTGACATGTGTGCTTTTGTGAACGTGAACTCCAGCCTTTTCAATTTTATTTACGTTTGCCCCGCTTTCAAGGCCAAAATAGTCTGAAATTTCAACTGTATTTTTTGTTGCAAAAGCTACGGTAAAGGCACCTGTCTTTTTCAGGTTTTCTGTAGTTTTATGTTTTGCAAGAAAAAGTGCGATTTCACCAAAATCCGACTGAATTCCCCAGGCCGCATTCATTGCGTTAGGAACTCCGTTTTCGTCGTATGTTCCGATTATAAATACGCCTTCCGGCACGATTACTGCTTTTTTTGAATCAAATTCCATATGATTCCTCCATTTTTAAAAAATAAGAATAATTTTTCTTATTGGCAAACTAATTCCTCAAATTCGCAATCATATCTCCGTTTGTAAGACCTTCTTGCTCCATTCGGAATTTTATGGCAAAAACAGGATCGGGGGCTTCAATGGGGAAATGCTCTTTTTCGTATAATTCAACGAGGGTTGCCAAAAGTTCAAGTTCGTCCGCTTCGGGAGTGCCAGGTTCCGCGTCAAAAAGCTGCTCAATTCGTTTGAGCGCGTTGTTATAATCGACCTCTGTTTTTATGAGTTTGTTATACGACATTACACTTCCTCCGCTT
>JAILFZ010000007.1 GCA_024697295.1 Treponema sp.
ACGGTAAAAGTGCTTTTTACTTCAATTCTAAAAAGTGTTTTGTTCGGCATGATAATTTCGATTTGTGCTACCTATTACGGATTTTCGGTTGAACGAAGCAGCACTGAAATTCCTGTAGTTGGAATCAGTGCCGTTGGTAAGTCTGTTCTTGGAATCATCCTTGTAGACGTCTTTATAATCGTTTTATTTTATTTTTGAGGACGCCGTAAATGGATTTGCTTGATGTTCAGAATGTTGAATTCCAGTCGCGCTCGCAAAAAATAGTTAAGGGCATAAACCTCAAAATTGAACGTGGAACTACAACCGCCCTGATCGGACATTCCGGCAGCGGTAAATCCACTCTGCTCAAACTGATGGACGGGCTTTTAGTACCAACTGCAGGCAAAATTCTTTTTGAAGGCAGGGACATTCAGACGATGAACAGGGCACAGAATCTTGAATTCCGCCAGAAGTGCGCCTTTGTCTTTCAGGACAGCGCCCTTTGGGCCAACCAGAATATCGTCCAGAACCTCTCGCTTCCGCTGCAGATTCACTTTCCAGAAATGACAAGTGAACAGCGCATGTTTACGGTACAAAGCGTCTGTGCGATGGTTGGCTATGATCGGGATTTGAATTTAAGGCCGGTTGATTTGTCGACCGGCGAGCAGAAACGAATTGCCTTTGCGCGAGCAATGATTTGCGGGCCGGAAGTTCTCTTTCTGGATGAATGCACCGAGTCGCTAGACAGGAAGGGAAGTGCAATTATTATGGATCTGCTTCATAACTTTATAAACCAGGGAAATACTGTAATTTACATCAGTCATAATTCAACCTTTATTGCTGAATTTCCGGGCACGATGTATCATATAGAAAACGGTCTTATCCAGGGAGAACCGGTATAAAAATGAAATTTAAAATTCGTTATGCAGATCAAATTGTCGGATTGTTTTCCATCCTTGCTCTTGCGGGCCTTGTCGCATTGATTTTTGCGCTTGGAGCAAGACAGCACTGGTTTGAAAAAAAATATTACTACTACACGGTTTTGGACAGCGGATCCGGCGTGTCTGTCGGGATGGATTTGACCTACAAAGGTTTTTCCATCGGAAAGGTAAGCAGACTCGGTCTTAAAGACAATTTTGTCCGGGTCGATTACTATATCCTTGGCGAATACAGCGAATATATAAAAGAAAACTCCCTTGTCCAGCTAGTTACAAGTCCGATTGGTCTTGGTTCCACATTCAGCTTTTATCCGGGACTCGGACCGGGCTTAATTCCGTCCGGAAGTGAGATTTTCCGCGTTGACAGCGTTCCTGGCGAAAAGATTATTGCAGACAGAAAGAACCGCATAGAAAAACAGAACGATTCAATCGGTGCTTTGATGAATCAGGTTTCCGAGCTCCTGAAACATGTTAATTCCCTCGTAAGCCAGGTTGACGACGCATTGAGCGGCCGTGTCCGCGGCAACAAGGCGACACCGATTCAAAATATCGTGGCGCAGCTTTCAGGAATTACAGAAAGCATTCACCAGATTCTTGCAAGCGACAAAGGCCCTGTAACAGAACTTCTTGGTCCTGAAATGACAACGAGCCTTGTAGAAGCCCTCGATAATCTTGCAGTAATTACACAGAGTTTTACCGGCGTTGCTTCAAATGCTGATAAACTTGTTGCAAATGCAGTTCCTCAGATTGACAACGCCCTCGTTCAGTTGAATACTGTTCTTGTCCAGGTGCAGGACGTACTGACCGGCCTTAAAAATAATCCGCTTATTCGCGGCGGCGTTCCTGACCGTTCTAAATCTGACTCAGCCACAGTTCAGCTTCGAAGCGAAGAGTTTTAGGGGAGGGCATCTTGAAAAGTTCAATTTTTGTTTTAACAGTTTTAGTTGCTTTATTTTTTGGATGTTCTTCAAGTCCAAAGCGCGCCATGCTCGTAACAGACGTCTCTGACAGCGCCGCAGTAATCTACGAAAACGCAAATGCTGAACTTATCGGCGGTAATATACAGAATGCGGGCGCTCACTTGCAGCAGGCCTACAATCTGGCTCTTTCTGTTGATGATACCGGCCTTTTGTGCCGTATTTCCCTGTCCGCAATTATTTACCGCCTTGCAAACTCCGAAGATGACGTTAAGGCTTCAGAGTTGAATCCTGTTCTTCAGCTTGCAAAAAAAACAGCATCAGATGAAGAATTTGATGTTTCGGACACACCCTTTTACGGGCTAAGTGCCCGGGACCTTTTGGAAATGGCAAAAAAGTACGCTTTACGTTCAACAAAAAAAGAAGTTTTGAGCGCAGTCTGTCCGATTTACGATTTAAAAATTCAACTTGCCAAAAAAAATCCGTCCATCAACTTTGACGAAAAATTGAATGAATTGAACGCATCAGAAAAAAAACTGTCGTCAGAAGCCTATTATCTTGCATTTTTAAAGCGAACTCAGGGAGACCTGTACGCATTCAACAAAGATTATAACAGGGCATCCGATGCCTACCTTGAAGCGGCAAAAATTCATCTTAAAAACCGCTATGTGAGCGAAATCGGTCTTGATTATTATTCTGCTTCCCGCATGGCATCTTTATCAAACAATAAAAAACTTGCTGTTGAATATATTCAGACTGCCATAAAATACGACAAGGATGCTGAAAACACGAGCGCAATTGCCTCGGATTACAATGCTTACGGTTTGATTTTGTTAAAGGGAACTCCGTCAGAAAGTGACAAAAATCTTGCCCGCGACTTAATCAGCTGGGCGTCAGATATTTACCGTGCAGGCGGTTTTGAAAAAGAAGCCCGGGCCTGCCGGGTTCGTGCTGAGTCAATTAAATAAACTACTGGTTGTCTGCAGGCGTTTCTTCTGACGGTGCCGGCTCTTCCTCAGAATCGTTCTGAGAGGCCTCTGGAGCGTCCTGAGAGCCTTCTGCGCCGTCATCCTGGTCGTTTTGAGGAACATTCTCATCTGAAGACTTTTCGAGCATTTCTGCGGCTTCTGACGTTGCTTCTGACTCGTTTGAAGTCGGGTGGGAAGTGTCGTCCGAAGATTTTTCTTCTTCAACTTCTACCTGTGTTGTATAGTCTGTTTTATCCCAGTTGAGTGAAAGCGCCTGGTTTATGAGCTTTTTCTGCATTTCTTCGCAGATGAATGATCTTACATAAGAGCGGAACGAATCTTCCGTGTCCGGAGTAAAAATCATAATCAAAAGAGCTGCGTCACCAATGTTTTTGATTCCAAAGATTTTTGCGTTTACCTTTAACTGTTTGCTTCCAAGGACAAGATTGAGCCCTGGAATAACTGTGTTGATTCTGAACAGCTGGCAGTATTTGAGGGGAATTTTTAATCCCATACCGATGGAACTGATATCGACTACTTCCATCTTGTACATCATGTTGCCGCGCAGAAAGAAGGCTTCTGTGCTTCTGACTCCCTGACAGTTCATGCGGACGAATTTTCGCATTCCCTTTGCCTTTAAGTCTTCGAGACGGACCATGAGGTCGCCCATTGCTTCTCCAAAACCTTTTTCTACAGAATAGAATCCTGCCTCAAGCCTGAGAGATTTTGTAAAACGGTCTTTTTCGGCCGGTTTTAGTTTTGAAGTAAATGCCCCGAACTTAACATCCTTAAAACGGGGTTCAGTTTCAAAGTATTGAATAAAGTTGTACCAGACGTTCGGAGTGTTCTGTGAGTCGAGGTTAATGTAGACGATTGACTGTGGGTTGAGGATAAGGAGACTTTTTAGCTGGCGGTACTGATCGATCTTATAGATTTCATATTCCTGTTCCATAAGGCGGAGAACAATATTTGTGTTGAGGGTAAATGTCGCGCAGACAAAGAAAACCTTTTTACCGTAAATCTCTACCTTTTGAGCCTGATTATCTTCCATTGGTTTTAATCTCCAAAAATATTATAACCCGAATTTGTAGTTTTTTTAAAGTATTATGTTGCATTATAAAGCATTATACCTTAAAATATAACATAGCGTTAAATTAAAGAGGGGTAACGCCCTAAATTAAAAGGAGAAACATATGAATAAATCAGAATTGGTTGACGCAATCGCTAAAGACACTGGTCTTACAAAGAAAGACTCAGAAGCAGCTGTAAAAGCTTTTGTAGAAGCTGTATCAAAAGCACTTTCTAAGGGTGACGATGTTCAGCTCGTTGGCTTTGGTACATTCTCTGTAGGTAAACGTGCAGCTCGCACTGGACGCAATCCTAAAACTGGCGAAACAATCAAAATCAAGGCTTCTAAATCACCAAAATTCAAGCCTGGCAAAGCTCTTAAAGACAAGGTAAACAAATAGTTTTATTTTGCATTTATAAGCGGCCGTCCGGTACTTTTTCGGACGGCTATTTTTTTTGTTATTTTTTTTACAAAATCAAATTTTTGCTATTGACACTTTTTCATAAAAAAAATATATTAATTAGGCATTCAGCAATGAACGGCATGGGCTATTAGCTCAGTAGGTAGAGCACCGCCCTTTTAAGGCGGCTGTCGATGGTTCGAATCCATCATAGCTCAAAAACGGAATCTGTTTAACAGGTTCCGTTTTTTTTTGGAGTTGGGAAATGGCGGCAAATAAAATTGACATGACACAGGGAGCGATTTTCCCAAAGCTGATCCGCTTTGCAGTTCCGCTCATTTTCAGTTCAATCCTTCAACTGCTTTTTAACGCAGCCGATATAATCGTTGTAGGGCGCTTTGCAGGCGACAATTCACTGGCAGCTGTCGGTTCAACAAGTTCTCTGATAAATCTTCTCATAAACTTTTTCTTAGGCCTTGGGATCGGCTGTAATGTTGTAGCTGCAAATTATTTTGGTTCTGGCAAGAGCGAAAAAGTTTCCCGCACAGTGCACACAGCGATGATTTTAAGCGTAATCGGCGGAATCCTGCTCACTTTTATCGGAGTTTCATTCAGCCGTCAGATTTTGATTTTGATGGGCTCTCCGGATGAAGTCCTTCCTTTATCAACTTTGTACTTAAAAATCTTTTTTGGCGGAGTTACCCCGACAATTATATATAACTTTGGAGCAAGTCTCCTGCGTGCAAAGGGCGATACACAGAGGCCGCTTTACATTCTTTTTGTGGCCGGCCTTATCAACGTCGTATTGAATCTTATCTTTGTAATCTGTCTTAAGATGGATGTGGCGGGCGTTGCATCTGCTACGGTTATCAGCCAAACATTCAGTGCAGTGGTAATTGTGATTCTCCTTTTGAGGGAAAAAGACGCGTTCAAACTTGATTTTAAAAAGCTCCAGATTGACTTTCATATCCTTTCTAAGATTGTAAAAATCGGCTTTCCGGCCGGGCTCCAGGGGATGATTTTCAGCATTTCAAACGTTGTAATTCAATCATCCGTAAACAGTTTTGGTCCTGTAATGATTGCAGGAAATGCTGCGGCTCAGGGCGTAGAAGGTTTTATATACATTTCGATGAACGGGTTCAGTCAGGCAATGCTTACATTTGCAGGACAGAATATGGGTGCCGGTAAAATCGAGCGAATCAAAAAGGCCGTACGTGACAGTATTTTGTGCGCTTCATCTGCGGGACTGATACTTGGCGGTCTTGCCATTCTGTTTGGTCCGACTCTCCTCGGGTTTTATTCAACAAGTCCCGAAGTTCAGGCAGCAGGTATGATCCGGTTAAGGGTAATTCTATTGACTTACTTTACCTGTGGAATTATGGACTGCACGGCAAACGCAATACGAGGGGTAGGACACTCTGTTTTACCGATGATTATAACCCTGCTCGGCGCATGCGGCCTTAGAATGCTGTATATCTTTACATTTTTCCAGATTCCCCGGTTCCACACATTCAGGGGGCTCTTTTATTCCTATCCGTTGAGCTGGGCGGTGACTTCAGCAATTCTTGCCTTTGGCTTCATACGGATTTTAAAGAGAATCGAAAAGTAAAAAAATAAACCACAGACCTCACAAAACTTAATCTGTAAAATCTGTGGTTTTTATTCAATTACTTAAAGCTTTTAAGCCTTACTAGCGGAGTTTTGCATAGCCGTAAACAGCATTTTCGCCGAGTTCTTCTTCGATGCGGATAAGCTGGTTGTATTTGGCCATACGGTCTGTGCGGCTCATAGAACCAGTCTTAATCTGACCAGAGTTTGTTGCAACTGCGATATCTGCAATTGTTGTATCTTCTGTTTCACCTGAGCGGTGTGAAGTTACAGTTGTATATCCGTGGCGGTGAGCCATTTCAATTGCTTCCAGAGTTTCTGTAAGAGAACCGATCTGGTTTACTTTGATGAGGATTGCGTTTCCCGCACCCATCTTAATTCCTTTTTCGAGGAACTTAACGTTAGTTACAAAAAGGTCATCTCCAACTAACTGGCAGCGGTCACCGATTTTTGCAGTGAGTTTTTTCCAGCCTTCCCAGTCATTTTCATCAAGACCGTCTTCGATAGAATCGATAGGGTATTTGGTAATGAGTTCTTCAAGATAAGCAATCTGTCCGTCGTCATCGAGTTCTTTTCCGTTAGGATCTTTTGGAGAACCGTTAGAAAGCTGTTTGTAGTTGTAGTAGAATTTACCGTTCTTTTCTACGCTGAATTCAGAAGCAGCACAGTCCATTGCGATTTTTACATCATCGCCTGGCTTGTAACCTGCGTCTTTGATTGCCTGTACAATTGAGTCCAGAGCGTCATCGATACCGTTGAATTTAGGAGCAAAACCGCCTTCGTCCCCTACAGCAGTAGAAAGTCCGCGGCCTTTAAGGAGTTTTGCAAGAGCGTGGAATACTTCTGCACCCATGCGGATAGCTTCTTTTTCTGTTTTTGCTCCGACAGGACGAATCATAAATTCCTGGAAAGCGATTGGTGCATCAGAGTGAGCACCACCGTTGATGATGTTCATCATTGGTACCGGCATTACATGAGCATTTGCCCCACCGATGTAGCGGTAAAGCGGCATATCAAGAGCTTTTGCAGCTGCCTGGGCAACAGCAAGAGAAACACCGAGGATTGCATTGGCACCAAGCTTGCTTTTTGTTGGAGTTCCGTCGAGAGCAAGCATTTTGCAGTCAATAGCGCGCTGGCAGAATACATTGTCGCCTTTGAGGGCTGGAGCAATGATTTTGTTGACATTGTCTACGGCTTTAAGAACTCCTTTACCGCCATAGCGTTTTTTGTCCCCGTCGCGCAGTTCAAGGGCTTCATTTTCACCTGTAGAAGCTCCTGAAGGAACTGCAGCGCGTCCAAGTACGCCGTTTTCAAGGATAACATCTACTTCTACGGTAGGATTTCCGCGGGAATCGATTATTTCGCGGCCGATTACTTTATCAATTGCGATAAGTTTCATCTGAATTTACCTCTCTGTTGTATAAAAATAGTTTTTCAAAAAGAAGGGCATAAGAAACAGAAGGTTGTATGGCACCTTCCGTTCCTTAAATGCCCTGAATGACTGATTGTGGCTGATGAGTCATTTTTTAAGTTAGTGTAATCTAACAACGGGTAGTGTAAGCAAACAGAAAGAAATTGTCAATATTCAAAATCGTGTGCGCCTTACGCGGGGCAGTTCAGCATTTACTGTATTGTAAACAAATTGAAAAAATGATAATTTATCATAACTGTAAAACGGTTTCTTAAAGGTAATGATTGTCGTGGCTGATGAGTCATTTTTTTCCACACTTCAACAGGTGGGATACACCTTTCGGTCTCCTTTTTTACATATACAAAACTCAAATCCATATTTTTAAAGAATCACAATACGGTTCGGCGGCAATTTTTTGTCCGGATTTTTTTTGTGGCTTTATTTAAGGAGAATCAGATGACTTACACTGCAGAAGTGGAACATATGTGTCCTTTGGCTAAAGGCGCATATCACGGTCCTGCTCCAATTCCTGAAGAAGGAAAATGGGTACAGGTAAAGAAAATTGAAGACATTTCCGGCTTTACACATGGTATCGGCTGGTGTGCTCCTCAGCAGGGAGCTTGTAAACTTTCCCTCAACGTAAAAGACGGCATTATTGAAGAAGCACTTGTAGAAACAATCGGCTGTTCAGGTATGACTCACTCAGCTGCAATGGCTTCAGAAATCCTTATCGGTAAAACTCTTCTTGAAGCACTTAATACTGACCTTGTTTGCGACGCAATCAACACAGCTATGCGCGAACTTTTTATGCAGATTGTTTACGGTCGTACTCAGTCAGCTTATTCAGAAGGCGGTCTTAAAGTTGGTGCTTCCCTCGAAGACCTCGGTAAAAACCTCCGTTCTCAGGTTGGAACTATGTTTGCAACCCGCAAAACAGGTCCACGCTACCTCGAAATGACAGAAGGTTATGTTGAATCTATGGCTGTTGATAAAGATGACCAGGTTATCGGTTACAACTGTATCAACTTTGGTAAATTGATGGACGCTCTGAAAGCAGGCAAACCTGCAAACGAAGCTATCGAAGGCGCACGCACACATTACGGACGCGTAACAGCAGACCAGGGTATGGTTCGCCTTATCGACCCGAGAAAAGAGTAGGAGGAATTTAAATGGCAACATTATTTGAAGATTACGAAGGCCGTATTCCTCAGGTGAATAAGGCTCTTAAAGAATATGGTTTTAAAGAAGGTGAGGCCGGTCTCAACGAAGCCCGTGACCTCTGCAAGGCCCGTGGATTCGATCCATACGAAATCTGTCAGTCTACACAGCAGATTTGTTTTGAAGACGCTAAATGGGCTTATGTTTTAGGCTCGGCAATTGCAATCAAAGAAGCTGAAAAAACCGGAGACAAAACGGGTTCTACAGCTGCCGCTAACATCGGTAAAGGCTTGCAGGCATTCTGTCTGCCGGGTTCAGTAGCTGATGACCGTAAAGTAGGTCTCGGACACGGAAACCTCGGTGCACGTCTTCTTTCTGAAGAAACTCAGTGCTTTGCCTTCCTCGCAGGTCACGAATCATTTGCTGCCGCTGAAGGTGCCATCAAAATCGCAGCTAACGCAAACAAGGTTCGCAAGAACAAGCTCCGCGTCATCCTGAACGGTCTCGGAAAAGACGCTGCTCAGATTATCAGCCGCATCAACGGTTTTACTTATGTTCAGACTAAATTCGATTACTTTAACGGCGAAGGAACTGACAAGGCCCTGACAGTTGTTAAAGAAGTTCCATACGGAAACAACCCTGAACGCCTCATCGTAAAATGCTACGGCGCAGACGATGTTCGCGAAGGTGTTGCAATTATGTGGCACGAAGATGTAGATGTTTCCATCACAGGAAACTCAACAAACCCAACCCGCTTCCAGCACCCTGTTGCAGGAACTTACAAGAAAGAGCGCTTGCTTGCCGGTAAAAAATACTTCTCTGTAGCTTCTGGCGGCGGTACAGGCCGTACTCTTCATCCTGATAACATGGCTGCAGGCCCGGCTTCTTACGGATTTACTGATACTTTGGGTCGTATGCACTCAGATGCTCAGTTCGCTGGTTCATCATCAGTTCCAGCTCACGTAGAAATGATGGGCTTCATGGGAATGGGAAACAACCCTATGGTTGGATGTACAGTTGCGTGCGCTGTTGCTGTAGCTGGAAGTTTCTAGTTCCATTGTCATTATTGGGCATGACCCGATAATCTATGACGGACACCTTTGTCAAGGTGTCCGTTTTTTTTGTTTATTATTAAATTTGTGATAAAACACAAATTTGTTGTATAATGGATTTCACCTAGGAATAATATTTTATTCAATGTTCAATTGAGGTTTAACATAATGCTGGAAAAAGTCCAAAAAGCCTTACGTTCTTTGGCCCATCTATTTGGTATTGAAAAATTAAGCAAATATGAGCGAGATTACATTCATAGTTCAAACGTACATAGTAGTATGTATATTGGTTTCATTACCGTGGGATTGGAAATATGGATGCTAGTCCGACAGATACTCACAAAGGTATATCCAAAATGCCTGGCAGGCATGGGGCTTTTTCCTGCTATGGTAAAATACACAACCAAGTTCTGGTTATTTTTGCTGGTAGGACAGGGTATGGCTCTCTTCTGTATGTTTTGCAGATATCATAAAGAAGAGAAAATGTCCAAGGGCTGGTTTTTTGCACTTTTCGAAAGTGGGTTGCTCTGTATCTTATATACCTTCGTTATAAGGCTGGAAACTTTTATAAAGGTGAGTGAATTTGTAACTCCAGAAATGGCCAATATAATGAATCTGCTTCTTGTTTGTATTTATATTTGTCTTTTTGTATTTGGACTTACTATTTCAGCCTATGCAATAATAAGGTATAAAAGAAATAAAAGAATTGTCTGGATAGAATACATGGTTGTTATTCTATTTGGAGTAATAGGAGTTTGTTTTGGTTCCTATGTATCCTATAGTGATTTCTGGGAAGGAAAACAAATTATTTGTTTTATGATGATGATGGTTTACATAGGTTTTATGCTCAACTATCGTCCATATATAACAATTTTAGGCCTGTTTTTCAGTTTCCTCCTTTTTTACAGAATCTTACTTACTTATAAAAGTGGAGTAACCTTTAAGCCAAAGGAAGTTGAAATAAATGGGGTAATCCATTATTTTACCTCTGGAGATACTGCTAATTATCTGACCTTTCTTGCTTCCCTTATCACCATTTGTACTGCTATATATCATGGGCGTTTAAAAGAAGCTAATGAATCCAGAAGTATTTACCGTATGTTTGGTCAAACGGCAGAAGCACTTGCGACTGCTATAGATGCTAAGGATACTTATACACATGGACACTCTACTAGAGTTGCCGATTATTCTCTAAAAATTGCTAAAGCCGTAGGAAAAACCGAAGAAGAATGCCAAAAAGTATATTTTGCAGCCCTGCTTCATGATGTAGGAAAAATTGGAGTTCCAGATAACATCATCAATAAAGATCAGAAACTTACTGATGAAGAATTTGCCCAGATAAAAATGCATCCTGTTTATGGAAACCTAATTCTTTCACAGATTAGGGAATCTCCATATTTGAGTCAGGGAGCTCTTTATCACCATGAACGTTATGATGGAAGGGGCTATCCTACAGGGCTTAAGGGAGAAGCAATCCCAGAAATTGCCCGTATAATTGCTGTAGCCGACTCCTATGATGCTATGACCTCAAAACGTAGTTATCGTGATCCTTTACCACAACAGAAGGTAAGAGAGGAAATCTATAAAGGAATAGGTACACAGTTTGATCCAAAGTTTGCCCGTAAAATGATTAATCTTATCGATTTGGATTCGGCCTTTATTATGCAGGAAAGTGCTCAAAGAAAAGACGTTGAACACAAAGAAAGTCTGGATTGTGATCAGCTTTACGGAGCCTATACAGAGGGCATAAAAATTGATGATAAAATCCTTAGAATCCGACTTTACAGTAAAGCAAAAGAAGGTTTTCCTGAAGATGAGTCTCTGCCTTCCATTATCCTTTTTGATTCTCTTGATAGTCGAGTTCATTTGGATGATTACAGAAAGAAGTCCCTCTTGTATTGTGAGTATGCAAGAATCCGCCTTGACGGAGAGGTCTTTTCTCAGTCAATAAGAAGCTTTGAAAAAACAAGTAAGAAGGGCTCTGAGTTGGTTCAAGATCTGGATGAAAACATAATTGAAAAAGGCCAGTGCTATGACATACAAGTTGTAAGACAGAAGGATCATGTTTTACTTAGAATAATGACAAGCTCACAAACCCAGGAAATTACTCTGGCTTTACCAGATGGTATTCGTTTTGCCTATATTGCACTTACCGGAAGCAATTGTCTTGTTTCTAATATATACAAAGAACGTGATAAGGATTCTGTCTCTAAGGACTATATCAAATCAATTGTACCAGAAATTTCTTATATTGAAGGGGCTCCAGAAGGTGATTTACCTAATATGCAGATTGAAGGTTGGAGAGAAAAAACAACAGATGGAATTCCATTAAAGGGAAAGACTCAAATAACCTTCCACACTCAGAGTCTGCCTATGTCCTGGTTAATATGGCATTGTCCATTCTTTGTAATATTTACTTCGGATAATGGACTTGTCTCTGGAAATAATTACAGGGAATTCTCTTTAATTCGTATGGATGGGGAAGATACCTGGTCAAGCAATCGTGCTGTAAACACTATTCAAACAGAAATAAGCAATGACTTTACAAACTGGGAAGAATGGAAGCAAAAGAATAAGGAAGGCCTGGATGTTACTCTCTCTATATATAGGGAAGGAAAAACAATTACCATGGAAACCGAAAATTTAGGAATCTCCATGAAGGTCAAAACTGTAATTAATGATGAAGTAAGTAAATTCTATTTTGCAATAACTGGCGACGAATGTGCCATTACTAATATTCGCATTTCATAATAAGAATTTTTCTTACTTATAAGGCATCTTCTATTGGGGATGCCTTTTTTTTATGTTTTTGATAAATTACTTCTATGGGTAAAAAATCTGTAAAGCTTTCCAGTTTAATAGATAAAGCAATTTTTGATTACAAAATGATTGAGAAGGGAGACCGTATATTAATAGGGGCCAGTGGAGGTAAGGATTCTACCGCCCTTATAAAATACTTTTCCGACCGAGTAAAACGTCCTGACCCGGGCTTTGAATATAAGGCCCTCTTTATTAAAAATGATTTTGCCCCAGAATTTCCCTCTGTTATAAAAAATCTTTTTGACCTCTGGCAGGTTCCCTTTGAGCAGATAAATCTAAACATTTTAGAACGCATAAAAGAAGGGCAAAAAATGAACTGCTACTGGTGTTCAACTCAAAGACGAAGTGAATTAATTAATTATGCCATAAAGAACGGCTATAATAAAATTGCCTTGGGGCATCACATGGATGATTTCCTGGAAACCCTTTTAATGAATATGTTAAATAAAGGCGAGCTTTCATCTATGCCGGCCTGCCTTAAATATGAAAAGTTTCCAGTAACTATAATTAGACCCCTGCTTTATGTTAGTGAACAAAGGTTGATAGAGGAGGCACAGAAATCTGCATATTCAGGCTTTACCTGTACCTGTACTTATCAGGATAATTCCGGACGTAAAGAAGCCCGTCGAAAGCTTGAGGAACTAACTCAGGGGAATCAGACAAAAAAAGAGCGGCTCTTTGCTTCGATGAAAAACATACAGCCGCTTTATCTACCATAAGAAATAGATACCCCGGTCAAGCCGGGGTATGACCGATAACTATGTCATTGCCTGGTATGACCGATAACTATGTCATTGCCCGGCTTAACCAGCAACTATGTCATTGCACGGCTTGACCAGCAACTATGTCATTGCCCGACTTGACCAGCAACTATGTCATTGCACGGCTTGACCGTGCAATCTCTACTTTATATTTTTTTCAATAAACTCTTTCTTCAACTTCATCAGATTTTCGCTTAAAGAAACCTTGTAAATGTGTGGATTTAAAATACGCTTGTAAGATTCATCAAAGGTCTCAAGCTGACTCTGCATTGTAGTTCTAGAAATCTTGAGCTGTTCTGCATCAGGAATTCTCTTTTCTACACGCTTACCTTTAGCAATGCGTTTTTTAAGAAGAGGTTCTACCTTTGCAGCAGTGCAAGTAAACTGTCTGTAATCAACCATAGGATGATGGAAGCGGTATTCCTTTCCAGCCTCGATATTTTCATCTTCAAGAGCAAGAATATCTGCAAGTGCCATTCCGTTTGAATCGTAAAGGCGGTATACATTCTTAATGCCAGGGTTTGTAGTCTTGGCAGGATTATCTGAGAATTTCATAGCAGGCATCATCTTGTCGCTTTCTTTATCATGACGGGCAGCAAGCTTGTATACACCAGTAAAGGAAGATTCATTACCACCGGTAACCATGTGAGTTCCAACACCCCAGGAATTAATAGGAGCACCACGGGCAACAAGTGTAGAAATAATTTCTTCAGTAAGCTCGTTGGAAACAGAAATCTTAGCCTGAGGATAGCCAGCTCTATCAAGTTCTTTTCTAACTTCGCGAGTCAGGTAATCAATATCACCAGAATCCAAACGAACTCCAAAGTTATAGCCTTTTTCTACCAGTTCACCGCCAGCTATAATTGCATTTTTTACACCAGACTTCAAAGTATCGTAAGTGTCAATCAGGAATACTGAGTTTGTTGGATAAATCTTTGCATATTCACGGAAGGCTTCCAGTTCGGATGAATGAGACATAATCCAGGAGTGAGCCATAGTTCCCATAACTGGAATTCCGTATTCTTTACCTGCCAAAGTATTTGAAGTACCTGCAGCACCTCCAATGTAAGAGGCTCTTGTAGCAGACATAGCTCCGTCTGGGCCCTGAGCACGTCGTAAACCAAATTCCATAATTGGGGCCTTTTTTGAGGCAAGCCAGATACGGGCAGTTTTGGTAGCAATCAAAGACTGGAAGTTTACATGATTAAGAACAAGGCCTTCCAGAATCTGAGCTTCAATTAAATTTGCGTGAATGCGAACTAAAGGCTCCTGAGGGAAAATAACTGTTCCTTCATCCATAGTATAGAGGTCGCCAGTAAAGTGGAAATCTCTCAAGTAATTCAAAAATCCCTCTTCA
>JAILFZ010000095.1 GCA_024697295.1 Treponema sp.
ATTTTTTTGCTGTAATCGGCGATGTTTCCTGTAGAAAAGGTCAGGTTTGAAAGATTAAGTTCTGCGGCAAGGCGAGAACAGTATTCAATTACGTCCTGCTTTAAGTCGAGTCCTTCGATACGGCACGGAATCTTTTTAATATCTGTCAAAAAGTATTGAACGGCAAAGGTCAGATAAGACTTGCCTGAACCAAAATCGATGATTTTGAGCGGTTCATTGTCTCCGGCGGCCTTTTTTAATTCAACAACTTCGCCCAGAATATCGTCTATAAATTCCAGATAGCGGTTAATCTGCCTGAACTTGTCGTATTTTGAAGAAATCACCTTTCCGTCGGCGGTCATAATTCCGAGGCGGACCAGAAAAGGAACAGGAGTGCCTTCGCAGATGATGTAGTTTTTTTTGCGGTTCTGCGGGTTTAAAAGCTTTACGCCGGGAATCTGATTTTTTAATGCACCCGCGTTTTGTTTTGCAAGCGGTTTCTGGAGGCGGGTTATCTTTCCTTTTTTATTTGCAAGAATTGTAATTTCGCTGTCTTCTGTGCGCTCAACGCAGGATAAAAAAGTTTTTCCTTCATGTGCCTGTAAAAATTCAACAAGTTCAGAGGCGGAAAGTTTTTTATGGAAGGTCTGTTTTTCGGTAAAAAACTCTGCCATGTAAAAATCGCCCTCTGTGCCGTCAGCGTGACTTGAAGCGCTCAATTTAATTTTGACGCGTTTGTAGGGCTGACCGAGGATTGATTCAATATTTTTAACAGGCTTTGAAAGCGTAACGGAATAAAGCATGAATTAAAAGATACCGCATTCGGGGAAAAACTGAAAGCGAAAAAGAGAGTTTTTGCTTGTGAGAAACATTTTTTTGTTTCTCATCTGTTACTTTTTTTTACAATATGCTATAGTGCTCATTATGGGAAAGATTATCGTTTTTGTTAATCAGAAGGGAGGAGTGGGTAAAACCACATCTGCAATTAACATCGGCGCCTACATGGCAAAAGCCGGAAAAAAAATTCTCCTCGTAGATTTTGACTCTCAGGGAAACATGTCCTCTGGCGTAGGCGTTTCTAAAGACAAGCCTACAGTTTACGAATTACTGGCCGGAAATTGCAGCGCAGAAGACGCCGTTAAACATACTCCTATCGAAAACCTGGACGCAATCAGTGCCTCTATCGATCTGGCTGGTGCTACCATCGAACTTATCGAAGAAGAGGACCGTGAGTTCTTCTTAAAAAAGGCAATTGCTCCTTACAAAGAAATTTACGACTACATTTTAATCGACTGTCCGCCGTCACTGGGAATTTTGACTTTGAACGGACTTACTGCCGCAGACTCTGTTCTGGTTCCAATGCAGTGTGAGTATTTTGCACTCGAAGGTATCACCCTTCTTTTGCAGGCCGTAAAAAAAGTTCAGAAGACTTTGAATCCAAACCTTGTTATCGACGGAATCTTCTTTACCATGTACGACAGCCGAACACGCCTTGCCCAGGACGTTGTCCGCCAGGTTCAGGCATACTTTAAAGACGTAGTATTCAATACGATTATTCCACGCAATGTGCGCCTTTCAGAAGCCCCGTCGCATGGAATGCCGATTTGCTTATATGACCCGGAATGTACCGGTGCCAAGAGTTATGAAAAACTTGCTGACGAGGTGATTCGCCGTGGCTAAAAAATTTGGATTGGGTGCAGGACTTGAAGCCCTGATGGGTGGTTCTCCTAAAGAAGAATCCGCAGAAATTGAATCTGTAATCAAAGAAAAAAAATCAGATTCAAAAAGTAATGTTTCGCTTCCGGCAGGAATCGAACAGGATGAGAACGGAAAACTCTGGGTTGACCCGGAACTTTTAAAACCTAATCCATATCAGATGCGTGAAGAATTTGATGATGACGAACTTAAAGGTCTGGCAGAGTCAATTCAGGAAAATGGTCTGATTCAACCGATTACGATTGAAGACGCCAAGGACGGAACTTTCTATATCATCGCCGGCGAACGACGTACCCGTGCATGTAAACTTCTCGGACTCAAAAAAGTTTACGTTCAGCTTAATGCATACAGCGACCAGAAAAAGCTTGAAGTTGCCCTTATCGAAAACATTCAGCGCGCTGACTTAAACCCAATCGAAGAAGCTAAGGCATATTACCGTCTCATGGAACTGGGCGGTCTTAAACAGGAAGAAGTTGCAAAGAAGGTCGGCAAAAACCGTGCCACAGTTGCAAACTCTGTCCGTCTCCTGAAACTTCCGGAAGACATCCAGAACGCTCTTGTTACAGGTCAGATTACCGCAGGCCACGCCCGCGCACTGCTGATGGTAAAAGACAAGATGGAAATGCAGATGCTTTTTGGAAAAATCGTCGGACAAAACCTTTCGGTTCATCAGGCTGAAGTTATGGCCAGCGAAATGAATAATCCCTCTCCAAAAATCAAGGGGTCTGACCCTGCTGCGAAAGTTAAGCGCGACCCGGATCTCATTGATGCAGAAACTAAGTTTATCGAAAAACTCGGAACAAAGGTTCAGATTAAGGGAGATTTTGAAAAAGGCAGCATAGTCATCGATTATTACAGCAAGGATGACTTAAACCGCCTTTACGACATTATTGCAAAGTAATCTGTTCAAAAACCTTGCCCAGGCTGTCGTGGATTACAAGATCCGCCATATTGTCTGCCTGGGTTTCGCTTTTATTAATCA
>JAILFZ010000041.1 GCA_024697295.1 Treponema sp.
CAAAAACAATCTTGTTCCACCTGAACCTGTGACATTAAATCTTTTTGACAGTGAAACTGCCAGAAAAACAAAGCTGCAGAGAATTCCTTCATGCCTCTCAGAAGCAAGAAAAGCCGCTGAACAGAGTTCGTTTGTAAAAAAAATAATCGGATAGTTATTGAATGACTGATGATACCCATAGTGTTCTTGTTGTAACACCGGACAGTAAAATTTCCTCAATGATAGGCGCAATGCTGATTCCGCCAGTGTTTGATGTAAAATTCTCTTCGGATTTTAACGAAGCACGAAGGCTTTCTGCAGAAAGAACTTTTAACATTATTATCGTTGATTTTGCGGAAGGCCAGGGGACCGGTTTTGCACTGGACATTGCGGACAGCCCTTCAACCATTTTGCTGATGGCTCCCGCCCAGCATTTTGACCAGATAAGTTACAAGATTGAGCCGTATGGAATTCTCACGCTTTCTACACCGTTCGACCAGTTTTATTTTTACAATATCATAAAAATCGCAATTGCAGTTCAGTATAAGGTTCAGGTTTTGTCTTCCAAGGCAAC
Organism: Treponema sp.; assembly: GCA_024697295.1. Taxonomy (GTDB): domain Bacteria; phylum Spirochaetota; class Spirochaetia; order Treponematales; family Treponemataceae; genus Treponema_D. The sequence goes on from JAILFZ010000041.1 coordinate 554, forward strand.
AAAGCTCAAGGAAAAGATGGAAGAAATCCGTCTTGTTAACCGTGCAAAACTTTTACTGATTGAAAAACAAGGTATGAGCGAAGCTGATGCCCACCGTTATCTTGAAAAGACCGCTATGGACACCGGTAAAAAACGCATTGCCGTTGCAAACGACATTATCCGGGAACTGAGCTAGTTCATCATATCTTCCTATAGAGCCTCAGCGGCAAAATCTGCATATTATAAAAATTACAGGGACGTAATTTTTATAATATTCTCGACTTCTTCACGGTGAAGAGGTTTGTTTTCGTCGTAAGCACGTTTATTTTCTTCAATTTCTTCTGCACTCCAGAGCCGTCCCTTATTCATGCCGGGACAATCCTGAGCACATTCATTCCAGGTTTTTTCATCAGCAATCATCCATGACCAGAAAGGATAAGTTGAACACTGAACCGGGCGCGCTTCATAACAGGAGCAGCCGTTTTCCCAGAGGATACAGTCGTAATTCTTTTTTTCCTGGAGAGCCAGGACCTGGGTTCCGTAATAGTAGTCTGCCCAGCGGCAGTATTTTTGGACAAAGTCCTTTACGCTCATCTTAAAGTGAGCGCAAAGGCAGTCCAGGTCTCTTTTAGAAAGGTAAACAAATCCGGGTGAATGGCCGCAGCAAAATGAACATCGCTGGCAGCCAAAATGCAGCCCGTCTTTATAAAATTTTTGATTATCCAATAGTGTACCCGTTGGGGCGGATATTAGTTTTCGTTGAATTCCTTCTGCTTAATTTTGATAAGCGTAAGTGTTCCCAGCAGAGCCAGTACACCGAAGATGTTTGCAACGATTCCGCCAACCAGTAATCCCGCAAAATGCGAAATTATACCTGCAACAATATATGTTACAAATGAAATTACTGCAACAGTCATTGCATAAGGCAGCTGTGTAGAAACATGATTTACGTGATTACACTGTGCACCGGCACTTGCCATGATTGTCGTATCACTGATTGGAGAACAGTGGTCACCGCAAACGGCACCTGCCATACATGCACTGATAGAAATTGTGCGGATCGGGTCACTTGCTTCCGGGAAGGCTGCGATACAGATTGGAATCAAAATACCAAATGTACCCCATGAAGTTCCGGTAGCAAATGCGAGGAAACAGGCAATTACAAAGATAATTGCAGGCAGGAACAGTTTAAGTCCTGCGGCATGTCCCTGAACAAGACCAGCAACAAAGTCTTTTGCACCGAGACTGTCAGTCATTGATTTAAGAGTCCATGCAAGAGTCAAAATAAGAATTGCAGGAACCATTGCCTTAAATCCTTCCGGAACACAAGACATAAAGTCTTTGAGACTGATTACCCTGCGAACCATATACAAAATGAATGTAAGAATGATTGCAGCAAATGAACCGAGAACAAGACCAACTGAAGCATCAGAACTGGCAAATGATTCGATAAAGTTAAGGTAAGTCGGGTTTGCAACCATGGCACCGCCGTCACCTTCAGTCTGAGCTGTAAAGAAGCCGCCTGAGTAAATCATTCCAAGAACACACATTACAATCAAAGAAATAACAGGAAGAAGAAGGTCAATTACCTTGCCCTTTCCAACCGATGTTTCTTCATCAGTTTTATCAAGGTCGCTCATTATGTTGAGTGCTTTTTCGTATTTAGACATTTTTCCGTATTCAAGTTTCATGAATACAAGGGCAAACATCATAACAAGAGTCAAAAGTGCATAAAAATTGAATGGAATTGCGCGGCAGAAAAGTGCGATTCCGTTTTCGCCTTCGGTAACAAATCCGCTTACAGCAGCTGCCCATGAAGAAATTGGAGCGATAATACATACAGGAGCAGCAGTAGCATCAATCAGGTAAGCGAGCTTTTCTTTTGAAACCCCGTATTTGTCAGTAACAGGTTTCATAACTGAACCAACTGTAAGACAGTTAAAGTAGTCATCGATAAAAATCATGATACCAAGAACGATTGTTGCGCACTGTGCGCCAATCTTTGTCTTGATATGTTTTTTTGCCCAGTTGCCAAAAGCAGCAGATCCGCCGGCCTTGTTCATAAGGGCAACCATAATTCCAAGCAAAACAAGGAATATCAAAATACCAACATTGTATGAATCCGACAGCTGTGCAACAAAGCCGTCCTGTACAACGTGGTTAAAAAATCCTGTAAACGAAAGTCCTGAATAAAAGGCTCCGCCAATAAGGATTCCGACAAACAAAGAAGAATAAACTTCTTTTGTAATGAGTGCCAGTGCAATAGCAACAATTGCAGGCACCAGTGACCAAAATGTTCCTGTCATTTTTGATCGTCTCCTTTTTAAAAAATATCGTTTTATTTTACCACGCTTTTAATCAGTCCGCCATATTGAAATTCAACATCTTATAAGTTTCAAAACCGCATAAAATTCAATAAACCTCCGTTCTAAAACTGCCGAAAATAAAACAAGGTTCTTTTCGAAACGGAGGCGTTTTTTTATGAAAAAACTTTTAGGTTATATATTTCTTTCCTTTGCAGTGCTTTTTATTTCTTCAACAGTTTTATCCTGTATTATCAACGATGTTGAAAAAGAAGACCTTCCTGTAGCATCTTTGACCGTCGCTCAGAGCGGTGATGCATTCAACATTGCCTTTCCTCCGATTACAAACATGAAATATGCAAATATCATCAGACAGTCCTGCGCAAGCGACCAGTTTGATTCATCGATTACAACTGTAAACATCGGACAGGTAATTCCTAAAGATGTCAACGACCTTCCGACTTCTTTTATTTTTGAAGACCCTTATACGGTCAGCGGCAACTATTACCGCTATTACATCCGCTATTTTAACGGTTCAATTTACACAAAAACGCAGCCTACAGTTTGTAAAGAAGGTAACGGTTCAGGACTTGCTGAACTTACAGTTACTTCCCCTGAGCTTACTTTTGAATGGAATGAACAGACTGAAGATTACATTTTGACTCTGGATACCGATGTAACCGTACCTGCTGACTTTACTGAACTTGCCGTTTTGTTTAATAACGGCGAAAATACACGCCCTTTTACCATCGGAACCCCGACTTCAAATATCGTTCCGGCTACGACCTCTTATATCGACTTACAGAAAAGGCTTTCCCTTGAATTTCTGGATGTTCAGATTACACAGGCAGGTTTGATTGGAATCCGCCTCAACGATGAAGAAAATGAAAATTATACCCGCTACTGGTGGACAATCAGCAAAGACGCAACAATGCACGTAAATTACACTGATGCTGCCGGTAACCCGCTCGCAAAGAGCGACAACTGTGCAATTTTTGTTCCGTCGACACAAAACCCGGAAAACGGCTTTGACTTTAGTACAAGCCGCCTCCCGTTATTTATTCAATAAACCGTCTACCGCAATATCAACCGCAGCTTTTGTGTCCTCAAAGTTTTTGGCTCCAAGAACTGCGGTTTTAAAAATTTCTGCTTCAATAATACTGATAAAAATTTCGTTGATATCTTTAACAGGCTTTTTTACAAATTCGCCCGTTTTTTGTCCGCGGATAATTATTGTACTCAAAAGATGAAGCATTCGGATTGTACGGCGTCGGACACGTTTTGCAACATCGATTCCGCTCTTTTGAAGACTTGTAAGATACTGTAAAAGCACGATAAAAAGCTGGCGGTTTTCTGAACATACATCGATTGCATCGTGCATTACCGTTTTGAGACAGGTTGCATTATCAATTGTTGAATCATTTATGGTTTCCAGAAAATGAACTTCTGTCGCTGTCGTAAGCTGTTTGATACTAAAAGAAAAAATCTCCCTCTTGTTTTTAAAGTAAATGTAGAGTGTGGTTCGGGTAATGCCGCAGGCGTCAGCAATCTTCTGGAAAGTTACGTCATCGTAGCCTTCTTTGCAAAACAGGTCTAAAGATTTTTCCAAAATTTCATGTTTACGTTTATCGTGTTCAACAATAATCGCCATTTTTTGCCCCTTAGTATTCTACCCTTGCTTTTTTAGTTTTGAATTTCTTTTCTTTTTCAGTGCCGTCGTACATGTAAAAAGTTGTATCCAGATTGCCGGCCTTTAAGCTCTTTAATGAAGTTGCGTAGCGTCCGATATTTTCCTGGAATTCTTTGTGGGCGGTAATTACACCAATCTGCCAGCCCTTAAAATCTGTAAACAGGGAACCCATTTCCTTGTACAGGAGGGCCGCCTGTTCTTCATCTCCAAGACGCTCACCATATGGCGGGTTACAGATAATCATTCCGCTTTCAAAAGGCGCTTCAATTTCTTTAAAATCTGCCACCTGAAAGTCCGGTCTCCATACATGGCTGTCAATTCCAATGGATTTGAGTGCGCGGCCTGCCATAACTCCTGCGTGCTCGGCATTTTGTCTTGCGCGCTCAACGGCACCACGGTCAATATCGGTTCCTGTAATATTAACTTCTACGTCTGTTCTGATTTTTGCAGCTTCTTCTTTACGAATTCTGTCTGCACTTTCTTTTGAAAAGAACGGAAGGTTTTCAATGGCAAAACGGCGGCCAAGCCCCGGCGCAATATTGAGTGCATACAAAGTTGCTTCGATTGGTAAGGTTCCTGAGCCGCAGAACGGGTCGTGAAGAGGTATTTTTCTTCGCCAGAGCATCAACTGCAGCAATACGGCAGCGGTAGTTTCGCGCAATGGTGCAACACCACCGTCACTTCTGTATCCGCGTTTATAAAGCGGAACTCCGCTCAAGTCCAGGAGAATCAATGCTTCGTTTTCATCGATGTATACGCGGACATCACATTTATCGCCCGTTTCCGGCAGAGTCTGGATATGCCACTTGTCACCAAGTTTTTTGTAAATTGCTTTTTGAACCATTCCCTGAATAGAATGTTCTGAATTTAAAACCGATTTGTAAGAGCGGACTTTGTCTACAACCACGCGGCTGTCTTTTTTTAAAAAGTCCTGCCATTCAACAGAGTAAACGCCGTCAAAAAGCTGGTCAAAATCCTGCGCCTTGTAGCGGGCCATCAAAAGATATACGCGGTCAGCGGTTCGAAGACACAGATTTGCGCGGAACAATGCGTCATCATCACCTGTAAAAATAACACGGCCAGGTGCATTGGAAACGAGTTTATATCCTAAAAATTTAATTTCGTTGCCGAGAACTTTTTCGGCACCGACGGCGCAAAGCGCAACCAGAGTATTCATATTCTACATCTTAACATATTTTGTCAAAATGTAAAATATCACAGGGCGCAGCCTCTAAAATCATCCAGGCTTGTGTAGCCCTTACGTCTCATAAACTGTTCAACACCGGCGATAATGTCAGCCATTGCATACGGGTTGCCAAAGGTTGCGGTTCCAACCTCAACTGCACTTGCACCTGCCATGATAAATTCTACGGCGTCCTGCCAGCAGCAGATTCCACCGAGTCCAACGACAGGAATTCTTTCCTTTTCCGGCAGTTTGCTCATTGCAAGACACAAATCGTAAACCATGCGGAGGGCAATCGGTTTTACCGCAGGACCACTGAATCCCGCCCGGATATTTTCAAATACAGGACGACCTGTTTCAATGTTGATAGATGTTGCCTGGAATGTGTTTACAAGGCTGATTGCGTCGGCTCCAGCCTGGCGGACAGCCATTGCTACGCCAATCAGATCCGGCGCGTTAGGACTGAGCTTTACCATCAAAGGCTTTTTTGTAACGGCACGAACAGCACCGGTCACACGTGCAGCCTGTGCACAGTCCATGCCAAATGCCATACCGCCGGCCTTAACGTTAGGACAGCTGATATTCAATTCAATCATCGGCACATCTGTTTTATCAAGAAGTTTTGCGCCTTCAACATATGTTTCCAGAGAAGAACCGCTCAGGTTTGCAATTGTTGTTGCACCAAACTCGAGCATCTGAGGAAGTTCTTTGTCGATAAAGTGCTGAATTCCAGGGTTTTCGAGGCCGATTGAATTGATAAGCCCAGAAGGAGTTTCAACAAGGCGCTCTCCAGGGTTACCGGGACGGCCTTCAAGTGTAAGCCCCTTTGAACAGATACCGCCAAGAATATTTACGTCAAAAATACTGTTGTATTCGCTGCCGTATCCAAAGGTACCGCTTGCTGCGATTACCGGATTTTTAAATTCAACACCGGCGATATTAACTGACAAATCAACTTCGTCTTCCTGAGAAAGCGGTGTACGGCGGGCCATTTTTGGACTTGTTACATCCGACTGGATGCGTGTAAAGTCAATGATTTTTGAATCAAAAACAGGACCGTCTTTACAGCAGCGCTTGTTGCCTTCGGCAGTTTTGATTGTACAGCCGAGACAAGCTCCAAGACCACATGCCATTCTCTTTTCGAGACTCAGCCAGCACTTAACGCCTGCTTTTTCTGCAATCTCTTTGATATAGGCAAGCATCGGAGTTGGTCCGCATGCGTATACTTCATCGTATTTTTTGATTGAATTTTCATCGATGGCAGCGGTTATCATTCCCTTAATGCCGACCGAACCGTCATCCGTCGTGATAACAAGTTCGTGCGGGTGAATATAATCAAGCCCATACGAGCCCGACTTGAATGCTGCATAAAAATCGTAAGTATTTTTTGGAAGGGTCGAAGCAAAACCTGCAACAGGAGCAACACCAACGCCACCTCCAAACAACGCAACTCTGGCGTCTTTTTCAGGATGCGGCCATGCGCTTCCGACAGGTCCAATGAGTTCAACTTCGTCACCGCTTTCAAGTGAACAAAGCTGTTCTGTTCCCTTTCCTTTCTCAAGAATCAGGAATTCAATTGTAATATCGTCTTCGCTCAAACGACGGAAGCCGTAAACAGAAATCGGGCGTCCCAGAAGAAGGTCTGACTTTACAGGACGGAGCATGTAAAACTGCCCCGGAATCGGTTCTGGATTTACTTCTCCGCCAAGAGATTTGAGATTAAGCTTTAAGTACCAGACACTGTTAACAGGCACGCAGCCTGCAACAGGTGAACATCCTGCAACCTTTGCAACTGCAAATGTCGGTAGACTCTCTCCCCCACAATCTTTTACTTCTTTCATAGACCGAGTTCCTTTTTAGCTCCGAGCAAGTCTTCTTTAGCTGCAACACAGGCACGTGCTGCACTGTCAGAAATATCTTTAAGGCAGAGATTGCCAGCTTCCCGTTCTGCAGCAAGACAATCGTCCTTTTTCCATGCGCACAAAACGCCACGGCTCGAATTTACTGTACCGCCGGCTTTATCAAGCAAAGTTGCCGCAATACGTGCAGCTCCACCCTGTGCACCGTATCCTGGAATCAGGAAGAAAATATCCGGATATGCGTCTCTCAAGGCACGGGCATCGCTTTCTTCTGTACAGCCAACTACGGCGCCAACAGGAGAACAGGTCTGTCCCTTGTAGATTTTGTCAAATTCTTCTGCAATCTTTGCAAGTTCACTTCCGGTCCTGTCGAGTACACGCCCGCCGGCTTTGAGTTCCTGCTGTTCAATATCTACCATTCCTGGATTTGAAGTTCTGAGCAGTACAAAAATACCTTTGCCGCCGGTTTCAACTCCTTCCCGGTTTTTCTGAATGTTGCAGTATTCGGTAAATGGTTTGAGGGTGTCAAAACCCATGTACGGATTGATTGTAATTATGTCAGTTTCAAAGTCTGCTCCAGGAGCAAAGTGTGCGCGTGCGTATGCCTTTGCTGTGTCGGCAATGTCTCCGCGCTTAATATCACTGATTGCTACAAAACCTGCTTCCTGAACGGCTTTGATTGTTTCTGCATACACTTTGAGTCCTTCAAGACCCATTGCTTCATAATATGCTATCTGAATTTTAAAACAGCAGGCACTTTTATCTCTGGCTACTTTTTTGATGATTTCTTTGTTGTAGGCAAGAACTGCCTGAGCAGGACTGTCAAATACTTTTAAAACAGAATCCGGAAGATAAGAAGGATCTGTATCCAGTCCAACGCAAAGCGGCCCGTTTTCGAGGGCGGCTTCCTGTAAAATTTGCATAATATGTTTCATAGGCACCTATATTAGCACTTTTTTAGCGTATGGACTAGCACAGCCTGATTAAAACAAGTTCAAAAAGACTTAGAGCCCTCTTGCCCAAGGATATGTACTCAGGAACGGATCCGGTTTGACGGCAGTCGGTGTTGCCCAGACTTCGTCAATCATACCGTTGCTGTTGATTTTACCGATTCTTACCTGCTTGTAGAGGTGCTGGTTACCGCCGTCGATTGTTACAGTTCCTTCCGGTGCGGTAAAGCTAAGCCCCTTTGCAGCAACACGTACGGATTCAACATCAAAAGTACCGGCCTTTTCGCAGGCAGCAGCCCACATGTAAACGGCAATATATGCCGCTTCAATCGGGTCGCCGGTCATACGTGACTGTCCATAAGCGTTTTTGTAGTCTTCAACAAATTTTTTGTTGCGTGGAGTTTCTGTTGTTTCGTAGTAGTTCCAGCTTACGAGCTGACCGTTCAAAACATTCAGATCCATCTTGCTTACTTCTTCTTCGGTAATTGAAAAACTCATTACAGGAAGTTTATCTGAAGTAAGGCCTGCTTTTCCGAGTGCGTCAAAGAATGCAATGTTGGAGTCACCGTTCAATGTGTTCAATACAACGCCCGGTTTAGCGGCAATGATTTTTTTTACGATTGAATCAAATTCTTTGCCTCCGAGCGGAACGTATTCTTCGCCGACGGTAACGCCGCCAATCTGAGACAGCTGTGCATTTATAATCTTGCTGGCAGTACGCGGAAATACATAATCACTTCCAACGATAAATACTTTCTTTCCAAAGCGCTCTACACAGTAATCTACTGCCGGAACAATCTGCTGGTTTGGAGAAGCGCCCATGTACATAATGTTTGGACTCGCTTCCATACCTTCGTACTGAACCGGGTACCACAAAAGATTATACTCCTCTTCAAAAATCGGTTTTACAGCCTTGCGCGAAGCAGAAGTCCAGCAGCCAAATACAGTTGCTACTTTTTCTGTCTGCAGGAGGCGGATTGCTTCTTTTGCAAAAACATCAGGTTCACTCGCACCGTCTGCCATAACAGGAACAATTTGTTTACCGAGGACACCGCCGTCAGCGTTGATTTCTTTAATTGCAAGAAGCTCTGCATCACGAACAGAAGTTTCGCTGATTGCCATTGAGCCTGTAAGAGAATGCAGCAAACCGACCTTTACAGTTTTTGAACCGCTTTTATCACAACCTGCAAAAAATGCAGAACAAACCATACTCAAGGCGAGGACTTTTGCAAAAGTTTTGTTAGTAATTGAATCCATTTTTTCCTCCAGAATTTCTAGTATTCAATATCATATGTAGTCATTAAACCCTTGCCTTTGATATTACATTCAATCGGTTCAGAAAATTTAATGTCTGTATTTTGTAAATGCTGTTTAATCTCTTCCGTAACTCGTATCTTGCCCTGGCTGCAGGCGGTTTCCATTCGGCTGGCAACGTTTACAGTGTCTCCCCAAACATCGTAAATAAACTTTGTCTTACCGATTACACCCGCGTTGACAGGTCCGCAGTTTACACCGATTCGAATTACAAACTTAATTTTGGCAGTTTTATTGTATTCTTCCAAGTCCTGATACATACCTTTTGCAAAATCTATCATAATTTTAGCGTGGTTTTCGCAAGGGCTTGGAATACCGCAGGCTGCCATATATGCGTCTCCGATGGTTTTAATTTTTTCTACGCCCATCTGTTTTGCCCTCTCGTCAAAACGACTGAACAAATCATTGAGGGCATTTACGATTTCATCCGCAGTATGTCCGCTTGAAGTTTTTGTAAATTCAACAATATCCGAGAAAAGGATGGTTGCATCAGCAAAGTTTTCCGCAATTGCATGGATATCATCGCGCAATTCATCGGCAATTTTATCCGGCAAAATTGAACGCAGAAGTGAATCCGACTTGTCCTTTTCGTGAGCAAGTTCCTTTGTTCGTTCATTAACCATTTTTTCAAGACGTGCATTTTCTTTCTTGATATTTCTCTGCTTCAAGTTAAAGAACAATATAAGCAGGCTAAAAATCAAAAATGCCAGAATAATCCAGAATGCCGGAACCTGATAATAATACGGTTTTTGAACAAAAAGCATTTGCTCAGCATTAACTGACTGTAATCCGTCTCCGTTAATCGCATTAACAAGGAAGGTGTGCTTTCCCGGACGAAGGTTTGTGTACGATACAACACGTTCAAGACTTGGTTCGCTGTATTCATCTTCAAAATTTGTAAGCCGGTGACTGAATTGGATTCGTTCCGGTGCGTCAAAACTGATACCTGTATATTTAATATCAACGCGCTTTGTGCCCGGCAATAATTTGATTTCATTTTTTGTAGGTTCGATTTCTACGTTATCAACCCTTACAGATTCAATATGAACAAGCGGAAGAATAGGGTTTCCTCTGTCCTTGCTCGGGTCGTAAATCGCAAAACCGTCTACCATCGTAAACCAGAGCCGTCCGTGCCTGTCCCTTATGCTCAAAGCGGTAGAAGTTGTTCCGTCGCTGTCCAGACCGTCATTGCGGCTGAAAAACTGAGCGGTTGTAACAGGTCGTCCGGTCTGGGCGGATTCAATAAGATCATTTGCTTTAACCACGGCAATTCCGTAGTTGCTTGTGTACCAGATATTGTCCTGATCGTCCGGAATCAACTGGAATACAGCGTTGGTTCCGATTCCATTATCCATGTTGATGGTTTCAAATGAATTCGGCTTTACATGCACTGAATCAAATGGATAACAACGGCTGATACCACCGCCTGTACAGATCCAGTATACCTTTTCTTTGTCCTGCGTGATTTTAAAGATTACGTTTCCGGCAAGCCCGTCTTCTGAAGAGATATTTGCGATGATAACCTCATTTCTCATAAGGTAAACGCCGCCACCGTCAGTACCAATCCATACAACATCATTATTGTCCTTGTAAATACACATAATGTATTCGTTTTCAAGGCCATCGAGCTGCTTAAAGTTTTTGATAGTTCCGTCCGCGTGGATAATACTCAAACCGGTTGTTGTTCCCACATAATACTCGCCAGGCTGATTTTCAACAGCAATACGGACTTTGTTTCCGGCAAGCCCGTTATCAACTGTCCATGATCTTATTTTGCCTGTTTTTTTATTGAATAAAACCTGACCGCGTTTTGAATAACAGCTTACAAGAATCTGATCGTCCTGTGTCACGGCGATATGGCGGATTCTGAGGCCCTTTGTGTAACTGCAAAGCGGGCTGGTTATTTCTTTTTCGCCCTGGTAGCAATAAACACCTTCGTTGGTTCCGACCCAGACAATGCCTTCGTGGTCTTCTGCAATCGAATTTGCCGCAATCGGAGTCAGTTTTTCGGTCAAAAGCTTGGTCATCTTGAATTTGCCGTGCTTAAACTTACCGATTCCGCTGTGCTCGGTTGCAATCCATATATTGTCCTCACGGTCGCTGATAATTTTATTGATTTTTACTTCGCCGATTCCGCTTTTTGTGTACTGGCTGTAAGTGCCGTTATTGTAAGCAACGAGGCCTTTTTCTGTTCCAAACAAAATCGAACCGTCTTTTAATACATAAATTGCACTTGTACTCAGCCTGTCAAGAATTGTTCCTGTTTTTTGAATTTCTACCGAGTCTCCGCGGATTTTGAGAATACCGTCTTCGCCTAGTCCAACCCAGAAGTCGCCTTTTAAGTCCTGGGCAATTGCAGAAACAAAGTAATTTCCATATTTTTCAAGTTCAGGGCGGTTTCTGAAAAGCCCGCCAGAATACATAAACAGACCGCGGTCATTTGCGGTAACAAGCCAGATACGTCCGGCAGTATCACAGTAAAGAGTTGTAGCAATAATTCCCTTAAAAACAGTTCCGGCTTCAAACTGAGGGGTAATCATGTGGCCGGAGGGCGTCAGATAAACAATTCCTGCGGCTGTTCCAATCCAGATGTTGCCGACTTTGTCTTCTACAATTGCACGTACCGAATTGTTTGGAAGACCGTTATCCATTGTGTAGGTTTTGTTTCCGCCTGGTGAGATTTTCTGTAAACCTTCATCGTTTGAACCGAGCCAGATGTTGCCCTTAGAGTCTTCCAAAACAACACGCACGGATGAAAATGTATAGTTTTTATTGTGCTGTTTGTTAAACGTCTTGAATTCAACCCCGTCAAAGCGGACAAGACCTTCATAAGTACCTATGTTTATATAACCGTCCGAGGTCTGATAAATATCGGTCGCAGTTGTACCGGTCAGACCTCCAAACGAGTTCCAGTTCTGATAAACATAGTTATCAAAAAACGACTGCTGGGCAGATAAAACTGCCGTCACCAGTAAAAATAATGCTGAAACAATTATTCTCTTCATACCTTTATTTTAAGTCATAAATGACAAAAAAACAGAAAAATTTCTATTTTTTGTAGTTGCGCTTTACCTTCTGTGTCGTTGTCATTTCGAGCGGTTTTTCGAGCAGTGTAATCTTTGTAATTCGGGCATATGGCTGCAAATCCTTGTTTACCTGGGCAACAATCTGCCGGATTTCTTCGTTTACAAGGTCCATATTTGCATTTTGTTCGCGGTTGAGACCGAGTCTTGCATATAAATCATCAGACGGATAAATCAAAGCTTCGATTTCTTCGTTTTTAGATTCTTTGTCCTCGGTATATCCCTGAACAGTAATCTGATTGATATCTGTGCAAAGCTGAAAGGCGTTTTCGATTTCTTCCGGATAAACGTTTTTTCCGCCGGCAGTAACAATCATGTTCTTGGCGCGTCCGGCGAGCATCAGATAGCCTTCTTTATCGAGCCATCCAAGGTCGCCTGTCTTAAAGAAGCCGTCAGCCGTAAATACTTTTGCAGTCTCTTCCGGCATCTGGTAGTAGCCTTTAAATACCATCGGTCCGCGAACTGCGATTTCTCCGATGCCGTCTTCGCCTGCATCAAGAACTTTCATTTCCATCCACGGGAAGAAGTACTGTCCGACACTCTGAATTTTAAAGTGGTCAATCGGATTGAGTGCAATAATAGGGCTTGTTTCTGTCAGACCATATCCCTGAACAAAGTCGATACCCATTTCGTTGTAGATTTTGAATACGCTTTCTGCCAGTGGTCCGCCACCGCAAATTGCAATTCGCAATGAATAGATATTTGCCTGTTTGAGAACGGCTTTAAAAAGTTTTTTACCGATGTTGATTCCAAATAACTTTTTAACAAAGTAAGAAATATTCAGCAGGATATGAATTACAGCATTTACAATCGGGCCCTTAGCCTTAATTCCTTTAAGAATTCCTGCCAGAAGTTTGTTGAACAAAAGCGGAACTCCCAGGAGCATTGTAATCTGACCTTCTTTGAGTTCCTTCATGAGACGGCTTACAGCCATGCTCTTGCCGTAAACAATTTCTGCACCACATGATAAGGATTCAATAAAAACGGCCTGCATTGTATATGCGTGATGAATCGGAAGAAGTGCGTAGAAAACATCAGTTGAATAAATGGCCATTCGCGACTGTGCGATGTAAGCGTCAGAAACAAGGTTCTGGTGGGTGAGCATTACACCCTTTGGAGTTCCTGTTGTTCCGGAAGTAAACAAAATGGCTGCAAGGTCATTTTCTTCCGGTGCATTCAGGGCAATATCCTCAGGTGCAGCAAGATTATATGCGTATTCTTCCGAGCATTTAGGGCTCAAAGAATAAATTTCATAATCAAATTTACCTTCTTTGAAAAAGTCATATTTTTCTTCATCAACAAAGAAGATTTTAGGCCTGGCAGTATTTAAAAGATTTACAACTTCTTTTTCGTGGAGGCCCCAGTCAATCGGACAAACAACTGCTCCGGCAGACAATGCGGCAAGAAAAACGGTTCCCCACTCGGGTGAGTTTTTGCCGGTAACTGCAACGCGGTCGCCTTTTGTAATTCCCTTCCAGGCAAGCCATTGAGCCAGCTGTTTTACTTTCTGCTGAACCTGCGGGTATGAGAGGGTATTTTTTGAACCTCCAGGACCTTCAAAATCTGTAAAACAAGGTTTATTACCAAAGCGTTTTACAGTGATATTGAACATTTCAGGAACGGTAGGCCATTCGCCTGCAAAATCCTTTCCTCTGAATTCGTCCAGAAATTTCCATGGGGTGTACTGTTCATTCGTGTTTGCCATAAACTTCCTCGTTAAAATGAATAAAATATTATAGCACACAAATTTGGAATTTTGCAGAAAAAATGCCGATAATTATTGTATGAATATGACCAGAAAAGATAGAAATCACATTATGTTATGGGCAATGTTACTCTCCCTTTTACTTTTTACACCGAGAGTATGCGCCCAGACTGCCCAATTGAACGCCCAGGAAGCGGCAAAAACCCGCTCTGCCTTTGTTGAATACGGAAAAAAATACATCGGCTGCCCTTATGTAAGCGGCGCCACGGGACCGGCTGCCTTTGACTGCTCGGGCTTTGTTTACGCAGTAAGCCGCGAGTCAATCGGCTATCAGCTTCCGCGCATGGTTAAAAACATGTACAAATTCTGCAAAATAATAGACGAAAGCGAACGCGAAGCAGGCGACCTGGTCTTTTTCAGAACAACAGGAACAGAAGAACCAAGCCACGTAGGCATTTACATCGGAAACGGCCAGTTTTTGAACTGCGCAAGTGACGGCCCGAACACCGGTGTAATCGTAAGTTCACTGCGCGAAAGTTACTGGAAAGGAAAATACTACAAAACGGGCCGCTTTTTGCCGGCTTCAAAGTCCGCAGAACTTCTCGACCAGAGCACTTCCGCATCAGGCGCGTCAGGCTCAGGCGCTTCATATTCAAATAATGCACAGCCGTCTTCTGCCTGGGAAAACACAAGTACCGGCTCTTCATTTCTGGACAAACTCGTAGTTGACGGAATGTTTGGAATCGACTGGAACTTTTTTACACCCGACTACTTCAGATTAACTTTCCGCGGCCTTACTGCAACAGTCCACGCCGCATACAACGGAAAATACTTTAAGCCGGGTGTCGGCACAATGGTAAGATGGGACAATGGAACCGGTGTTGTCCAGCTTCCGCTTGTTTTCAGCATCACAATGAACGAATACTTCCGCCTTTTTGCAGGTCCGGTATTTACACTTGGAACACCATATTTACCCGGCAACAGCGACCAGAAAATTGAAGCTTCTGTCTTCCCTGGAATTTTAGGCGTCTGCTGGAACACACCAGGCTTTAAGGCCGGCAAATCAGAAATCAGTTTTTCCCAGGATATTCACTACACAGTATTCAACAGCACAGACGGAAGCGCATTGAGCCCGATAAAAAGCCTCGCAACAGGAATCGTTTTTTCTTCTGGAATTCGTGTAACGTTTCCACTAAAATCGTTGCTTAAGTAATAGAGGTTTTTAAATGAAGAACAAATTCATTCTGCTTTTGACAGCAGCGCTTTCCCTGAACTTTTTGTCATGCAAATCACAGTTCAGCGTACAGGCAGGAAATGACGACAGCGCAAGAGTTGAATTCAGCATCGGGTTTTCAAAAAAAGCTGCTTCAATGCTCCAGGAACTTATGGGCGCAGTTTCTCCAGATTCAACAACTGATAATTCAATAATCACAGAACAGGACGCAGCAAACCTTTTGCGTTCAGTCGGGGCAACAGACGTTAAGACCGCTGCAAAATCTGACCTGATGTGCGCAAACGGAACGTTAAAAGAGCTTTCAAAAACAAAAATCCATTCTTCAAAGATTCTGAGCAAAACTGCAAACTCGCTCACAGTGAGCATCGGAGCCGCCCAGATTAATTCAATTTACGAATCTATGGACGAAGAAAGCAAATCCTACTTTGACCTTCTTATGGTTCCTGCCTTAACCGGCGAAGAAATGAATGTAAAAGAATACAACGAACTTCTCGCTTCAATTTATGGTCCCGAACTTGCAAACGAAGTTACAAACGGAACTCTGCAGATTGAACTAAAGAGTCCGGACGGCAAAAAAAGCGTAAAAGACAGCATAACTTTAGGACAGCTTTTGACAAGTTCAACCACAAAATCGTGGTCAGTAAAATGGTAAGGGGCAAAAAATGGACAGCGAAACAGAAAACCGATTTATTAATCTTGAAACAAAAATTGCCTTTATGGACGATTTTATCCAGAAATTGCAGAAAGAAGTCGTAAAGCAAAACAATCTTATCGATGTTTTGCGCGCCGAAAACAAAGTCTTGAGCGGCCGAATCCAGGATCTCTCAGAAAATATTGATATTCCTAACCGGCGCCCGCCTCATTATTGATTTTTTAATCAAACTGCACAACAATATCAGTAAATATGAAAACTTCCACACAAATCAAAGCTCAGACCAAAAGTGATTTTGGCAAAGAAAAGATAGAAATTCTCTACGAAGATGAATACATCTGCGTCATAAATAAACCAAGCGGACTTCTTTCAGTTCCGTATCCTGGAAGCCGTAGCCGTACCGCTCAGGCCCTCCTCGAAGAAATAATGCGCAAGAACGGAACCTGCAACAAAAAGCACAAACCATTTGTAGTCCACCGTCTGGACCGCGACACATCCGGCGTAATGATGTTTGCCCTGACCGAAGAAGCCCAGAAAAAGATAATGGACAGCTGGCACCAGATGGTAAGTGAACGCCTTTACCACGCAGTTGCAGAAAACCCTAAAAACAAGGCCCTCTTTCTGCCTGCCGAAGGTCTTATCGATGATGAACTTGCATTCAACTCGCACAACATGGGATTTGTTCCAAAAGAAGGTGCAACTCCAAAGCACAAGGGCGAAAAGGATTCAATTTACGAAAAACACATCCAGATGACTTCTGACGGAAGAAAGTTTAAAACGGTTACAGCCCGCACAAACTACAAAATAATTGAACAGGGTCCGACCCACACTCTTTTTGAGCTGTCACTTGATACAGGCAAAAAAAATCAGATTCGTGCCCATCTTGCGTCAAAAGGATATCCGCTTGCCGGGGACGAAAATTACCGCGCTCGTACCGACCATTTTGGAAGACTCTGCCTCCACGCCCGCACCCTCGAATTTACCCATCCGTACACAAAAAAGGTCTTAAAATTCGAAGTCCCGGAGCCTGACAGCTGGCTTGAGTACGTAAAAGACGGGGATAAAAATCCTAAAACACCAGTCTGGATAGCAGAATTGAATGATTATTTTGATTCAAACGACCGGCACTTCCATAAAAAAGGCGGCGACGGACTCAAGCTTGGCACAAGACCTCTTACAACCAGGCAAAAGGCCCACATGAACTTTATCGAACAGGGCAAGAAGCGAAAGTAAGCTTTGTCATCTGGAGCGTCCCAGGCAAAACCGTCTACTCCAGCTGGCCTACAGCCTCGATGAGCGATGTCGGTGTAAGCGAAAAGTCATTCTTAAAGCAGTGGCTTGCAAACGCATGCGCAAGCGAGCCGCTGATTGCAGCTTCTATGGTTGAATATCCCTGAACTAAAAGCGCTGTAATCATTCCACTTAAAACATCGCCGCTTCCCGCCTTTGCGAGAGACGGGCGTCCAAAGCGGTTGATGTACAATTTAAATCCTTTTTCAGCATTGTAAACACCAATCATCGGGTTTGAGCCTTTTACGAGCAGAACTGCTCCCGGGAAGGCCCTGCAGAATTTTTCGATTAATTCGGCACGCTTGTTTACGCAGTCTTCGACAGAATATGAACCAAGACCGCAGACAGAAAGCAGGGAAGAAAACTCCTTTGGATGCGGAGTCAAAACACAGCCTTCTCCGCGCTCAGACAAAAACACCTTAATCTGCGGTGAGTAACAAAGGTCTGCGTCCAGAACACAACTTACGTTTTTGTGCTTTCTCAAATAGTCAAAATAGTATTTTGCTTCGCGCTCGTTGTGGCCAAGACCCATTCCGGCGGCTACGCAGTCTACGCGCTCTCCAAATTCAAATGCAGTTAAAATTTCTACAGACAAATCAATCAGGTCCGCCTTAGAAAAACTTAGTTCCGGGCGGATAAGGGTAACAAGACCCGCTCCAAATTTGAGACAGGCCCGGGCCGCAATACAGCCGGCACCAACCTTTTCGCCGCTGGCAATCCAGGCGTATCCGAAAGAACCTTTGTTTACAAAATTTTTGCGTCGGAAAGGCAGAACCATGTCTTCTTTTTCGAGGAGGTATGAAGATTCAAGATTTTCTTTATTTGAATTTTCAAAGAGGCTGCGGCTGATACCAAGATTTGCGCAGACAACTTCGCCCGTAAAGTCTTTTGCCTTGTCGCTGTAAAGGCACATTTTGAGGGCGCCCATTGTTACGGTCAAATCAGCGGCAAAAGTGTAATCACAGACAGTTCCGTCCTGGCGCAAACCTGTCGGAACATCGCAGGCAATCCGATAACAGCTGCTTGCGTTAACATCGGTTAATGTAGAAATTATTTGTTCAGCACTGTCGCCTTCAAGTTCGCCGTGAAAGCCCGAACCAAAAATACAGTCAACTACAATCGCAGCGTTTTTGAGATCGCCGATTGGAAACTTTTTAACATCAATCAGCGGAACTCCGCACTTTTCTGCGCGTTCTGCCTGAGTGATACAGCACTGGGATTTTGGCTCGTAACATTTGTATAACTTAACTTCATAATCAAGTCTGATTCTGCGGGCTAAGGCATAACCATCGGCACCGTTGTTTCCGCCGCCGCACAGGATAATGATTTTTGAACCGGAATCTGCGTGTTCCCTCACATGACATTCAAGAGCGCTTGCTGCGTTTTCCATCATTATTTCTTCTGTAAGGCCATAGGCAAAACAACAGGAGGAATCGAGTTTTCGTGTATCTAAAAATAATTTCTGCATGGCAAAAATTATAGCACACTAATTCAATTTTTAAATCACCTTCTTCTCAAGCCACTTGTTGCGGCAGAACCGTCCAAAGAACAGGGCGCCCCGGAAAACCCAGTCGATATACATACCAATCCAGACACCGTAGAGGGCAAGATGAGTGTTTTGAGGATTTTTATAAAGAATATAGCTTGAAATCAAATAACTGAATAATACGCGGAACACCCACATACTGATGTTGCTGACAATCATTGTGTATTTGGCATCGCCGGAAGCCCGCAGAATGTTCGGCAGGGTAAAAGACATCGGCCAGAAGAAAATGTTTGCAATCATACAGGTGCGGATAACGTTTGCGGCAAGGCTGCGTGCTTCGTCCGACAGGTTGAATGCCCGGACCAGAAGCGGTGCCAGGATAAAAATCGTTGTTGCGGTAATGAACATGCCGATGTATGCCTGACCAAGAAGTTTTTTGCCGTAATGTTTTGCCTGTGCCTTTTCTCCGGCTCCAATACACTGACCGATAACCGTAACACTTGCAAGACCGATGGCCTGCGCCGGAATGTTTGAAAAACTTGCGATTGTATTGGAAATTGCGTTTGCAGAAATTGCGGCAAGACCAAAGCCCGACATAAATGAATAAACGAGGATTTTTCCGATATGAAATACAGAGTTTTCAATTCCACTCGGAACGGCAATTTTTAAGATACGGCCAATCATGCCAAAGCGAATTTGAATTCTACACAGTTTTTCGAGGTAAATCTGCTTTCCGCTGTTTGGATTCAACACATGAATCATTACAACGGCTGCCACGAAACGGCTTACCATCGTAGAAATTCCTGCTCCACGAACCCCGATTTTTGCTCCGTAAATCAAAATTGCGTTACCGGCAATATTTGTCAGGTTCATCATCAGGCTGACCTTAAGGCTTGTCTTACTGTCACCCATTGAACGGCAGAGCGCCGCACAGCTGTTGTAAATTGCAAGGAAAGGAAAGCTTAGCAAAACCCAAACAAAGTACTCGAGGGCATTTTTCATGACAGAAATATCCGTGCGTCCGTAAATCAGGTTCAATAAATGATGGCGCAACGGAAGACAAACAGCGATTATTACAAGACCTGCAAAGGTAGAAATATAAATCAACTGGCGGGCGGCGTCGCGTGCACTTTCGGGTTCCTTGTGCCCGATGTACTGACTTGCTACAACAGCACCGCCGGTAGCAAACGCCGCAAACAGCTGAATCATCAGCTGGCTTAACTGGTCTATCAGTGAAACACCGCTGACACCGGCTTCTCCGATGGAAGAAACCATTACAGTGTCGCAGGCACCAATCGTCATGGCAAGGAACTGCTCGGCAACAAGAGGCCAGATGAGTCGCGTTAAATCTTTTCTTCTAAACAGCTTGTCCAAATAAAACCCGCTTCTGATTAAAGCCCGCTGCCCTTAGGGTTAGTTTTTTCTGACAAAACAGTAACATCAACGCGGTTAAATGGAATGTTGATTCCGGCTTCGTTGAATGCGCGTACTGCTTCAAGACAAACCTGGCTCTTCATATCAAAGAAGTCTGCTCTCAGGCCCCAGACGATAAGGTTCATACCGATTGAACTGTCAGCAAGAGTTGTAAGCATTGCTTTTGGTTTGTAATCGGCTTTATCTTTGATAACGAGGCTGCATTTTTCAGGAACTTTGGAAAGCACTTCGAGAGCGTTTTCCAGATTGCTTGAATAGTCGATGCCTACTTCAAAAACATAGCGGCGGTATTTGAATGAAGAATAGTTCATGAGTTTTGTGTTAATGATTGAAGAACTCGGGATACGGATGAGCTGATTATCAACCGTGTGAATTTTGATTGAAAGGAGACCAACCTTATCTACAGTTCCTGAAACTCCGTCAACTTCGATAAAGTCGCCGATTCTCATAGTCTTTTCAGTTACGATGAAGACGCCGGAAATAAGGTTGCTTACAGTCGTCTGGGCGGCAAAACCTACGGCAACACCGGCAATTCCCATGGCTCCCCAGATAGCGCCAAGGTTAATTCCAAAAAGACCTAAAATGTACATTATGATAAGTACATAAAAACAGTAACTTACAATTTTTGTAACGGTTTTAGCGGCAGAAGCATCAAGTTTTTTTGCAACGCCTTTTGTTATAACCATGCGGATAAGGCGGTACACACCCCAGAAAATAAGCAGTGCAATTACACCAGTTGCAAATTTTACAATATGCTCCGGTTCCTTGACGTAGTCGATTATTTCGCTGACATGGAAAAAGCTCTGCATCTGATTTACAGTCTGGCTTGCAACGTTCATTGCACCTTCAGTCATTTCATTCATTTTATTACTCCTTTCGCCCCATTTTATCACGAGAAAAAAATATATAATAGGGGAAAAGGTAATTAAAACGAGGTGTTAGCCGTATCAATTTTCTTCCGGGTATAAATATGAGCTGATTTAAATATACCCCTGCATCAGTTTGTTATCATAATCCAGTTTTTCTTTCATGGCTTTAGAGTACTTTGCTCCTGACACATTAAGAATAGTAATTAGGGAAGAAGGTGTTTCAATTACTTTTCGATAAAACCATGAATGTCATCGAGAATATATTCAAGGCCCGTTGTGTGCAGGGCTTCAAAGTGTTTTAAAATATACAAGTCTGCACCTGACTTTGAAAACAGCTCCTGGACCTGCGCACCAGAAAGCAGGTATTTATCTTTGTACATTTCCATACAGTACACAAGAAAATCAATCTGACTTTTAGAAAAATCCTGTTCCTCACTCATGCCGCTTCCTCTGGAAAGGCGATTGAGCCGGTCTCTAATTCAGATTTAAACATCTCATAAAGTGTAAGAGGACTATAGTGCCATATTTTAGTGCTTTCGTCTTCGAGAAGGGCATAAACCTGTGAGTGATAAAACTTTTTAATCAAATCAAGTGTCTTCCATCCCGTTTTTTCCTGAATTGTCTGAATAACCATAGGCATAAGAGCGCAGGCAAGAAAAGCAGCATATTGTCTTTTATTCATGGACCACCTCGTAAAATAAATGAAAAGAAAGATATGACAAAGCCTTATCGCTTGCAAAAACGACCTGATTGTATAATTTGCGAACCTTTAATTCCGCTAATGTCGCTGACCTTGAAAGAACGCCGGATAAATAAAGCGTAACAGTCCGGTAAACATCATCATTTGCAACAGGGCCGCGAATCAAATCATATTTTTTCCCTGAATAAGTTCCATTGCGATTTTCGCAGACAAAATCAAGCCACTGTCCGTCCGGAGATTTGAATTCAAGAAAAGAACAGTCAGAAAATGCCTTTTCATCAAAATTATATACATTGACATACGGCTTTCCAAATTTTCTCCGGCTTGTAACTTTTTCTGCAAAACTTTGTGCCTGCACTTCATTCAACGTCGTATAAAATCCAAACCCAAAATCAAGCGTGTGATTCTGGATGATGAGAGCAGGCTTTTCTACAATCTGATTGCTTCCATGATAAAGTTGCATAGAGACAGTATAACACAGAATTGTGTGATATTAATTAAAAACTTTTTTGACTGAGCATAAAACCCTTAAAATGCAATATATTTTGTTTTAATTAGCTTTTTAATGTGAATTATTTTTCACACCAATTTGCATACTTCTCGTATATCTTTTTCAATTCGTGAAAGAAGTTCTGCTTCAATCGATTTTCCGAAGTTACTTTCAAATACAGCTTTTTTGTTCTCGGGGCAAGTGTTTTCTTCAAAAAGA
>JAILFZ010000047.1 GCA_024697295.1 Treponema sp.
GGTTGAATTCTGTAGGCGCCCAGAGTTCCGTATGCCTGTGAATCTCTGGCAGTTTTGTAAGAGCTGGAATCGTAATATTCGTATCTTGCGCGGTAATCGTAATCTCCGTTGAGGAAGGCGCGGCATTCAACACCGGCATAAAACCCGATTACCGGAGTCATACTGAATCTTGCAAGAAAATCAAAACCTGCGTTCAGGTTAAAGAGGTCGAGGCTCTGTGATACAGAAGCGTCTGAGTCGCCTTTGTAACTGATTCCGTCAGTATCTTCTTCAAATTCAATTATGTCTACGCCAAACATAAATGTAAATGAAAGCATTAATTTTTCTGAGACTTGCGACGAATATCCGGTCCCAACAGCGAGGTTACCGTACACACCGAGATTTGAGGAGTCCGGATTGAATTTAACCTGGTCGCTTATGGCAACACCGAATGAGCCGTTTGCCTTGAGTGTAAAGCCGCTTTCGTGAATTCCAAGATAGCCTGCCTCTAAACCGTATCCGATTGAAGAAATGTCATCTATGCCGGATTTTTCTATATCAGTCTTCTGGGTATTAAACATTATTCCTGTAATAAGATTGCTTTCCCATGGTGAAGCAAACATCGAAGCTCCTGCGATAATGAGGGCAGAAAGTAAAAAGAATTTTTTCATTGTAGGAAAAAGCCTCCTTTTTATTTAACTTACCTTAATTTTGACACATTTTTTTTTAGTATACAAGTTAAAAACCTTGTTGACAAAAAATATTATATTGCGGTATAAAAAAACTAACGACAAAGAGGTCGTAGATAATTTTCTTAACTGAAAGGGTTAAGAATGTTGTCTACGACCTCTTTTTTTTTGCTTGCCGGAGGTTATTATGTGTGGATTTGTTGGAGCTTTTGATTTAAAAACTCAAGACCAGCCTGTAGATCAGGTTCTTAAAGATGCTTTGAGGGCCCAGGTTCTGGAAATGAGCAGAAAAATTCGTCATCGCGGTCCGGATTGGAGCGGCGTTTATACCGGCGATAATGCAATTTTGAGCCATGAGCGTCTTGCAATCGTTGACCCGCTTTCAGGAAAACAGCCTCTGGTAAGCGATGACAATTCAATAATCCTCGCAGTAAACGGTGAAATTTATAACCATCAGGAAATAAGAAAAGCTTTTGAAGGCAAATATTCTTTTAAAACACAGTCTGACTGTGAAGTAATTCTGCCGCTTTACAAAAAATATGTTGAATCCGGGGACTTTACCGCAATGATGGAAGAACTTTCCGGAATTTTTGCTTTTGCCCTGTATGACAGCAAGCGTGACTGCTACATGATTGGCCGTGACGAAATCGGTGTAATTCCATTGTATCAGGGCTGGGATAAGGCAGGACGCTATTATGTTGCCAGTGAGTTAAAATCTCTTGAAGGCATTTGCCAGACTATCGAAGAATTTCCTAACGGCTGTTATCTGTATTCGGGGGATAAGAGTTCAACCCCAAAACCGGAGCGCTGGTACAAACGCGACTGGGAAAGTTATGACAATGTAAAAAACAACCCTAAAGCTACTGACGAAGATGGGGATGTTATAAATCCGACTATAATTCAAAAACTAAAAGACGGTCTGGAAACTGCAGTCAAACAGCAGCTTATGAGTGACGTTCCGTACGGGGTTCTGCTTTCTGGAGGTCTGGACAGTTCGATTATTGCAGCGGTAACACAAAAGTTCAGTAAAAAACGTGTTGAGTCGGGCGATAAGGCAGAAGCCTGGTGGCCTCAGCTCCACAGTTTTGCAGTAGGTCTTGAAGGTTCGCCTGACCTTGAAGCTGCAAGAAAGGCTGCCGAATACATCGGAACGATTCATCACGAAGTTCATTTTACGATTCAGGAAGCACTCGATGCCCTTGAAGATGTAATTTACCACATAGAAACTTATGACATAACAACTGTCCGTGCCTCAACTCCTATGTACCTTCTTGCCCGCGTAATCAAATCGATGGGAATTAAAATGGTACTTTCGGGCGAAGGAAGTGACGAACTTTTTGGCGGATATCTGTATTTCCATAAGGCTCCGGATTCAAAGGAATTCCATGAAGAACTTGTGCGAAAAATGAGTAAACTTCATCTGTATGACTGTCTCCGCGCAAACAAATCTTTGAGCGCATGGGGCGTTGAAGGACGCGTTCCGTTTCTTGACAAGGAATTTATCGATATTGCGATGAGATTGAATCCGTCTGACAAAATGAACATCAAACTCGGCGGCGGAAAACAGAGAATGCCAATGCGCGAAAGCGCAAACGTCAATAATTTCCAACAGGCAAACGGTGCGAAGCAACGTATGGAAAAATGGATTTTGCGAAAGGCTTTTGAAGACTACCTCCCGAAAGAAATTTGCTGGAGACAGAAGGAGCAGTTCAGTGATGGTGTTGGTTACAGCTGGATAGATACCCTCAAAAAAATGACTGAAGAAAAGGTTAGTGACGCTGAGTTTGCACGACGCGAAAACCGCTTTCCGGTTAACCCGCCAAAAACAAAAGAAGAATATTATTACCGCGAGATTTACAGCAGACTGTTCCCTAGTGACAGCGCTGCAAAAGTTGTTCCACATGAAGCGGGTGTTGCATGTTCAACTGCAAAGGCCCTTGAGTGGGATGCTGCATGGAAAAACATGGACGAACCATCGGGAAGAGCTATCGGCGGAGTTCATCTGGAGGCGTACAAATAATGACACTTTACGACAGTTCGTTTGAACACGACAACTGCGGTATCGGCGCAGTTGTCAGCATTGATGGAATTCAAAGCAATACGGTAGTAAACAATGCGCTTTCCATCGTAGAAAAACTTGAACACAGGGCAGGTAAAGATGCAGAAGGCAAAACCGGAGACGGCGTAGGTATTCTGCTCCAGATCTGCCACTCATATTTTGCAAAAAAATGTGCAAAACTCGTCGGTTCCCTCAACGCAGGCGAATACGCAGTCGGAATGTTTTTTTTGCCGCCGGAAGGAAGTGCCGTTTCTGCTGATTCAGAAAAACATCGCTTTGAAGAAGTTTGCGAAAAACACAAACTTACAATCCTTGGCTGGAGAAGTGTTCCTGTAAAAAAGGAGGTCCTTGGCAAAAAAGCCCGGGACTGCATGCCTGTAATCGAGCAGGTTTTTATCGCAAAACCAGGTTCAGTAAAAGCCGGTCTTGAATTTGACCAGGAGCTTTACAAGGCTCGCCGTGATTTTGAAAAAGCCGGTGCAGGTTCTGGAACCTACATATGTTCACTTTCGAGCAGAACTATCGTTTACAAGGGAATGTTCCTCGTAGGTCAGCTGCGCACATTCTATGAAGATTTGAATTCAAATGAATATGAATCGGCACTTGGTATCGTCCACTCGAGATTCAGTACAAATACAAATCCGAGCTGGCAGCGTGCCCATCCGAACCGTCTCATTGCTCACAATGGCGAAATTAACACAATACGCGGAAACGTGGACAGAATGATTGCCCGCCGCGGCGAAATTGACACAACCGGCAGTGACTCCGCAATGCTCGACAACACCCTCGAGTATTTTTTGATGAACGGTATGCCTCTGCCGCTGGCAGTTCTTGTTTGTATTCCGCAGAGCTGGAAGCACGACAATACTATAAACCAGAAAACAAAGGATTTTTATCACTATTGGGCAACCATGATGGAAGCCTGGGATGGTCCTGCTGCAATTTTATTCAGTGACGGTGAAATTCTCGGGGCAACACTCGACAGAAACGGCCTGCGCCCGAGCCGCTACTACATTACAAAGGACAATATGCTCATTCTTTCGAGCGAAGTCGGCGTTCTTGATATTGACGAAAAGAACATTGTCACAAAAAGCCGTCTGATGCCGGGCAAAATGCTTCTGGTAGACACAAAACAGAAAAGACTTATTACAAACGAAGAAATCAAGGATTACTACTCAAGCCAGTATCCGTACGGAGAATGGTTGAATCAAAACCTTCTCTCGCTTGCAAATGTAAAAATTCCTAATCATAAAATTCCTGTAAGCACACAGGAAGAACGCGATAAACTGTACAAGGCCTTCGGCTGGTGTCTTGAAGACGTAAACGACGTAGTTCTGCCGATGGCAAAAAACGGCATTGAACCAACCGGTGCAATGGGCGTTGATACTCCTCTTGCTGTAATGAGCGAAAAACATCCGCCGCTCTACAGTTACTTTAAGCAGCTTTTTGCCCAGGTAACAAATCCTCCAATTGACAGTCTTCGCGAAAAAATCGTTACCGACACAACTGTTTTCCTTGGAAAGGACGGAGACCTTTTAAATCCAAAGGAAACAAACTGCCAGGTTCTCGAAATTCATAATCCGGTTTTGACCGGAACCGATTTGTTAAAGATTTCGGCAATTGATAAGCCGGGCCTTCGTGTAAAGAAGGTTTCTCTTTTGATTGAATCGGATAAACTTGGCGCAGATAAAAATTCAGGCGTAAAAAACGACTTTTTGGAAAAGGCTGTTGACCGTGTTTTTGCAGACATCGACAAAGCCTACGAAGAAGGCTACCACATAATTATTCTGTCAGACCGCGGAGTTGATAAAGACCATCTTGCAATTCCATCACTCCTTGCAGTAAGCGCAGTTGAACAGTATTTAATCCGCACTCACCGCAGAACGGAGGTTTCTGTAATCCTTGAAAGCGGTGAAGTAAGGGACGTTCATCAGGTTGCAATGTGTCTTGGCTATGGTGCCCGTGCTGTAAATCCATACCTTGCCCACGAATGCATTGCCGAATTAATCGACAAAAAACTCTTGGACAAGGATTACCACACGGCAATCGACGATTACAACCGCGCAATCATGAACGGTATCGTAAAAATTGCGGCCAAAATGGGTATCAGTACTCTTCAGTCTTATCAGAGTGCCCAGATTTTTGAAGCGCTTGGTATCAACAGGGAAGTTACAGACAAGTATTTTACAAACACAGTAAGCCGCATCGGTGGTATCGGCCTCAAAGAAATTCAGGAAGACATTTTGTATCACCATGCAGACGCTTATGGAAATTCTGAGGAAAAACTGACCGGTGCGATTAAACTTGCTCCCCTCGGTGAACATAAATTCAAGAATTTTGAAGGCTGCGAAGATCACCTTATTACACCAAAGGTTATTCAACTTTTGCAGGAATCGACAAAAGAAGGCGACTGGAACAAGTTCAGGCAGTACACGGCAATGGTAGATGATACAAAGCATCCTCATACCTTGCGTGCACTTTTTGAATTCAATTTTGACAAGGCTAAAGAAATTCCACTTGATGAAGTAGAAAGCGTAGACGACATCGTTAAGTATTTTAAGACAGGTGCGATGAGTTACGGTTCAATTTCGGAAGAAGCCCACAAGTGTCTTGCCATTGCAATGAACCGTCTTGGCGGAAAGTCTAATTCCGGCGAAGGAGGCGAGGCAGAAGACCGCCTTGGAACAGAATCAAATTCAGCAATCAAACAGGTTGCTTCCGGACGTTTTGGCGTAACAGAAGAATACCTCTTGAGCGCAAAAGAAATTCAAATCAAACTTGCTCAGGGCGCAAAACCTGGTGAAGGCGGACATCTTCCAGGCAAAAAAGTTTACCCGTGGATTGCTAAAACACGATATTCAACTCCGGGGGTAAGCCTGATTTCGCCGCCGCCACACCACGACATTTATTCAATTGAAGACCTTGCCCAGTTGATTTTTGACTTGAAGCACGCAAACCAGAAAGCAAAAATAAGCTGCAAGCTCGTAAGTGAAAGCGGCGTTGGTACAATTGCGGCAGGTGTTGCAAAAGCCGGAGCCGAACTGATTTTAATCAGCGGACACGATGGCGGAACAGGTGCCGCTCCATTGAGTTCAATTCATCACGCGGGCTTACCGTGGGAGCTGGGTCTTGCTGAAACCCACCAGACATTGATTCAAAACGGGCTGCGCTCAACAGTCCGCCTCGAAACTGACGGAAAGTTGATGAGCGGCCGTGACGTAGTAATTGCCTGCCTTCTTGGTGCACAGGAATTTGGTTTTGCGACGGCACCGCTCATCGTAATCGGCTGCCGTATGCTTCGTGTCTGCAATCTGGACACCTGTCCGTTCGGAGTTGCAACACAGAATACGGAAAACCGCAAAAAGTTCCCTGGAAAGCCGGAATACGTAGAAAACTTTATGCGTTTTATCGCTCAGGAAACCCGCGAACTTATGGCAAAACTTGGTATGCATTCAATTCAGGAGATGTGTGGCCGCACGGACCTGCTCAAATTTAAGAATGAACAGGGATTCAGCCGTGCAGGACTTCTGGATGTTTCCCGTATTATCGTTCCTGTCAGTGAAGAATGGAAAACTCAAAACACGGCTCAGGCAATTGAACCGGAGAGCAGCAAAATTGAAAAGTCTCTTGATGAGATTTCCGATCTTGCTTTGGGTTCTAAAAATGACATGGGCGGAACATATTCAGTTAACTGCGTGGATCGCGCGGTTGGAACTGTGTTCGGTTCAAAAATTCAGGAAAAATTCGGTTCAAAACTGGAAGACGACGCTTACGTTTTGAATTTTACAGGCGGCGCAGGTCAGAGTTTTGGAGCCTTTATTCCAAAGGGACTTACCCTCAAACTGGACGGGGACGCAAACGACGCTGTGGGAAAGGGCCTGAGCGGTGGAAAAATCGTAATCAAGCCGTCTGCTGACTTTGAAGGCGTTGCCGAGCAGAACATAATCGTCGGAAACGTAGCCTTCTTTGGTGCGACAAGCGGTTACGGCTTTATCAACGGAATTGCAGGCGAGCGCTTTGGAGTTCGAAATTCCGGGGCAACAATCGTTACAGAAGGTTGCGGCGACCACGGACTGGAATACATGACAGGCGGATTTGCAGTAATTCTCGGACAGACTGGCAAAAATCTCTGCGCAGGTATGAGCGGCGGAGTTGCATACGTGCTTGATGAGGACCACGATTTGTACACAAGACTGAATACGGACCTTGTTACAATGTACAAACTTGATGATAAAACAACTGCCCTCAAATCTGACGGCAGCGGAAAAAATCCTGATGTTCAGAAACTGTACGAACTCATAGAAAATCATGCAAAAGAAACCGGTTCAATCAAGGCAAAGAAAATTCTTGCTGACTGGCCGAATTACATCGGTAAATTTAAAAAAGTAATTCCAGATGATTATCTTAGTGTTTTAACTCGAGGCTAAAATGGGTTTACATGACGAATGTGGCGTGGTTGGAGTCTGGGGCTGTGAGGATGCGGCCCGGCTTTGTTATTATGGTCTGGTAAGTTTGCAGCATCGCGGTCAGGAAAGCGCCGGAATTGCGGTTTCTGACGGTACTCAGATTACACTCACAAAAAATATGGGCCTTGTTCAGGATGTGTTTAAAAAGGACGATCTGGCACAGCTTGAAGGCTCTGTTGCGGTGGCACATGTCAGATACGCCACTGCAGGCGGCCGCGGAATCGAAAACGCACAGCCGTTCCTTGCCTCGTTTAAGCTGGGCTCGGTAGCTCTTGCCCATAACGGTCAGCTTGTAAACTACGAACCTTTGCGCGGCCTGCTCGAAGACTCGGGTTACACTTTTAATTCAACAAGTGACACGGAAGTAATTTTAAAACTTATTGCCCGTTCTTATAAAGATGGAATGGAAAAAGCTCTTTTAAATACAATTGAATTGATAAAGGGCTCCTACGCACTTTGTATCATTACACAGGACACATTGATTGGAGTCCGTGACCCAAACGGAATCCGTCCTCTGTGCCTCGGAAAAGTCGGTGACGGTTATATTCTGGCAAGCGAAAGCTGTGCAATCGACGCCTGCAACGGTCAGTTTGTCCGCGATATTGCACCTGGCGAAATCGTTGTCATCAACAAAGACGGAATCAAATCGTTCCACCGCGAAGACCAGATTCAAAAACAAACTTGTATATTTGAATACGTATACTTTGCCCGCCCGGACTCCGTAATTGACGGAATCAGTGTCCAGGAAGCACGATATCATCTTGGCGAAGAACTTGCCAGGGAAAGTTCTGTGGATGCGGATGTTGTTATCGGCGTGCCGGACAGCGGAATCGGAGCGGCAATGGGTTACTCCCGGGCCTCCGGAATTCCCTATGTGATGGGAATTATCAAAAATAAATACATCGGACGCACATTTATCGCACCTACTCAGGCAGAACGCGAGGCAATGGTGTTTGTAAAACTGAATGCTATTGCCAGTGACTTAAAGGACAAGAGGGTTGTAGTAATTGACGACTCCATAGTCCGCGGAACTACAAGCCGCCGCCTTGTTCAGATTTTGCGCAGGGCCGGGGCAAAGGAAGTTCACTTCAGGGTTTCTTCGAGTCAGGTAAAGTTTCCGTGCCATTTGGGAATCGACACTCCATCCAGGAACGAACTCATCTCTTCGGCTCACGCAGTGGAAGAAATCTGCCAGGAAATCGGGGCAGATTCCCTTGCGTTTATCAGCCTTGAAGGAATGATGCGCGCCCTCGGCGGCACGGACTTTTGCCGCGGTTGTTTTTGCGGTAAATATCCGGTCTAAAAAATCTTTTTAATATCTACCAGTTCGTAATTCTCCTGGCTGTAACCGCTCTCCAGACAATCTGCGAGGGCGTTTGCAGTGTCGATTGCGGTAAGGCATTCAATGTCCTTTTCTACCGCATGTCTTCGGAACTTTACGCTTTCTGCGTCAGGGTTTCGTCCCTTGGCAGAAGTTGAGAGTACGTAAGAAATTTTGCCGCTTTCAAGCAGTGTCATTACGTTGTCGCTGTAATTCTGGTGAACTTTATTTACGTGCGTAACAGGGAGCCCCGAGTTTTCAATTGTGCGGGCATTTCCGTCGGTTCCGTATAATTCAAATCCTAAATCATGGAAGCGCTTTGCAAGGGCAGGAATTTCCGGCAGATCGTAGTCTTTAACGCTGAACAAAAATCCCTTTGGTGCTTTCGGATCCTTCTTTGGCCGGATAAGTTTTATCTTTGCGCCCGTCATTCCCTTGTAGAGGGCTTCGGTGCGGGTTTTTGCAAGGCCGAGAACTTCGCCGGTGGACTTCATTTCTGGTCCAAGTGCTGTATCAACGTCCATCAGCTTTTCAAAACTGAATACCGGGACTTTAACCGCAATGTATCGGGCACTCGGATAAAGTCCTGTGCCAAAGCCCATGTCTTCAATGTGTTCGCCCATCATGGCACGGGTTGCAAGTTCAACCATCGGAACGCCTGTAACCTTTGAAATGTACGGAACAGTGCGGCTTGAACGCGGATTGGCTTCGATAATGTAAAGGTCATCGTTATAAATCAGGTACTGTATATTTACAATTCCCTTTGTTTTGAGGGCAAGGGCAAGGTCTGTAGACTGGCGCACGATTTTGTCCCTGAGATTGTCCGGAATCGAAAAGCTCGGGTACACGGCAATGGAGTCTCCTGAATGGATGCCGGTGCGTTCAACATGCTGCATAATTCCAGGAATTAAAACCTTTGAACCGTCGCAGATACAGTCAACTTCAAGTTCAAGGCCTTCCATGTATTTGTCTATTAAAACCGGATTTTCGATTTTCTGGCTTAAAATAATTGCCATATATTCTTTAACGTCGGCGCTTGTGTGGGCAATAATCATGTTCTGCCCGCCAAGAACGTAACTCGGGCGCAGTAAAACCGGATAACCGATACGTGCGGCGGCTTCGAGAGCTTCTACTTCCGTAAAGACTGTCATTCCGCGTGGCCGGTTGATGTTGAGGTTGTCACAGAGCTCTTCAAAACGTTCACGGTCTTCGGCAAGGTCGATTGCGTCGGCGCTTGTACCAAAGATGCGGATTCCCTGTTCGTCGAGGAACTTTGTCAGATTGATGGCAGTTTGTCCGCCAAAGGCAACTACAACTCCAATCGGTTTTTCTGTGTTAATGACGTTCATTACATCAAGGGGAGTCAAAGGTTCAAAATAAAGCCTGTCTGCCGTATCAAAGTCGGTTGAAACGGTTTCCGGGTTATTGTTGATGATTGCAACTTCGTAGCCGAGTTTTTTGAGCGCCCACACACACTGAACGCTCGCATAATCGAATTCAATTCCCTGACCGATACGAATCGGGCCCGAGCCGAGAACGATGATTGTTCCCTTTGATTTTTTCTGGCTGTTTGCCTGAGATTTTTCTTTGCTTTTAAGATATTCTTCGGCTTCGTTCACTCCGCCACAAGTTGAATAAAAGTACGGGGTTTCCGCAGCAAATTCGCCGGCACAGGTGTCAACCATTTTGAACGAATTTGGCTTGTAAGAAAGATGTTCGTGGGCTATGCGGTTGATTTTCCACAGGAACCAGCGGTCGATCTGCGTAATTTCGTGTACGTCTTCGACAGAGAGAATGTTTCGTTTGAGGGCTTCGTAAATTGCAAAAATGCGGCGGTCGGTAGGTTCGCCGACGCTGAGAATGATTTTTCTGTCGCTTTCATTTTTGAATGCCGGAAGTTCGAGACTGTCGGTTTTAAGTTCTGCACCGCGTACAGCTTTTAACAGGGCTTCTTCAAAACTCTGTCCGATTGCCATAACTTCGCCGGTTGCCTTCATCTGGGTTCCGAGGTTTCGGCGGCCGTAAACAAATTTGTCAAACGGGAATTTAGGCATTTTTACAACTACGTAATCGAGGACTGGTTCAAAGCAAGCCTTTGTTTTTTTGGTTACAAAGTTTGGAATTTCATCGAGCGTGAGTCCGACTGCAATAAAGGCTGCAACCTTTGCAATCGGATAACCGGTTGCCTTTGATGCGAGTGCGGAAGAGCGCGAAACACGCGGGTTAACTTCAATTACTGCGTATTCAAAAGTATCCGGATTCAGGGCAAACTGACAGTTGCATCCGCCTTCGATTTTAAGTTCTGAGATGATGTTTAGGGAAGCCGAACGAAGCATCTGATACTCTTTGTCGGCAAGTGTTAAAGTAGGGGCAACAACTATTGAGTCCCCGGTGTGGATTCCGACCGGGTCAATGTTTTCCATCGAGCAGACTGTAATTACGTTGCCTGCACTGTCGCGCATTACTTCAAATTCAATTTCTTTCCAGCCTGAGATACATTTTTCTACCAGAATCTGGTGAATCGGTGAGCGGTGCAGGCCGTTTTTTACGATTTCGTCGAGTTCTGCTTCTGTTTTACAGATACCGCCGCCTGTTCCACCGAGAGTGAATGCCGGGCGGATGATTGCCGGAAGACCGATTTCGTTATGAACAAAGTCGATGGCGTCTTCGTAAGTTGTAACAACCTTTGATGGAATTACAGGCTGGTTGATTTTGAGCATAGTATCCTTAAACATCTGGCGGTCTTCTGCCTTGTCGATTGTTAAAGGATTTGCGCCAAGAAGTTTTACGCCGTGGCTTTCCAGAAAGCCCGACTTTGCAAGTTCCATGCTGAGTGTAAGGGCAGTCTGTCCTCCCAAAGTAGATAAAAGTGAATCCGGCTTTTCTTTTTCGATAATACGTTCGATTGTTTTCAAAGTCAGAGGTTCAATATAGATTTCGTCTGCCATGTGAGGGTCAGTCATCAAGGTAGCCGGGTTTGAGTTTACAAGACAAACTTCGAGACCAAGACTTTTGAGGGCGCGGCAGGCCTGGTTGCCTGCGTAGTCAAATTCTGCGGCCTGTCCGATAATAATCGGTCCCGAGCCGATAACCATTACTTTGTGAATATCTTTATTTAGTGCCATTTTTCTCTCCATCAAGGCGGGCCATCAGTTGAATAAATTCATCAAACAAAAAGTTTGTGTCGTGCGGGCCGCCGCAGGCTTCCGGGTGAAACTGTACGCTGAATGCAGGAATATCCTGGTATCGTACTCCTTCGCAGGTGTTGTCGTTTAAGTTTACAAAACTTTCTTTTGCACCGCCTTTAAGGCTTGCACTTTCTACGGCATAACCGTGGTTCTGGCTCGTGATGAATACACGGCCGTTTTCAAGGTCTTTAACCGGATGGTTTCCGCCCCGGTGTCCGTATTTGAGTTTTGAAGTTGCAGCACCCTGTGCGAGGGCAAGCATCTGGTGTCCGAGACAAATTCCAAAAATTGCGATTTGTTTTTTTAAATCTTTCTGCGCCCTGTCATAGTCACAGATATTTTTAATTTCCTGAATTATACCCGTGTTTTCGGCAGGATCTCCGGGACCGTTACTGAGCATGAGTCCGTCAACATCTAAGTCCAGGATTTCTTTTGCAGTTGCCGTGCACGGAACAACCGTTACCCTGCAGCCGCGTTTTTCAAGTTCGCGCCGGATGTTTGCCTTGGCTCCATAATCCCAGAGGGCAACTTTATATCCAGAGCCGTTTTGAGCGGCCGGCCCTTGAAGGCAATTTTCAATTCCTGCATTTTGAACGCTTTTTACTGCGTTTTCAATTTTGTATTCACGGATTTCGTTTAATAATTTTTGATCTTCTATCTTTGTTAATCTGTGTTCTTCTGTGTCTGTAATGTTGAGTGATTTTGCTTCGTCCTCAGAAACTATCATTCCGTTCATAACGCCGCTTTCGCGGAGGATTTTTGTCAGCTGCCGGGTATCGATTCCGCTGATTCCTACAATATTCTGTTTTTTAAGGAATGAATCCAGATCTCCCTGACAGCGGAAATTGGAAGGATGATCAGAAAGCTGCCGCACAATGTAGCCTTTTACAAAGCTTCTGGCGCTTTCAAAATCTTCCGGAATAACTCCGTAGTTTCCAATCAAGGGAAAAGTCTGTGTAACAATTTGTCCAAAATAACTTGGATCTGTCAGTGTTTCCTGGTAACCGGTCATTCCGGTTGTAAAAACGGTTTCGCCGATGGTTTTGCCCTGAACGCCAATTGACTGGCCGCAAAAAACTGTCCCGTCAGCGAGA
Source organism: Treponema sp. (assembly GCA_024697295.1). GTDB lineage: Bacteria > Spirochaetota > Spirochaetia > Treponematales > Treponemataceae > Treponema_D. The sequence continues at coordinate 12,797 of JAILFZ010000047.1, forward strand.
ATAAGAAATGCTTTTTTCATTTTTCTTCCTCATTTGAGCAAAAAAAAAAGACGCCACTTAATTCAGCGACAATACGCGTAGAATTAAATGAACGTCGTTGTTCAAGTTGAAACGATTATAGAACTATTGAATAATTAGGTCAATGAGAGGGAATTTAAAAAATTTTTTTTAAAACCTGTTGACATATTTTCGTGTTATGCGGTATAAACAAATTAATAACGACAAAGAGGTCGCAGAAATTGAACTTTCTGCGACCTCTTTTTTGTTTTTACGACAAAGGCGTCGAATTCGTGGCTCAAACCATCGGATCCGGCGCCTTTTTGTTTTTCAAGCAACAGGAGGCTTAAAAAAAAATGGAAAAAGTAACAGAGATTTTTGGACAGAATGTTTTTAATGAAACTGTTATGAAGGAACGTCTTCCAAAAGAGACTTATAAACAGTTGATGAAAACAATCGATGGCGGAGAAAAACTTGACAGTGCAGTTGCAAATATCGTTGCAAATGCCATGAAGGACTGGGCTATTGAAAAAGGTGCCACACACTTTACACACTGGTTCCAGCCGTTGACCGGTACAACTGCCGAAAAACACGACAGCTTTATTGCTCCGGCAGCCGGCGGCAAAGTTATCATGGAATTTTCAGGCAAGGAACTTGTTCAGGGTGAACCTGATGCATCCAGCTTCCCGAGCGGCGGTATCCGTGCAACATTTGAAGCCCGCGGTTACACAGCGTGGGACCCGACAAGTTACGCATTTATAAAAGACGGAACTTTGTGTATTCCAACTGCATTCTGTTCATACACAGGCGAAGCACTGGACAAAAAGACTCCGCTTCTGCGCTCAATGCAGGCCATCAGCAAACAGGCTGTCCGAATCCTGCATCTTTTTGAAGGAAACGAAAATGTTACAAGCGTTAAAACAACTGTCGGCCCTGAACAGGAATACTTCCTCGTTGATAAGGGCGTTTATGATAAGCGTGAAGACCTTATTTTTACTGGTCGTACTTTGTTTGGTGCAAAGTCTCCAAAGGGACAGGAACTCGAAGATCACTACTTCGGAATGATTAAACCTCGTGTTCAGGAATTCATGAAGGATTTGAACAAAGAACTCTGGAAACTGGGAATTCTTGCCAAAACTGAACACAACGAAGTAGCTCCGGCCCAGCACGAACTTGCTCCGATTTTCAGCACAACAAACATTGCCTGCGACGACAACCAGCTCACCATGGAAATGATGCGCAAGGTTGCAAGCCGCCACGGTATGGTTTGTCTGCTTCATGAAAAACCGTTTGCAGGTGTAAACGGAAGCGGTAAGCACAATAACTGGTCTATCAGTACAAATACCGGTAAAAACCTTCTTGACCCTGGTGCAACTCCGGAAAGCAACGCACAGTTCCTGCTCTTCCTTGTTGCCGTAATCAAGGCTGTTGACGACTACCAGGATCTGCTCCGCATTTCTGTTGCTTCTGCAGGTAACGACCATCGTCTCGGTGCAAACGAGGCACCTCCGGCAATCGTTTCTATGTTCCTCGGTGACGAATTGAGTGCCATCCTCGACAGCATCGAAGCAGGAAAACCATACGGTAAACACGAAAAACAGAAGATGCAGATCGGTGTAACTGTTCTTCCTGAATTCAACAAGGATGCAACAGACCGTAACCGTACTTCACCATTTGCATTTACAGGAAACAAATTTGAGTTCCGTATGCTTGGTTCCAGCGAATCAATTGCCTGCGCAAACGTTTTCCTCAACACGGCAGTTGCAGAAGAACTTGCTCAGTTTGCTGAAGTTCTGGAAAAGTCAAAGGATTTCAACAAAGATCTGCATGCTTTGATTCTCAAAACAATCAAAGAACACAAGAGAATCATATTCAACGGAAACGGTTATGACGATTCGTGGGTTAAAGAAGCAGAAAAACGCGGTTTGCTTAACTTAAAGTCAACTCCAGAAGCCCTTACAAAAATTCTTGATAAAAAGAATGTTGATTTGTTTGAAAAGCACGGAGTTTACAGCAAGGTTGAATTGACCAGCCGCTACGAAATTCATAACGAAAACTATACAAAAATAATCAACATCGAAGCCCTGACAAGCATCGATATGGTTAGAAAACTTTATCTTCCTGCCGCAAGTTCTTATGCAAAGGAACTGGCTGAGACAATCGAATTAAAAAAGACAGCCGGCGGTGTGGATGACAGTTACGAAGCTGACCTTCTCAAAAAGATCAGCACACTCACTGCAAAGATTTACAGCGGAGTTCAGGAACTTGAAAAGGCTGTAGACGGTGCTGCAAAACTCAGTGAAGCAGGCAAGACTGCGCTTTACTACCGCAACACTGTATTTGCAAAAATGGGTGATTTACGTGAACTGGTTGATGAGCTTGAAGGTTATGTTCCTGCATGCAAATGGCCTGTTCCAAGCTACGCTGAACTTTTGTACAGCGTACGATAAAAGTATATTTCCGCGGCAAAGGGCCGCGGGTATTAAAAAATAAATATCTGGAGGTAATTTATGGACGCAGATTCAATTTGGGGCGTATGGTTTTTGATAGGAGCCGCCCTGGTATTCTTTATGCAGTGTGGTTTTGCAATGGTCGAAACCGGCTTTACCCGTGCAAAGAACGCCGGAAACATTATTATGAAAAACCTCATGGACTTTTGTATCGGAACTCCGATGTTCATGTTGATTGGTTTTACACTAATGATGAGTGAAAACTATTTTTTTGGTGTAATCGGTAAGCCTGATTTACAGCTTTTTACAAACTACAATGATTTTCCATGGTCAAGCTTTGTGTTTAACCTTGTGTTCTGTGCAACTGCCGCAACAATCGTTTCGGGAGCCATGGCAGAACGAACAAAGTTCAGCGCATACTGTATTTATTCGGCTGTAATCAGTGCAATCGTATATCCGATTGAAGCCGGATGGGTATGGAACTCTAATGGCTGGCTTGCCCAGATGGGATTCATCGACTTTGCAGGTTCTGCCGCAATTCATACAGTTGGTGGTGTTGCCGCATTGATCGGTGCCGCTTTCCTCGGTCCGCGTATCGGTAAGTATGATTACGACAAGAACGGAAAAGTTGTTAAAGTAAACGCTATCCCTGGCCACTCATTGACTTTAGGTGCCCTCGGTACATTCATCCTCTGGTTCGGATGGTACGGATTTAACGGTGCAGCATGTACACAGTTGAACGGTGTAGGCGGTCTTGCATCAGTATTTGTAACAACAACAATTGCTCCTGCTGTTGCTGCTGTTACAACAATGATCTTTACATGGATTAAAAACGGTAAGCCTGATGTTTCAATGACATTGAACGCTTCTCTGGCCGGCCTCGTTGCAATCACTGCTCCTTGTGCCGTAACAGACGCTCTCGGTGCATCAATCATCGGTATCGTAAGTGGTATTCTTGTAGTTCTCGTAGTTGAATTACTGGACCTCAAGCTCCACATTGACGACCCGGTTGGTGCAGTTGCAGTTCACTTTGCAAACGGTGCCTGGGGTACAATCGCAGCCGGTTTGTTCAGCGTAGATACAGGTTTGTTCTACGGTCACGGATTTAAGCAGCTTGGTGTTCAGTGTCTTGGTGAAGGCGCAATTATCCTTTGGACTGCAGTTTGTATGCTGATTACCTTCACATTGATTAAGAAGTTACACGGATTGCGTGCAAGTAAGGAAGAAGAAGTTATCGGTCTTGATAAGCTTGAACACGGTATTGAATCAAGTTATGCAGACTTTATGCTCGCTCCACAGATTTTGGGCGGATCAAGCGTAAAAGAAGCTGCAGCTCCTGTAGAAAAGGCAATTCCGGTTGTAAAGGCTTCTTCAAAGCCGGATGCAAAATTCCATATGGTGTCTATCATAACAAGACAGAGCAAGTTCGAAGAACTCAAGTCTGCAATGAATGACATCAGCGTAACCGGTATGACAGTAACAAACGTTCTGGGATGTGGTGTTCAGCACGGAACTACAGAACTGTACCGTGGTGCTCCAATCAACATGACCCTGCTTCCAAAAATCAAGGTCGACATTGTAGTTTCAGAAGTTCCTGTAGACCTGGTAATTTCTGCGGCTAAGGAAGTTCTTTACACAGGTCACATCGGTGACGGTAAGATCTTCGTTTACGATGTTCAGAACGTTGTAAAAGTTAGAACCGGTCAGGAAGGCTACGACGCACTCCAGGACTAGCAGTTCGTTTTAATAAAAGACCTTAATAGTGAATTAAAAAGAAGCCATTCTTTTTGGGAGAGACGGTTTATGGGTATCGGCCGCCTCTCCTTTTTTTTGCCCTGAATTCAAAACTGAAAAAATGAACAAATCTTTTATAGATAATAAAAGGGCACAGTGATACAATAAACTATGCTCAGACACATCGCTAAATGTAAGTCGCTCTTTACAGGAGCTTTTTTATTGGTTTTGGCGGCTTGTTCAGACAATCTTGTACGCTCTCCGGTGGGAGACGGAACAGACAATACCGCCGCAGTGGCAAAAACTCTTGATGCACCACAGCTATTAAAAGCAACCCACGGTGGAATTCAAAAAATTGAATTATCATGGGAAGGTGTAAAAGGTGCCCGCCTTTATTACATCTATGCTGCACAAAATGTTTTTGCTGATTTTGAACAGATTGGCGAAGCCAGCGGAACAGACACTTCGTTTGAAGTAACCCAGGCTTCAGGACAAAGCAGATACTTTAAAATCAAAGCCGTAAACTACAGCAATGTCGAGTCGTCCTTCAGCAACGTTGCCTTTGGTTCAACACTTGCCACACCGGTAATTACTTCTATTGAGCAGGGCTCTGACGGAACTAATTCTACCATTAACTGGTGGATGGATAACTGCAGCTCAAGCACGTATAAGGCAAACATAATGTACGAAGTTACGGCCTTTGACCAGGACAAGACGAATGCCGTTTCGTCCGTTACAGTCAGCGACGGCTCTTTGAGCGCAACCTTAACGGGACTCAGCCCAAAAACTGAATATTATTACCGCGTAGACGCCTTCTTGACCGGTGCCCAGGATAAAATTGAATCGAGCGATCTGCTCGACGCAGAAACCGCCCGCAAGCTTTTGCCTTTGAGTGCCGTAAACTTCAGCGCACAAAAAGGTCAGAGTTCATCAGCCGTTCTTTTGAACTGGCAGCTTCCGGCTTACGTTGATTATTTAATTACAACCGGAGTTTACGAGCGTCATCCGGTTTACTTTAAAATCTGGCGCAAGGAATCCACACAGTCTGATTCGGACTTTGTTGAACTTGTTTCTTATATCGGATGTGTAAAGGAAGGAAACGCAACCGGTTCAATCATCAACTTTGACTGTACATCTGGCACAACAAGCAGTACAGCCTTAACTGTTGAACCAAGCACGAGTGAAGAAAGCGAAGTCAGCGCAGACTATAAATATTCAAGTTTGAGTGTGCTTAAATACACTGATACTACGGCGCAGATTTCTAAAAAATACGATTATAAAATTCAATCCTACGTAGATGACACAACAAAAACCTTAACTTCTGAATCAAGCTGTACACAGGACCAGGGCTGGCTGATTTGCAGTCCGCAGCTTTTTGTAAATTCAAACTATGTGAAGGACACAGAAAATTCAAAATTCACTTCGATTGAATTCAGTTTAGCCCTGACTTTTGAACCGTTCCAGCAGGAATACACATATATAATCCAGCAGACAAAAACAGATCTGGATGGAAACAATGCAGAGACTTCCCTTGTTATTTATGACAATATTGAAGAAGTAAATCATTATCGGGTTGAATTTACAGATCCGGCCGCGGATGAAGGATATTACACATATTCAATTTTTATCTGTCCGCCGGGCGCTACTGGCGCATCAGACGCAATTACGCTCGCAAGCGCCCTGGGAACACAAATTGTTACTTCTGACGCAAGCAGAATTCCGGTAATTGACAGTTTTACGGTTACTGACGGTTTTGCAGACAAATTTATAATTCAATTTGCCTATAACGAAGCCTACACATACACTTTGACCTGGATGAACGAAACCGGTGGAGTTCTACAGCCGTCCGAAAGCATTACACTTTTAAATGAAGAGCTTACCGTGGAAGAAGGAATTGCAACTTACAACCACGCGGCTGCAAGCGGTGACTGCCGTTTTTACACGCTCACTGCAAGCAACGGTTTAAAAACGCCGGCAGACCCGAACAACGCAGTTCAGGGGGTAAGTTTTAAAACTTTGGGTACGGCTCAGATTAATTCAAATGCCAGATATTACGATAAAATTGAATTCAACTGGGATGCCGTACAAATGGCTGATTCAACTTATCAGGTTACCGCTTACTACACGGACGATGACACCCAGACTCCACTTGCAATCAATGCAGAAGACATTGTTGAGTATGCGGAAGGCAAATATAAATGTACAGTCAATCAGCCTGCAGGCTTTGACAACGCGACAATCAGCGGAAAGAGCGTAACGGTAAAAGTTGTAAGTTCAAATATGGCAACGACTGACACCACAACCGCTGAGGCAGTCTGCTGTACAATGGGACCTGCCTGCACAAATATGGCCGTAACCCGCCAGAGCGAAACCCAGCTTCAAATCAGATGGGACGGCATTAATGGGGCAACCGGTTACCTTGTTGGACGGGCAGTTTACAAGGATGCACAGCTGAACGAAATTGAAAAAATTGACAGCTACTACATCTCAGCAGAAACTTTGACTGCACAGGTTCAGGGAGAAGACATTGATGATTCTTATGTTGCCGTGAGCCAGAGCGGAAGCCAGATTGTTCTGACAGATAATTATGTTTATACAGAAAATGCGGATTCTTCGCTTGCAGCCTACTGCAATAACCAGGCAAAAATCTGCACGGGTCTGCCTTACAGATACTTTGTAGTTCCACTCCTTGCTGAAGGCGACTTTGGTTTTGAAATAAACGGAGCTTTGATGAAGCTGACTGATGATTCACAGGTTGTGTACTCGGACGTAGATGGAGTTGTTGCGGCAACATGGGGCTACGGCCAGGATGTAGAAGCGTCTAAAGCACAGAACTCAAGCATAATCACAGTTACCTGGAAGCAGCCGTACGACGGAGCAAATAAAGATCCGTACATTTATTACAGAAAGAGCGATTCAGGCGATGGCTGGAGTCTTGCAGGTTCTGTTGTAAGAAGCAGCCAGGCAAAAATGAGTTATTCAATAACACCTGGCGAAAATACACGTACACAGGCTTACGAGTTTGCAGTTGTTTACAATAAATCAGCCGCAACAGTTGAACCAAAACAGTACATCCTCGATGTTCTTGCTCAAAAAATGGCATCGGACAGCCCGAGCGAGCAGTTGAACAAGGGTTATCTGCTTTCAATGCAGAAACCATTTGCAAACTTTATTGAAGGCTACACCGAGCAGGTAAACTGGGTTTCTTACGATTATGATAACCGTGCCCTGGGACCTGATTATTACGAAATTCAGGTAAAAAATATGGACGACACAAACGGCTGGGTTAAGATTGCAAAGGTTAATATTGATCTTGCAGCCGATGACTTTGGCAAAACAGCCGAATTAAGCGATACAGGGACTACAAAAATTGAACTTGTTAAATCCGGCGTAAATATGATTCAAATCAAGCCTGTTTTTGACGGCTTTGACGGTGGAACTACAACCGGCGTCCTCAAAGTTTTGCGCTCTCCAAAACATTATTACAGGATTGCAGGCGTCAGAAGCTACACAAAAGACGACGTTACGGCAACTGTAAGCTGTACGGCGGGCGAAGACCTGAGCGTTTACGCTTACAGAAACTTTACTGACACAGAAATTGCCCGTTCGGCACTTTTGACAATGACTTACGGATTTTATCAGGAAGCCGGCGGAAGTGCGGATTATTCAAATGTGGGTGATAAACTGTTATATGATAAAGATGGGGGAACAATTACAACTTCTAATGGAGGAACAGCAGTTTTTGAAGATATAGACTTCTTCACAAATTCAATTGATTTGGGAAAATATAAGGCATCATTTTCTTATAATAGTTTTGCTCCAGATATGCTTACCCCTTCAGGAGAAACATGTAACTTTTTATCAATTGGAATTGCGGAGTCATCAATTCGATTAAAAGGTTGGTCAGATTCTTATCCATATAATTTCCGTACCGACGGCGGCATCGACATTACAACGAGCCTTGCCGATTCAACACTCACAGGAATCAGCGCCGATGCAACGGTACACTTCCTTTGTAATGAGGTCGGGGGAACCAGTCTTGAAGTGACTGTTACCCGTAGCGGCGAAACAAAAGAACTCTGTAATGTTTCCGGAGAGGTGGATACAAGGCGCAAGTGGCTGCCTATGATGATGGTACCCGAAGACAGCGCCTACTTAATTAAAAATTTAACATACGGATGGTGGCCAGATGAAAACTAAACTGATTGGATTAGGATGCGCGGCAGCCGTTTGTCTGGCTCTTACTTCCTGCCAGGAACTTTTTCAGAGCAAGGTAAATATGGCAACTGATACAAATCCTGCAAACCTTGGCGATTTGTTTGCCAGTGAAGAAGAAATTGAAGAACTTGGTACGAGCGCACAGCTTTTTGTAAGCCAGGGCCTCCTGGCCGGAAAAATTCAACTTACATGGAGTGAAGTCGACTATGCGACAAGCTACCGTATCGAACGCGCAGTTGTAAGTTCAACAAATGCATCGGGTGGATACGATGTTCCGGATGAAAGTGATTATAATTCAATCTGCGATTACTGCTATTCAAATTCATACACGGACATGATTTTATCAAACCCGTCTGCAACAAGCGACGCTTACAAAAACCATTATTTTTACAAAATAACGGCGCAGAACTTTGCAGAAAGTCTTGAAGGACCTGCAACGGATCCGGCTGTCAGCGCAACCCGCGGCGAAGGCTGGCTCTTAAAAACTCCTTCAAATGTGCAGGCCGACAAGGGAAAGTCAACC
>JAILFZ010000102.1 GCA_024697295.1 Treponema sp.
AGCATACTGAATGCACTGTTACCCTTGAGCTGACCGTCGCCTTCTACGATGTGGCCTTTCATTGTTCCAAACCAGCAAACGCTTACTGCGGCAGTAATATCATCGCTGATTGCGGCAAGCTGCCATGAGCGGAAACCACCCATACTAAAGCCGATACATGCAACCTTTGATTTGTCTACCTGAGGAAGGCTTGCAAGGAATTTTGCGGCACGGCAGTCTTCCTGAGCGATGATTCCGGCAAAACTTGTTCCCATGTTAAAAAGGTTTGAACCAAGTGACTGCTGGCTTCCTGTGCTGAATCCCTTTACAGAGCGGTCGCCCCATCCGAGAGCGTCAAAACTCAATACTACGTATCCGCGTTTTGCAAGTTCATCACCCGGATAGATTCCGTTGCCTTTGCTGTCTTTACCAAAGTATGAATCACACCAGCTTTCTGATCTCTTAAGGCGTTCTGCAACTTCAGGTTCCTTACCAAAAGCCTTAACCATTTTTTCCTTACCGATTACAAAGTTTGAACCGTGATCGTGGAGCATCAGTGCAGCCGGGAATTTTGCATTTTTCTTTCCTTTTGGAACGAGAAGGTAGGCAAGTACGCGGCTGTCGCGGGAAATATTGAATACGATTTTCTGAGCTGTGTAGCCGTCGCGCTTTTCTGTTTCAAGAACAACCATGTCAAAAGGAGTGTTATCCTCTTCCTGAATCATGAGTTCGCGGGCCTTGGCAAGGCCGTCTTTTTTCCACTGGGCCGGGTCTGCACCGTCTTTATAGCCCATAGAAAATGTCCAGCGGTTTTTGATTGATTCGTAGAATGTCGGAAGACATCTGTCGCTGGCGTTGATTTCCTGTTTTACATATTCTTTGTTGTCTTTTGCAGTAAGATTAAAGCAAACAGAAGCAAAAAGTAAAAAAGCAGCTGAAATTCTGATTAACTTTTTCATTAAAATCCTCCAGAGTTCAATTTGAACCTGAATTCAGAATAAGGGAAGACTTTGAATAAAAAAATATAAAATCTAATTATTTGGTTATAGTTTTGTACCAATCTGCCGGCCGTAAAGCACGCGGTACTCTTTGCCGTTTTTTGTTGCTTCTGCAATTTCCGGGAGAAGACTGATTTTTCCCTTTTCAAAGAGCATTACGATTGTTGAACCGTGCAGATCAAAGTAACCTTTTTCCTGGCCCTTTGTAAAAGTTCCGCCGTTGAGGTGGTTAACGATACCTCCCACGCTGAAGGCACCTACTTCAATCTGGGCAACGTCGCCAAATTCAGCTGTATGAAGAATTGTCCAGCTGCGGCGGTTTTTGGTATAAACACGGATGTTTTCGCAGGTAACCGGCTGAACAGAATACAGTTTTCCCCTGATAAAATGGTTTTCTTCCTGACTTCCGCTGTCGATGTAGCAGAAACGGTGGTAGTCGTTTGCACAAAGGCGGAAAATCAAACAGTCGCCGTCAAGGAATTTTTCGTCAAACGCGTCGGATTCAAAAAAATCCCTGAGAGTATAATCAAAGCCTTTTACGTTAAAAGTTGAATCTTTATTGATTTTATAAACACTCAAAAAACTGTCAGACGGCGAAATCAAATGGCCTTCGCTCACATCAACTGCAATGCTTTCATTTTTGCGTATAAAAAAGTCGTTGAAGGATTTGAATTTACGGCCTTCAAAGGCGCTCATGTCGATATTGTTCTTTTTAATAAATCCCGGAATGATTCCTCTGGAAAAAGGGCTTCGCAAAAAGACACCCAGGATTTTTGGCACCTGAAGAAAAAGAATTACATTGTACAAAAATCTTCCGAAAGCTGATTTACTTAAAAATTCAACAGAAGCGTCGTTTTTTGACTGATCGCCGAAGGCAGTTAAGTTTTCCATAAGAAAAATCATAGCATAATTCCGGCCCTCTGCAAACTGTCCCGGATGTACCAAAAAGTAGCGATTCAATATAATTGAATTTATGGATAGTCAGACAATCGTTAACTTAGAGAATGTAAGAATTCAGGATACAAAGGAAACCAAAATCGCTTCCCTCAGCTGGCAGATGAATGCGGGAGAAGCATGGCTTGTAATCGGAGCGAACGGAGGCGGCAAGTCTGATTTTTTGGACGGTCTTGCAGGAACCAAACAGATTTTACGCAACAAAGATAATTCAATTGTAAATGTTTTTGACGGCAGCGCAGAAGTTGTAAGTCTTGAACGTGCAGCCCGCTTAATCGAAGAAGAGCGCGAACTGGACGAAAGCGAA
>JAILFZ010000117.1 GCA_024697295.1 Treponema sp.
AACTACCGCGGAAAGCTCTGGACAAAAGACGAAGCCCGCAAAGCAATGACAGAAATCTGTAAATACATCGATGTTTGTATCTCTAACGAAGACGACGCAAACGATGTATTCGGCATCAAATCAGAAGGTACAGATACAACAAAGGGTGAACTCAACACTGAAGGTTATAAATCAGTTGCTCGCCAGCTCAAGGAAAAATTCGGTTTCAAGAAAGTTGCAATCACACTCCGCACTTCTATCAACGCAAACCGCAACCTCTGGCAGGCTCTCTTGTACTGCGATGACAAAGACTTTGCTTTCTCAAAACAGTATGATATGCAGATTGTTGACCGCGTAGGTGGCGGTGACTCATTCGGTGGCGGTCTTATCCACTCACAGCTCAAAGGAATGAACACTCAGGATTCTATCAACTGGGCAGTTGCTGCTTCTTGTCTCAAACACTCAATCATCGGAGACTACAACATGGTTTCTGAAGATGAAGTTAACAAGCTCGCAGGCGGCGACGGTTCTGGACGAATTCAGAGGTAAATTGCTTCGCAATTAACCTCAACAACAAATCGCTTCGCGATTTCTTGAAAGATAAAAAATTACATCCTGTAATTTTACGAACTCCACTTCATTTTGAAGTGGAGTTTTTTATTTTCTGTCAATGGACAAAATTTAATTAAAATATCTCCAATCTATTGAAATTTGACCCTTTGAGTGTTAAATTACTTGTTATAAGTGTTTTTTCATCGGCAGATTTTGCCGCATGCAAAACTGCGATTCCTTGTGTCCAGGCAAGGCCGTTAACGTTAAGTTTCTAAGGGGGAAAAATGAAGAAGCTTTTTTATACATTATTTTTGCCGTTCCTGCTTTGTTCCTGCAGTTCATTATTTGATGCGGGTCACGCACAGGTCGAACTGAATGTGGAGTCGATTGCACGAGAGGCTGGTTTTGAAGGTTACATAATTGGATGCAGCCTGTTTTCAGAAAGCGAAGAATTCCATAAAAACGAAAGAGCGATGGATTTTTTTAAAACCGTAACACTTTCAAAAGACGATATAGATTCACACAAAAGCACCACATTTAAGTTTGCAGGCATTCCTATGGGAATCAGCCTCCAGGCTTATGTTTTTATCAGCGGGCAGATTGGCACAGACAGAATAATAATGCTTTATTCCGGGGAATCGCAGGCAGTCACTGTCGATTCACCAAAAATCAAATTAAATGTTGAACTTACCCGCTGTGATGCTGAAGTTACGGGTGCTGTTAATGAAATTCCGGATTTGACAATTGACTGTGAAAAACTTGAACAAACAGAAGATCAAACTGCTGATATTGTCTCATATCCTGGATTTACAGTTTCAGGGGATGATTTTACTCTTGAATTTAAAGCAGCCTTTAATACAGACCCGTTTGTAAGTGATTCAGCAGTTTATGAATGGATACTGAATGATAATATACTTGATGTACATTCACGTTCTTTCAGTCTGGACTGTTTGACAAATGAATATGTCAATTATTCAGAGGAAGGTGGACTCAATACACTTATAGTTGTAGTAACCGACGGCACTCAGTCAAAATCGGCGCAGATTCAATTTGTATTAATGTATCAAGCACAGGAATAGAGGGAGAAGAAAAATGAAAAAACTATCAGTTTTAATTCTTGCAGCGGCTGCACTTTTTGCAGGCTGTAACAATTTGACAGTAGAAAAAAACAAAGATTCAAAAAGCGGTAATGTTACAATCAATATCGCCAACCAGAGCCGTACAATAAGTCCCATGTCAGGTGTCTCTTTGAGTAACTTTGAAGGCTGGACAATTACTTTTAAAGACCAGAACGGCTTTATCGATGACATTGTGCAGACAGGAACAGGCGGCAGTTTTACATTTACAGTTCCTGCAGGACTTTATACAGTTACTGCAAAAAGTTCGTATACTCCTGTATCCGAAGAGGGCATTTCAGGAGAGGAACTGACACTCACCGGCACCAAAACGGATGTGGAAATCGGAGACTATGCTGAAGTAAATATCTCTGTTGGCCTTGCCAAGGAGTCGACAGGTGATTTTTACTATACTCTGCCATGGTTTGACGGATATGTTTCTCTGGTGAATATAAATGAGGAAGATCTAATCTACTCAGCAAAAATCCAATTAGAAGAACCCTCAGAAGAAACCTCAGAGGAACCAGATTTAAAAGCGGTTGTGGATGCAGATAATAAACAGGTGCTTGTAACAGGTACAGGACTTAAGTCCGGATTTTACAAATTATATGTAACAGATACTGATATTACCGAGGCAAAAAATCCAGACGCAGTTATTTATTATGATATCGGAGACTTCCTTGTAGAAATTGCAGACGGCCTTGAAACAACAGGCTCTGCTTCTTCAGTCAGTTCTTCACAAATTCAAGTGGTTTATTATGGAACAAACGACAAAACAGCTTATAACGGCAAATTCCCGTTTGCAAGAAAGAATGTAAACGACATTCTCAAGCTTCTTATCACAAATAAAAAATGGCGGTCTGCAGAAATTTACATGGATACAGATAGTCCGGAGCTTGATGTTGTTGTTATCAACCAGCTCAGGGATGCCATGATTGCAGGAGACAGGTCGGTATCTGAAGAAGGGTACTATGTTAATATAATGGATTCTGAAGGTGTTACATTAATTAATTTATCTGCAACAAATGTAGAAACGTCTGGAGGATGGATATCTGAGTTCGCTGTTTCACAGGCAACAGAACTTTCACTTAATGCT
>JAILFZ010000132.1 GCA_024697295.1 Treponema sp.
CGTTTGTTCCGTACTTTAAGATGTAAGAACCGTCACTAAGCTTGTTAAGGTTAATCAGACGGATTGTCGGTCTGTCTGAATCACGGTCAACAGTGTACTTAAAGTAGTTTGTATCCAAAGTATATGAATAAGTCTTAAGATGAGATGTATCTTCTGTGTAAATATTGCAGTTACCTGCAGTATCAGTTACAACCGGAATCAGCCATACATCTTTAGTTGCACTTGCCGTGTCTTCGCCAAATACATCATATACGTTTACGTTTTCAAACTTATAACTGTAAATCAAAGCCGGATCTGTTATTGTTGAACCGAACTGTGTCAAATTTTCAAGAGTTGGAGGCGTTTGAGCCGGGTCTGTTGTTGTATAGTAAAGTGCAAGGCTTGCAGGAGTTGCACCTGTGTAAGATACGCTTCCTGTCACGGAGATAGTTCCGTTAATGCTTGCATTCTTGAGAGGAGTCGTAATTGCAGGAACCGGAGAAGTTGCGTCTACCTGCAGGGTAAATATTGTTGAAGCACTAGAGTTACCTGCAGCATCCTTTACTGCTGCATTTACGTTGTATGTTCCGTCACCGAGTTTCTGAAGCAGACTTGTCGGAATTGTTGCATTCCAGGCGCTTGAGAGGGCGCCGATTGTTGTGATTGTTCCAGTCACGTTTTGGCTCACGTTTTGGACATTTAATGTCAGAACGACTGAACTTACTCCCGAAGCATTATCGTTTACAGTTCCTGAAACTGCAATTTCGTTTACCTTATTTGTGTACTGAGCACCACTCGTAGTTGAACTCAGGGTCGGAGACTCATTATCTACGTTCAAGCTGAAGAAATTTGCAGAGTTGTTCCATGCGTTTGATGCTTCGGCACTTGTGTCATTTATTGAAGTTGCATAAATTGAATCAAGAGCTGCGTTACCTACATTATCTACCGCAACGAGGGCAAGATAGTTGTTCTCTGCATCAAAACCTGAAATTGTAGTTTTAAACAATGATTCAATTTCTTCAAATGCCCTTGTACCGTCGGCCTTAGTGTAAGAAACACGATGACTTACACGTTCAGCAAGCGGACTAAAGTAGCCGTCTTTTGTTGTTGCGTAGTTTGCGAGGAAGTTTTCCAGATCAGTATCCGTCGGAACTCCGTCGTAAATCTTGTAATAAATCATGTTTACGCCGGAACCGTCTTCAGTAAAATCACCGCGGATAGTAATTGTGCGGGCAGTACCCCAGGTTCCAACCTGATATTTACCGCCTACGTCCTTATCGAGATCGTCGTTCCAGGTAAGTGAAGCGGCAGTAATTTCTGCAGTTTCATTATTGCTCTCTCCCACACGGAAGATCAAATCCTTATTCTTTTTGTCGATAAGGTGCTTTCCTGCAGGAGCAATTGTATCAAATTCAACATTGTATTCGGTTTCCTTGCTGTTGCCCGCAGCATCATAAGCAGTAACTGTAAGCACAGTATCCGGAACATTGCTCTGAGGAGCAAAATCGGCAAGTGAACGATTTTCAAAGAGCCAGCCGGTTTCTGCCTGAGCAGTTGTCTCTGTTAATATTTTTTCATCGCCGTTAGAGTCAATTCCAGTGAATTTATAACTTGTAAGGCCGCGGTTAAAGTTATCGACTGTTGTTCCGCTCAGAGAGAAGGTCTTTGTATTGTTGATGAATATAGTTCCGTCAGAAGCAGTATAGCCTGTAGAAATTGTAACGTTGTTTTCTTCAGGATCTTTTGAATCCAGATAGTACTGGCGGTTCTGAGAAGAAGTTCCGCCCGCATTCTGTGCCGAAATTGAAAATTCAACATTGTAAACGCCGCTTCCGTTTTGGATAATGCTCTTCATCGAATCGTTTGCGATAAAAGTCTTTGTCCATGTGTAACTGAATTTGGTATTTTCCACAAGATTCAGGTCGATGTCTCCGCTCATCAGGGCAGAGTCTTCAGCGTAATTTGCATCAGAAAGTTTGAGAGTATATGTTACAGCTCCATCCTGGAGCGCTTCTGAAGAATTGATAGTTCCGTCAAAGCCAAAACTTCCGTCGGTCAATACGCTCTGAGTAAAAATGGTGGCAGTTTTTAAGTTGCGCTTACCTGCTTCCTGGTTGATTATGATGGTCGGAGTTTTTGAATTCGACTTGGAAACAAATCCAAATCCGTCATCGTCACTTGGAATGATTTTCTGACCGTTGATATCAGTTCCTTCAATGCTGAATACATAGTGAGTGTTTGCTTCAATTTCGCCATTAGCGATGGAAAGGCTCGTCTGAACAGAAAGTCCGTCAGAGTTTTCGCCTTCAGTAGTTACAGTGTAGCGGCAGGCTGCAGGATTCAACTTGACGTGCTGTTGTGCGAAGGACTCACTCTTTCCACTGGCTATTACGTATTCAATTGCTACGGCTTCATTCCAGGTCCACAAAAGCTGTTTTGAACCAATAGCATTCTGATTAGCATCAACTTTTGTATAGAATACACTGATAGTGCTTGTGTCCAGGTTCGTAAGGTCAAGACCAGGAGTTACTGTAAGGTTGATGTTTGATTCAGTAAAATAGTTATAGAAACCGTCAGTGTATTGTTCGGTACTGCTGGAAGTAAAATCCATGCCCATACCACCGAGGTTGTAAGACGGGTTGTTTTCCGGGTTGATTGTGTAATTCAAAAATACATCGCCATCGTCGGTAGAAATATGGGAGATTGATGTTGCAATGCTTTCTACGGTTGAATTTGTAACGCTGGGCGACTTTGATGATGCAACGATAGATTTTAATTCGTCACTGTCAACATAGGTTGAATCAGTCTGATTGATGTACTGACGGAGTTTTGTAACAGAATAGTCCTTGAATGCGGAATTTTTGCTGTTGATGAGTTTGAGCATTTCTGTAGTACCGCGGTAGAATTCGCTTGTACTGTTACCGCCGGCAGTTTCTGTCCTGTTTGCAAAATCATTGTAAACGCAGGCAGCGTCACTTGCAGTTACTGCAAAGTAGAAAACCTTGGTAAGACCATTTCCGTCAGTGCGGAAAGACTGAATTGCGTCTTCGCCATAGAGTTTTTTATAGTTGTTCCATTTTTCAAGGCTGGCCTCATCGCTTGAATCCGGTTCTTCGCCTTCGTTGTAATAGGTTGCGATTGTCAGAGGGTTTGCGCCTGACATATCAGTAATATTTTTAAAGCTTGAATCCAGTAATTTCTGGCCGGTAGCGTCATAAATGCTTACAATGAGGTTTGAAATTCCGGAACTGCACTGTTCGGAGAAAGTACCTTCAAGCTGAACAGAGCGGCCGTATGATTTTGGTGTGTTTGAACCGACAGTTGTCGGCTTTGTCAAAACGAGGACAGGCGCTGTATTGTCGATTGTAAAACTTCGCTGGAATTCGGCAGTGTGTTTTGCGCTGTCGACGGCAGTTACAGTTACTTCGTAATTACCGTCAGCAAACTGCCAGCCGTTGTAATATGCGGCATTTTCGTTGTCGTACGCATTGAGTGTTGAATACCATTTTTTATCTTCAACAGAAACAGTTGCGGCACCGTCATAAACCTGAACAGTGGAATTGTCAGATTCCTTCTTGAAAACCTTGATGGTAATTCCGGTTACGCCTTTATCGTCTCCCCAGGTTCCGCCCAGAACAAAACTTTTCCGGATAATCGCACCGGTCGGCGGATAATCAATCTTAATGGTCGGAGACTCGGTATCTACTGACTGACCGAGACCGATATTTTCCTTACATGCGGTAAAAACCGCAGAAATACAAATCAGGGAGAATATAACTAGACTGCAAAGATAAGTAGTTATTTTCTTAAAGTTCATAAAACCCTCCGTAAGACACACGTGTCATGCAAAAACACCTTTTACTCTCTGTCTTTATCGGCAAAGAATCAGGTTTATTAACTTAAAAAAAAGATTTCTCCCGCTCCCTGTAACAAATTTAACACAAATTTTCCAGTTTTAGCATTTTTTTGACCTAAATTTGTGTTATAGCGCTATAAGGTTTTTGTGGTATAATTAAAACATGCTGATTGACTTTCACACGCATCTGGACGCTTATACCGATAAAACCGAACTGTACGAACAGCTCAGGAATTTTGACGGAACAATAATTGCCGCGTCGATGGACATAGATTCGTACAAACAAAATCTCAGGATTGCAGAAATCATCTCAGCCGAAGGTGGCGCAAAAATTATCCCGACATTTGGCATCCATCCAGCCTGTTCGCAGAACTGGGTCGACAAACTTCCAGAGCTTGACCCGTTTCTTGAACAATCCGCCCTCATCGGCGAAATCGGTCTTGATTACGAATGGGCAAAAGACTCGCCCCGCGACAAACAGATAAAAGTATTCCGGCACATTTTGGGGCACTGCAACATCAATAAAAAAGTGTGCGTTATTCATACAAAGGGTGCAGAACAGGATGTTCTTGATATTTTAAGTGATTATCCGGATGCTAAGATAGTAATTCACTGGTATGACGGGCCGGAAGAGATTTTTAAAAGGTTTATGGAACGCGGTTACCGGGCAACCTTTGGAGTTGGGACTGTGAGAAGTCCTTTTTTACAGAAGCTTCTCAAAATGACTCCAAAAGACAGACTCCTTGCAGAAACAGATAATCCCGAAAGCGAAATCTGGCTTGGCGGAACGCGAAGCGATGTCGGTCTGATTAAAAAAGTATACGCTGATATGGCCCAAATTCTGGAGTGCCCGCTTCAGGAGCTGGAGGCACAAATTCAATCAAATGCGGAGTCTTTACTTTTTTAAGCGGCGCAAATCATTTTGCAGAGTCTTGCTTGAAGGAAGTTCCCTTACGCCCTCTTCTGCAACTTTTAATGCACCTTCCCAGTCACCGTTGTTGAACAGGGTTGCAATCCTGTTGTGATAGTTGACTTCGCGGCTGCGGAATATGTTTGCCTCGCAGTTTTTTGCCACAGAAGGCAGCATATCCGCCCGTTTTTGCTGAAAAAGAGTCTGGGCTTCGTCAGGGCGGTTTTTGTTCAATAATGTGTTTACCTGATTGTATACGCCGTTAGAATAAGTTTTTCTCAGGCTGTCACTCCACCCGAATTTTGC
>JAILFZ010000075.1 GCA_024697295.1 Treponema sp.
GTTTCAAATCCGTTCTGTGCAAATTCATTTTTAAGGGCTGTGATGCTGTCTTTGATTGCTTCATATGCTTCTTTTGAATGAACTGTAATCTGTCCCGAAATAACCTTGTCAGAAAGTGAAAGATTGATTTTTACGTTTCCGAGTTTTTCCGGGTGAAGAACGAGATTGATGCTTCCCTGGTTGTTGTCGCGTAAAACAATTGAACCGGCTTTTACAAATTCCGGAGCATTATCGATTACGGCATTTGACAGCATTGCCTGGAAAGTTGAACCGTTTGCAGAAGCGCTCTGCTGATTTGAAGAAGTAATATTCTGTTCAGCGGCTTTTGAAAGGTCCATGGTCATTTGAATTGAATTTTTGCTTTCCTGCTTATAAGAAAGTTCCAATTCATTTCTCTGCCTGCTTTTATGAACTACCTGATCCGGATTTTTTGCTTCTGATTTTACAGTCCTTAAATCCGAAACTTCGAAACGACTAAGTTTTTTGTCCTTTTTTGCCAGCTTTGAAAAACTTTCTTTATCTTCAGAAAGTTCGTGTTGAGCAAATTTTATCTGGACACCATTTTTCTCTGCGTTTTCAAGAAATTCCTTTGGAGAAGTTACAGAAAAATTCTGAGCCTTGGTTAAAAGCTCTTCTTCGCTTTCAAGCCCCGGAACAAATTCCTGAGCGTCTTCAATCAAAGCAGCAAGTTCATCGTCAATTTTATTGTCGGATGAATTCTTGCCTTCTACTTCAAAAAGCCACTTAAGATTGTTCGGAACTACAAGCCTGTCATTTTTTGTTTCGACAACAAGCTGGCGTTCGTCTTCCGAAAGTTCATTTTTATTGTTCTGAATTGCGCGCTGTTCAATCTTTTGCTTTACAGCAAGTTCTGGAGAGGCAATAACTTTTTCTTCCGGTTCATTCTTCTGATTTTCTTCTGGAGTTTCTTTTGCAACGTCTTTTTTTACATCTGCTTTTTCTTTTACTGCAGGTTTTTCTTCCTTTTGTGGAACTTCTGCAAGTTTATCTTCTTTTTCCTGCAATGAACGCAACTCGTCCATAAAACGGGTATCGCCCGTTTTCAGGTCCTGAGGAGAAACTTGTACTGTTTGAATCTGCGGTAAAAGCTGCTCGATTTGAACGGCTTGCATCGGCACGACCTCCAATGTATAAATCGAAGATTTCGGCCGATTTCAGGGATGCCGCTTAGTCTAAAGACTCAGGCTTGCTTGCCATTTTTCGCTGGATAACTGCGGCTCGTTCAGCAGGCATATTCATAAGCCAAACCGAAGTCATTGACGTAGTTCTTGCAGCGGCAGCCAGAGCATCTGTTTTGCGGAAGATGTCAATTACATCCTGATCATCCATTCCCATCAGCTGTTCGACGGCTGTTTTTGGCGGCATACTTGTCAAATAGGTCGAAATTTGTTCGATGTTAACATTTCTATCATCGTACTTTTTGACCTCATTGTTGAATGTTTTTTCTCTTTCTTCCTGACTTTTTTGTCTGTCTTCCAGTTCTTTGGCTACAGCTTCGTTTGCACTTTCAGTTCTGGAGATGTCCTGTTCCCTTTTATCGAGTTCCTGTTTGCGGATTTCCAGGGCTTCGAGACGCTTTGCGAGGCGGTCGCTGTCAAGGTCCGCTTCAAGAGGTTTTGTTGAAGTTGCAGTTGTAGAAGTCTGGGTCTGCTTTCCCAAAAGTTTATAAACCGGCGCAAAAACAGACTTTGCCTGTATTATGCCGAGATAGTCGAACCACAAAAGTCCGCCCAAAATGATAATTGCGATTAATAAAAGTAAGACTATAGATTTTCCTAATCCGTTTCCTCTAGCCATTTTCCCCACCTCAAAGAAAACTCAAAACAATATTTTATTTTACACCATTTTTTTCTACCAGGCAAGGTTTAAGTTAATTCCCCAGTCCCATTTTTCTTTGTTCAGGCCGTTAAAGTGGTACAAAATTGATGCGGCAAGTCCAAAGTTGCATTCACTTGAAGCAAGAAAGCCTGTATTTGGCGCCAGTGTCAGTTCAACAGTAAAAGCAAGCGTATCTTTATAATCTTCTTTCTTTAAGCCTCTGGCAATCGAATCAACTTTTTGAATATCAAAATTATCAGAGTTTTTATATTTTATTTGTCCGCTGTAACTGGTCATGAACGACAGCCGCTGCGCAAAAAGAGAGACCGCAGGAATTCCCTTATGAATTTCTTTATTGAACAAAACTGCCGTTGCTGAGCCTTCGGCAAAATAGTCCATCTTAGGAAAGAGTGTCGCACTCAAAGAAAGCGGTACAAAACCCGGAAGCCTGATTGCAAGCGTTGCGCCCGCATTAAACTGCTCGTCCTTTTGAATTCTGTAGTCGTTATCTTTTGAGGCCCCCCAGACAAAAGGAGTAAGCTTAAAACCTGAATACTGGTAATAACCCGGCGCAACCTTATGAACATTACTGTAAGTCAAAAGAGCCTTTGCCTGTGCATAATAACCTTTTGCATCCTTTGTCCTGCCGCTTTTTTCTTCGTCTTTATCAACGTATTCGCGGCCGTAAAGGCCGATAGCGCCCAGCCCCGCACTGATTGAACTTACATATCCATGATACAGGACAGCTGCCGTATCAACGGTTCCTGAGGCCTGCATAAAGCCTTTTTTATCAAAAACTACCGTTGCCTGTTCTACAAAACTCAATGAATCGTGTCCACTCTGCATCTGTTCTGAAAAGCCGCCCTGAAGTGTTGCAATGTCAAAGGCGCCGCTGACAGTTGTAATTTTATCTCCCCACGGATTTGAAGTGATAAAACTTGCCCCATAAGAAGGTGCCGCATCTACATCAAAATCAAAGTCATAGATATTGATGCTGCCCCACGGCAAAATAACTCCGTTTTTTGCATAGCTCAGGGGTTTATAAGCTTCTGCTTCAGGGAGAATTTTGGTTTCTGCCTGATTCCCGTTTTCTGCTTGCCCGGCAGGTTCTTCTTTTGTAAGGAATGCAGAAGTTTCTACAGAAGGTCCGCCATTTTCGCCGTAAATCAGTGTTTCTGACAGGCCAGGCACAAATTCAATTTGAATATCGTTTATATCCAGCTCATAAAGCACATCGAATTCATAATGCTCGCCGTAGAAGGCAAGTTTTTCACAACCGGCGCCCCTGATTACAGCCGGCTCCTGAATACTGCCGTCGTAATCCTCACTTCCAAGAGCAAAGAGGTTTCCGTTCAAAAAGCCCGCCCTGCCGAACATTTTTCCGCTCCTGCCGATTCTTGCATAGCCGAACGAATATAAATTCTGTCCGTCTTTTTGTCCAAGATATTTGAGGGAACGCATATTAAGCGGATATTCATCGTCAGGAACAAAAATATTGGTTACGGATTTTGAAGATTCATCATATTCTGAAATTGACCAGCGCAGACCTTTTTTACTTATATAAGACAGGTTTCCTTCGCGGCAGGTCAAACTGAACGGGATTTCGTCAGTTTTGAGCACTAATTTTTTATCAAATTTTACTTCAGAGCCTTTTAATTCAACCGTATAAAAACAAATTGAATAAGGATTTTCTGCAACCTTTACCGCGGCAATTTTTACGCTGTTTTCACCGGCGTCTAAAATTACACCGTCGCGCAGGGACTCATTTGCAATATTTATTTTTTTGCCTTTTTTAATGTCAAACAAAGTAAGTTCTGCCCGGGTGCTGGACTTTGAAACAAGACGGCTGATTAAAACATAGCGTCCGTCAGCACTTAAACTCAACTTTGAGACATTGCGTACTGCCATAATCTTTTTTGGCTTTGTGTATTTAAGGGACTGAGCGTCCCATTCAGATTTTTTAAGGCTTGCAGACTTTGTGTCCATAAAAACAATTGTATTTTTGTCTTTTGAAACTTCCAGATTTGAATACAAAGTTTTTTTCTGTTTGCTGAATAAATAATCTTTTTGAGAAAGCGGTTTTATTTGAGGCGGATCCAACTGTTCATAAAACTCGTTCCAGACATCGGTCAAGTTTCTGCCATATGTTTTTTTAAAAACTCCGGCACAAAAAGTCAGGCTCAAAGAGCGTCCTGCCGTATACCAGAATTCTGCATATTTTGAAAAACCGTAGGTGTCCTGCAGGTATTTTGCAAATAAGCCGCCCCAGATGTAAGCGTCAGTTCCGCCCGGATAAGTATCACGTGCACCTGTAACGTCACGCCAGGATGGTTTTACACCGTCAATTTTTGCCTGATAAACAATCTGTGTTGAATAAGGGTCATTCATTCGGCCCCCGCGAACACTGTCATGGCGTTCGAGCCCTTCTGTAGAAACAGTAGCGCCTTCAAACCAGAATGTGGTCAAAGTCAGTTGAGACGGGGTAAAGGCATCTGCAAAAAAAGACATTGCCTTAAAAAAGCCCGCCTTGATATTCATTGTTACCGCGTGTGTCAATTCGTGATAAAAAATTGTTTCAAGCGTTTTCTGGTTATTATTGATTCCTTCCGTAACGGCGGTGTCAAACAGAACAATCCGGTTATAGGGTACAAGGGCAAAGTACGCGTTAATTTGTTCGACCCGTTTGGTAATGGTTACGGGAAAGCGCTGGTAAGGCTCGGTTTCAAAAAGCCTGCAGATTTCAAGATAGTACGAGTCACAGACCGCTTCAATTTTTCTGGCGGCCTGTTCACACTCTTCCGGAAAGATAATGTCAAAATACTCAGTTTTATAGACTTTTAAGCCGCCCTTTGTTCCGGCCAGGACTCCCCCGTAAGAAAAAAGATTTACTGTAAAAATGAATGAAAAACTAAAAATCAAAAAAAATCTTTTCATAAAACACCCTGGATTAATCAAACAAGTCCTGCAACGGCGGTTCCGATACAAATGTCGTCGTCCATTTTCATTAATTCATATTTTAATCCGTTTTGAACTGTTTTACTCTGATTCAAATTGAATTCAATCCGTTCTTTTAATGCATGCATCCTGTAAAAAGTTGAACCGTTACACAAAACGCACACACCTGCGCCCGTATTTTCTAAGCCGCCCTGTGCGGTCAAAATCAGGCTTGATTCAATAATGGAAGCGGCAATCTTTGCGCACCTGTCAACAAAAGCGTCCATAATTGCAAAGAGGGTCTTTTTGTCACTTTCTTCCTTAACAAAATCAAACAGGCTTTTTTGTCCTGAAAGATAATTGTTCACTTCGATTGTGCTGAGTGCCTTTATCTTTAAAATTGACTGCGATGCACTCGTACTAAAAAGGCCTTCCTTACAGGCAGCGTAAAGGGCTTTGAGAACCACCCCGCCCATATACGCGCCAGAGCAGCATTTTTCGAGCGGATACTGTCCGGGGTTTTCTGTAGTCTTATCAAATTCAATGTCAAAATCACTTAAAGGAACGCTCACGGATTTTCCGATTTCTTCTACGATAATCTGCCGTTCAATTTTTAAGGCATCGTTTTTATAGACAATTGCCGCGTTAATTCCGGTTCCAAGGATAAAACCGATGTATGAGCCGTAGTTTTTCCGTACTGAACACGCACAGCCTGCAAGCAAAGCCGCAGCAGTGTCATTCAAAAGTTTGATTGATTCAATGTTTTTCCAGCCGCGGTTATTCAGCACTTCCAGCAAGTTTTTGCCTACGGGCTGTCCGAGAACAGCTTTTGCCCTGATTTCCTTGCTGAATGCGTTCGGAATTCCGTCACCGTCTTTAGTAATTTCCATTGCGTACGAAAAACAAAATCCGATTCTGCAGGCCTTGTCTTTCAGGTAATCAATATTGTCTGCAATCGCGTTAAAAAATTCGTCCTTTGAAAACTCTCTGTCCAGAGCCGGCATAAAGGTTTTTCTAAAATCACTTACAGAAAATTTTCCATTTTCGCCGATAGTCACAAGGCATGAACGGAAGTTTGTTCCCCCCGCATCGATTACGATAATTTTTGTATTTGAAGGCATTTGTTCCGGGACGGTCAGCCAGGTTTTAAACATGTCAGGACCGCGCCCCTTGTCTTTTAAACTCTTATCCTGTGTAAAAGCGCCTGTCATTTCTTGTACAAGCCCGTCAGTAATCATCACACTTTTAAAATTATGTGATGCAAAAAACTCGTCTGTTTTCATTGTTCTTATTATATCATTTTTCTCCCGTATAAAAAGGTCTCTGAAAGACATACGCAGATTTTCCGTTTATAAAATGCTTTTTTAATTTTGTATTTTGAACTATAATCTCATTCCTATGGCAGCAGATTTATCTGACTTAAAAAATGAACTAAACCCTGAGCAGTACGAAGCGGTTATGACAACTGACGGCGCGATTCTGATTATCGCAGGAGCCGGCAGCGGTAAAACACGCGTAATCACTTTCCGTATCGCACACATGCTTAATGAAGGAATTCCACAAAGTCAGATTCTCGCACTTACCTTTACAAACAAGGCCGCCCGCGAAATGAGCGAACGAATCCGCGAACTTACCGGCAAAAAGCTTCCGTTTCTGACAATTTCTACCTTCCACGCATTCGGCGTAAAAGTTTTGAGGCAGGACATCTCAAAACTCGGCTGGAGGGAAAACTTTTCCATTTATGATGAAACGGACCGAAACGCCCTGATTAAAGAAACAGGCCGCGAACTGCATTATTCCCCGGAGCAGCTTGATATTTACCAGATTGGAATTTTAATCTCCGACATCAAGACAGGCCGCAAACAGTGGAACCACGAAAACGAAATTTACAGACAGCTCTACGAAGCTTATCAGGAAGGACTCAAACTTTACAACGCAGTAGACTTTGATGACTTAATCGTTCTTCCGATAAAACTTTTCCGTGAATTTCCGGAAATTTTGCAGTCCTACAAAGACCGCTACAAATACATCATGGTTGATGAATTCCAGGATACGAGCCACCAGCAGTATGAACTTATGCACCTTTTATCCGACAAAAACGTTGCTGTCGTTGGTGACGACGACCAGAGCATTTACAGCTGGCGGGGTGCCGATTACCAGAACATCATCAATTTTGAAAAAGATTTTCCTGATGTAAAAGAAATCCGCCTTGAGCAAAATTACCGTTCAACAGGAACAATTCTTGCGGCGGCAAACGGTGTAATCAGGCACAATACAAACAGAAAAGACAAAAAACTCTGGTCCGGCAACGGCGAAGGCAAGCCCATCGAAGTCCAGATGAGTGACAACGAGACCGCCGAATCGGATTTTATCGTAGATACAATTTTGTCCCTTGCCGTAACCGAAAAACGAAAGTACGATGATTTCTGCGTTTTAATCCGTGCAAACACCCAGAGCCGGCCGATAGAAGAAGCCTTTTTACAGAAAAACGTTCCCTACGTTATGAGCGGCGGAACTTCGTTTTTCCAGCGCAAGGAAATCAAGGACATTATCAGTTATCTCCGCGTAATTGCAAACCACGATGACGACGTAAACCTCTTGCGCATAATAAACACTCCCCGCCGCGGAATCGGACGCAGTGCAATCGAAAAGCTCAACACGGTTTCAAGGAACCTTGGCTGTTCACTTTACGAAGCGATGAAGTCAATTCTTGAACTTGGAGACGACAAGGCAGAAGACTTATTGAATTCGATGGATCAGACAGGCCTTACCGAATCTTTTGCCGATTTTGGAGAGGCAACAAAGGATTCCTTCAAAGAGTTTGTTTCAATAATCGAAGACAACAAAACCATGCTTGGCGGACACGGTCTTGCAAAAAAAGTCCGCGCAATGGTTGAACAGATCCGCTACTTTGATTATCTGCTTTCCGAAAATCCAAAATCCGAAAAAGCAGCCCGATTCAAGTATCTGAATGTTGAATCCCTGATTAATTCAATGGAAATGTGGGAAAACAACCCTGAAACCTCAGATCCTAATCTTTATAACTATTTGAACCGAATTACACTTCTCTCACGCGATGACATGGACGACGATGATGACAAGGGTAAGGTAAATTTAATGACGATTCACGCGTCAAAAGGCCTTGAATTTCCCGTTGTGTTTATCGCCGGATGTGAAGAAGGGCTTATCCCGCACGGACGAGCCGTCGATGAAGGCGGTCAGCAGGCTGTTGAAGAAGAAAGACGTCTCTTTTATGTTGCAATTACACGGGCGCGGGACAAGCTTTATATTTCTGCCTGCCGCCAGCGACGCCGCATGCAGTCTGTAGTTGAATCCCAGACAAGCCGCTTCCTGGATGAAATTCCTGCCAACCTCGTCAAATACGCCGAACCCGAAAAAGAAGTGGATTTAAAAACTGCAGAAGACTTTTTTGCCCAGATGAAGAAAAGATTTCAGGCACCTATTGTTCCGGGCTTTACATACAAACCAAATTAAATAACGGTATTTTACAAAACTAAGACAGTATAAAAAGCGGTAAGGTGATTATACTAGAAATATCTCAAATGGAGGAGATAAAAATGAAATTGAACAAAATCGTTTCAACACTCGCAGCAATTGCAACAGTTGCAATGTTTGCTTCTTGTGGTTCATCTGAAGCTCCTGCTGCATCTGAAGCAGCTGCAGCACCTGCAGCATCAGAAAAACCTGCAGTAGCTACAGAAGCACCAAAGTACACATTCTCTGGTGATGTTCTCAAGATCGAACTTGAAAACATGTACTATGATGAATTCCTCGTATTCGCTGATGCATCTGCATCTGGCGGTTGGGCTGGAAAACTTCTCGGACCAGATTCATTCGCAGAAGCTATCGTAACTTTCCCAGCTGGTACATATGAAGGTCTCGTTAACGAAGACGCTCCAGATGGAAACCACGACGCATTCAACGTAGTAGTTGGTGACAAATACTATCGTACATTCCCTTCTGATCCACCAATCGGAACATATGAATTGACAACACGTACACCAATGAAACTTGTTTTCGATGCAGAAACAACTGTATCTGTTAAGATCGTTCAGAACGACCCTAACAAACCAAACAAACCAGGTGAAAACGGAATGAAGATCGACTTCATCCAGTTCACAAAGAAATAATCTAGTTTGATTTGATTGATACCCGATGGAGATTTCTATCGGGTATTTTTTTTGAATAAATCTCCGGAGAATATAAAAAATGGAATTAATTTACGGTATCAAGGATAAACCTAGCTTTGGCAAAGTCCTTTTATTTTCTATTCAGCAGCTTCTTGCCATTATGGCTGCTACAATCGCCGTTCCGGCAATCATCGGACACGGCCTTACTGCTTCTGCTGCCCTCTTTGGCGCAGGCGTCGGAACAGTCGTTTACCTTCTGTTCACAAAAAGCGCAAGCCCGGTATTTTTGGGAAGTTCATTTGCCTTTATCGGTTCAATGCTCAGTGCCTTTGCTGGTGCAGCATCACTGCAGATCGGCTACTGGGGACTCATCATCGGTGCCCTTATGGCAGGTATGGTTTATGTAATTATCGCAATTATCGTTAAATTGTGTGGTGTTTCATGGATTGACAAACTCATGCCGCCGGTAATCATCGGACCTACAGTTGCAATCATCGGATTGAGCCTTGCTCCAAACGCAGTAAGCGACCTTATGAAAAGCACAGTTGAAGGCGGCAGTCCTTATGTTGCTCTTATCTGTGGTCTTGTAACTTTGTTTGTAACAATGCTTTGTTCAACTTACGGCAAAAAACTCGGCCGCCTCATTCCATTCATCCTTGGAATTCTTGCAGGCTACATGCTCGCTTCTATCTTTGCATTGCTCGGTACTCTCCTCGAAATGCCGTCACTTATCGTTATCAACTATGCTGCAATCGAAAACATTGAAAGTTTCTTTGCACTACCTAAATTCACTTTCCTGATGGGCGGAAGCGAAGGCTTAAAGGGAATTACAGGCACTTACCTTCTTACAATCTTTGCTGCTTATGTACCAGTAGCATTTGTAGTATTTGCAGAACACCTTGCAGACCACAAAAACCTTTCTACAATCGTAGGCGTTAATCTTCTCGAAAAACCGGGCCTTACACGCACCCTCCTCGGAGACGGTATCGGAACAATGGTAAGCACAGTCTTTGGCGGTTGTCCAAATACAACTTACGGCGAATCAATCGGTTGTGTTGCAATCACACGCAATGCTTCTACAATTTCCATCTGGGGATGTGCAGCCCTCTGTATTTTGTTCTCAATGATTTCTCCTCTCGTTGCATTTCTTGAAACAATACCAAACTGTGTAATGGGCGGTGTTTGTATAGCATTGTACGGCTTTATCGCAGTATCAGGATTCAAGATGTTCCAGACTGTTGATTTGAACAAAAACAAAAACCTCTTCGTTGCATCAATTATCTTCATTACAGGTGTCGGCGGAATGGTTGTAAGTTTTGGACAGATTCAGATCCGAACAGTTGCCTGTGCTTTGATTCTTGGCATTGTTACAAATATCATTCTTTCAAAAGAATCTGACTAACCTGGATTCGCTTTGAAATTGATAAACAATAAGATAGTGTTGTCCCTTACTGCGGCAACACTATTTTTTACCGCAACATCATGTAAATCACCTCCAGCCCCGATAGACGAAGACAGAAATGCCTATACATACGCCCGCTCTGTTTCAGCCGTTGAATTCAATGAAATCTGGGGTTACATAATGATTAAAAATGAAGACCGGTTTTCAAAAGAGTTTCCGATTTCTGATATCGGTTATTTTGTAAAAGCGGTCGACACTTACAGCCGTCTCCAGGAGGTTCCTCCAAAGGAAGAACACTTTGCTGACTTTACGGGAAGAGTTCACCTGGTTTCAAGTGCAGATTCAAAAGCTCAGACTCACCTTCTTTTAACACAAAAAGAAGTACGGGATCAGATTATTGAAGATTTGATAAAAGCATCAGAAACATACGACGGACTCCAGATTGACTGGGAACTTGTTCCTGCAAAGGATAAGGAAGCCTATCTTGAATTCTTGATGATTCTCAAGGAAAAACTTGGGCAAAAATGTCTTTCTGTTGCAGTTCCGGCAAGAGTTAAACCACTCAAATCCGACGCCTACGATTATGAAGCAATAAATAAAATTGCCGACAGAATTATCGTTATGGCTTACGATGAACACTGGTCAACAAGTGCACCGGGACCTGTAGCTTCAAACGGATGGTGTAAAAAAATCGCTGATTACGCTAAGACAATTATTCCGCCGGAAAAGCTTGTAATGGGACTTTCTTTTTACGGAAGAGCCTGGTCTGATGACACTGAAGGAAAACGGGCCTACACATACGATAAACTTCAAAAGTTAAGGTATAACCGTAAGATAACTGATAAAAAAATCCAGAGAAGCGAAGAAGGAATTCCATATTTTACCTTCGAAAAACCGGTAATGATTACAGTCTGGTTTGATGATGTTAAGTCAAATACAGAACGCTGCCGGATATATCAGGAAAACGGAATTCAAAATATTTCGTTCTGGAGAGTTGGACAGGAATCAACGGGATTCTGGGACAATATCGGTTTAAAATAAAAAAAGGAGCCGTCTAATAAAGTAACTTATTAGATGCTCCAGTATTGACACTTGCCTGACTCGAACAGGCGACCCTCTGCTTAGAAGGCAGATGCTCTAATCCAGCTGAGCTAAAGTGCCGGTAAATTAAATATAACAAAAAGCGAGCCTTTTTGCAACAGGTACAGAAATTTGGATTTTTAGTTGGATTCCTTTTTAATCGGAATAATTCCAAGATCAAGAACAAGCGAATAAGCGTAGGTACAGGTCGTTGTATCCATTGCAACCCCTACAGCATAAAAATGTACGTAGTAAGTTGCCTTGTTTTCGTCAGACCATGTTTCATTATACATAAAATCTTCGTCTCCGCTGACAGGTTCAGCGTTTTCTTCAAAGCCGGTATCGTTCTGGTCAAAAAAGTCAAAAGAACGGTTTTTACCGCTGAGGTTTCGGTACGGTTCAAAAAATATTAAATCGCCATAATCCAAAGAATTTCCGTTTGTATCATACCATTCGCTGCTTGCTTTTACGTAGTTATAAGTTACAGCCTCCTTCCTGGTTGAATCATAACCGATGTATGAATACACTTCCCCGCCGTAACTTGAATTATAACCGTGCGGAATTGCAATCGAACTTCTAAAGTCAATTGAGTCTGAGGCTGCGTAAGTGTGAGGCCTGAAATATATCTTTCTGCTTGAACCCTTCTGCGGAACAAAAACTGAGTCGGAAGCCTCAACTACCGTGCCGGAAGTCAGGCGAACCTTTTTTAAAAGAGGCTGGTATTTGTAGGTACCTATCATCTTGGTAACTGCTGCATCACCGTTTGAAGTGTTATTTACGTTTTCGATACTACTCTGATAAGAAGTTGCATTTGAATAATTGTTGAATATTTTATAATAGACTTCAGTTCCCAAAAACGAACCGCCCTCTATATTCTGGTTGGAACTTGATTCATTTGTCTGAAAATCTATGTACAAAACTGCATATTCTTCTGTCGAGTATGTCGGCGAATTATCCCGGATAGTCGGCGGTTCAATTGAAATGATTGTATCAAGTCCGCAGGACATAAAAAGAGCGCAGAAAAAGAAATACAAAAAAATTGTCTTTATTGTATTAAATATTCCTGCGCTTTTCATATATAAATAAATAAATAAAACCTGTTTTAGTTACAATTATTCAGCCTTAGGTGCTGCTGTAGAAATTGCAATTGAGCGACTCTTTGCAACAGAAGCCCATTTTGAAGTCGGGTGCAGGTCGTTGAGTTTTTCGTATGCTTTAAGGGCAGCTTCTGTATCGCCCTTAGCTTCGTTTACACGGCCAAGAGAGAAATAAGCATGGTCAACAAGGAAGAAGTCTTCTGCGTCGATTGATTTTTCGTAGTATTTAACTGCCGAATCAAGATCATTCAGATTTTCTGAACATACAGCTGCGTTATAATAGCAGATTGGTGCTGTATAGATAGATTTTTTTGTTTCTGCGGCTTCAACCCATGCAGCGCGGCTTGATTCCCATTCTTTCTGCTGAAAAAGAATGTCTGCCTTAAGCATGTTAGCGCGTACACCAACAATACCTGATTTTGTTGTAAGTGTTTCAAGTCCTGTAAGTGCTGCGTTGCGTCTTGCTTCCCATTCTTCGTCTTTTACTGTGTCAGCATCCTTTTTAAATGCATATTCAACAGCATCAAGAGCAGAAAGGTCTTTAGCGAGAGATTTGTTAGAAATTGTTGTGCCGAGTACGATGACAGCGACAAAAACAAGTACAACTACTGCAAGTCCTATAAGAAATGCGCGGTACTTTACGATAGCCGCACTCAATTTTTCTGATGGTGTCTGTTCATTATTTGCCATAATTAACCCCTAATTTTTTTATCAAAAATCCCCTACGGAATCTTTTTTAATTTTTAATTTTCCCTGATATGCAGTTCGTTTAGCAAACGGGATACGTAGGTTCTCTGGATTCCGAGAATCTTACCTGCTTCGGTCTGATTCCAGGAAGTTTCATTAAGAACCTTTTTAACATAAGCTGCCTTGAACTTATTGATTGCAGTTTTAAGAGAACGGTCTCCGTCTGAGCCTTCAAGCACTTCTGACGCAATTTTATCAAAACAGGTTTTGGTATCAGCAGCTCCTGCACCGGCAGAAGAAATTCGCAAATCTTCCGCCTGAATATAAGGAGGTTTTCCCAATACGCAGGCACGTTCAACTGAGTTTTCAAGTTCGCGGACATTTCCCGGCCAGTAATAAGCGTAAAGGGCGTTGATTGCTGAAGTTGAAAAACCTTCAAAATTCTTTTTTGTTTCGTTACTGAATTTTGTAAGAAAGAACTGTGCCAGAGGAAGAATATCTTCTTTTCTCTCACGCAAAGGAACGATATTTAAAGGCATTACATTCAATCTGTAATACAAATCACTTCTAAATGTACCCTCACTGACCATTTTTTCAAGGTCACGGTTTGTAGCTGCAACAATACGAACATCAACATTTATTGTCTTGCTTGAACCTACACGTTCAAAACTGTGGTTCTGTAAAACACGCAGCAATTTAGCCTGCAGTTCAAGAGGAAGTTCACCGATTTCGTCGAGGAAGAGTGTTCCTCCGTCGGCTGCTTCAAAACGGCCTTCTCTGTCACTTACAGCATCAGTAAAGGCGCCTTTTACATGACCAAAAAGTTCGCTTTCAAGGAGTGCCGGAGACAAAGCCGCACAGTTTACACGGATAAATGGTTTTCCGTTGCGGTTTGACTTAAGGTGAATCTGTTCCGCAAAAAGTTCCTTACCTACACCGCTTTCGCCAGTAATCAGGATTGTTGTATTTGCAGTTGCAACTTCATCAATAACATGAAGAAGGTCGAGAACCTGCGCACTTTTTGCAACAAACGAGTGATATTCAGTTCCGCTTGCTACATTACTCTGCAATACAGAAATATTATCTTTTGCTGTACGGAATGAATCTGCGTTTGTATAGGCGATAGCTGCCTGATTGGAAAGCAGTTCTAGGATTTCGAGGTCTTCGTTATCGAATTTTCGGTTATTTGATTTATTAAGCAGTTCAATTACACCAATGCATTGTCCGCGGATACGCATTGGGATCGCAATCATTGTTGTTGTGATATATCCGGTTTTATTTTGAACTGTAGTAGAAAAACGCGGGTCAGAACCAACATTGTCGATTACAACGGCCTCATTTTTTTCTGCTACCCAGCCTGCGATACTGCTCTTTTCTACGGGAATATTCATTGCCTCGGCACCTTTAGGGCCGAGAGCAACTACAAAGCGTAATGATTCATCTTCTTTATTCACCAAAAGGAGAGAAGAAGACTCACATTCAACAAGACGCATTGCTGATTCAAGAATATAAACCATCAATGCGTTGACGTCAGAATAATTTGAATTTATTCGTCCGTTAATCTCGATGAGTGTTTTAAGTTTTTCTAAACTGAGAGAATTAAGCTCACTCATCGAAACTAACTAGTTGTTTTTCTGGTCGTTAAGCATGTCGCCAAGGGTGTAAGCACCGTCACCGTCATTGTCTGAAGAAGACATGTACTGGTTTATTTCTTTACGTGCCTGAGCCTTTTTGAATTCTTTAACTGAAAAACCAACTTTTTCCTTATCAACGTTAATGTCAACAACGTAAACATTGAGTTTGTCGCCAACATTGTATTTTTTAACTGCTTCTTCGTATGGAACTTCTTTGTCATCGCTAAGGTTTGCTTTGTTAACAAGACCTTCGATTCCTTCAGGAGCCTTTACAAATACACCGAAGTCTGTGATAGAAGTGATTTCTCCTTCAAGTGTTGAACCTGTGCTGTATTTTGAAGCAAATTCCTTCCAAGGATTAGCAGTAAGCTGTTTGATACCAACAGAGATGCGGCGCTGTTCAGGATTTACTTCGAGAATCTTAACATCAAGTTCCTGGTCAGCTGAAAGTTCAGAACCAGGGTGCTTAACTTTCTTTGTCCATGAAATATCTTCTGCACGGAGGAAACCTTCGATTCCGTCATCAAACTGTACGAATGCACCGGCGTTTGTGATTTTAACGATTTTTCCGTGAACAGTTGAATCAACAGGATATTTTTCTGCAATTGAATCCCAAGGATTTGGAGTTGTCTGTTTGAGACCTAAAGATACGCGACCTGCCTGGATATCATAGCCCAAAATCATACACTTAACTTTGTCGCCAATCTTAACCATGTCAGATGCTTTGTTAATCTTTTTAGTCCAGCTGAATTCAGAAATGTGAGCGAGACCTTCAATTCCTTCTTCGAGTTCAATGAATGCACCGAAGTCAGTAAGTTTTGTAACTGTACCTTCTACGATGTCTTCAACATGATATTTTTCCTCAAAGTGCATCCAAGGGTCTTCAGAAAAATGCTTGAGGGAAAGGTTGATTCTCTTATCTTCCGGATTGAGGCAGATAACTTTGAGTTCGATTTCCTGTCCTTTTTTAACAAAGTCTTTTGGACGAGTAACGTGACCCCAGCTCATATCGTTGATATGAAGAAGTCCGTCAAATCCACCGAGGTCGATAAATGCACCAAAGCTTGTAAATGATTTTACTGTACCTTTGACTGTGTCACCAACCTGAGTGTTAGCAAAGAACTCATCACGATTTTTGTTCATTGCTTCTTCGAGATATTTACGACGGTTAACTACAACGTTAGCCTTGTTGTCTGAGTAAAGACGTTCGATATAGAACTTAGATTCAAGACCGATAAGTTTTTTAGGATCTTCAACCTTTGTGCTGTCTGACTGACTGATTGGAAGGAATGCGTGGATGTCACCGCCGAGGCTTACATCAAAACCGCCTTTAACTTCTTTTTCGATTTTTCCTTCAATCGGTGTTTTTTCATCTGCGGCTTTGCGGAGATCTTTCCACAACTGTTTAGACTGTGCCTTGCTGAACGATACTTCAGGACCGTTGCGTCCATTCAAGTGTACAAGAACAACTGACAAAACATCACCGACATTTGGAATCTTTCCGGCAAATTCCTGAGTAGGAATCTTGCCTTCTGACTTAGCACCAATATCAATGAATACAAGCTCATCTGTAACCGAAACTACAGTACCATCAACAAACTGACCATCTTCAAGAGGTTTGAAACTCTTAAGAGACTCTTCTAATTGTGTCTGGATTGAAGTCTTTGATTCAAGACCTTCACCATTTTCCACTTCCATCTGTTCCATATTAAACCCTTTTTTGTGAATTTTGGTTAATATTATCTCACAAACCTGCTCAATCGTCAAGGCAGATGTGTCAATATATACGGCATCTTCGGCCCGTTTAAGGGCGCCTTCTTTTTTGTTTCTGTCGATTTCGTCGCGTTTGATAATTGCCTGCTTTACTTCTTCCAGAGTCATGTTTGAAACCCCCTGGTCAAAGCGTCTTTGGGCCTGTACGTCAATTGACGCATCCAGGTAGAATTTATATTCAGCCTGCGGAAAAACGACTGTAGTCATATCACGGCCTTCACATATGATATCAAGGCTTTTTGTGATTTCCTGCATGCGTTCATTTACCAGGTGACGAACGTCCACATTGCTCGAAACCTGTGCTACTCTTGCGCTGACTGCGTCGTCATGGAGACGGTCTTCTACGTCTGTTCCATTGAGAACAAGCCGGCTGTTTACGTATTCAAGTTTTTGTGTTTTACAAAATTCAAGAACTTTCTGAGCATCTGTGATATCGATGTCAGTTCCATTAAGTGCAAGCGTAAGAGCCCTGTAAAAACTTCCGCTGTTCAAATAAGTAATGCCGAGTTTTTTTGCAATAATTGATGCGATAGTTGATTTTCCTGTTCCTGCAGGTCCGTCCATTGCGATGATCATTTATATCATGCCTCCATTTTTTTCTGACACAAATCTAAAAGAGATTTGACTTCTCTCTCTGTTAATTCCCTGAATTCACCTTCCTGCAGGTTTCCAAGACGTAAATTTCCGATTCTTACGCGCTTAAGGCTTCTGACTGTGGCGCCGGCGTCTGAAAACACTTTTCGGATTTCGCGGTTTTTGCCTTCAACAAGGACAACGTCCATTTTGTGACTGCTCAAAACCCTTGCAGATTTAGCCTTGTAAAAAACACCTTCCACACGCAGTCCTTTTTCAAACTTTTTATCGAGGTCTTCGGGGAGAGGATAACTTGTTTCTACATAGTATTCTTTTTCTATCTGACTTGAAGGATGACTTAGTTTTGCGGCAAAATCGCCGTCATTTGTAAAAATGATTGCACCGCGGCTGTACATATCGAGACGGCCGACATTGTAAAGGCGCTCGGAGTATTTTTCTTTGAGCAGGGAAACTGCAACTGCCCTGCCCTTTTCGTCTGACTGTGAGCATACGAGGCCGGCAGGTTTATTCATCAAAATATAGAGTTTTCTTTCTTCGGGGGTAACCGTTTTTCCATCAACTGTTACTTTGTCAGTTGTAAGAACGCGAGTGCCCATTTCGGTTACGACAACCCCGTTTACGGCTACACGGCCATCTGAAATTATTTTTTCGCTCGCACGCCGGCTTGCAACACCGCAATGAGCCAAAAAGGATTGAAGTCTGACTGGATTTGTATCAGCGGGCAAGTTCAAACCTCTCGTTTTCTTTTTCGTCGAGTCTTGGTAATTCTGAAATTGAATTAAGACCGAAGAATTTTAAGAATTCTTTTGTTGTTCCAAACTGAACAGGTCTTCCAGGGCCTTCCTTACGGCCGACTTCTTTAATCAACTGACGCTCAACAAGAAGCCGAATCATATTGTCAGGCGGAACACCGCGGATTGCTTCAATTTCTGCACGGGTTACAGGCTGTTTGTAAGCGATGATTGAAAGAACTTCCATTGCGGAACGGCTCAGGCGCCCTGCATTTTTGTTTCCGTAACGTTCCTTGAGGTTTTCCCAGTATTCTTTTTTAGGAGTTAAAGTCCAGCCGCCTGTAATAAGTGATAATTCGACACCGGATGTTTCCTGGGTATATTTTTCTTTCAGCGCTTCGATACAGCGTTCAACCACATCTTCTGAAAGCTCGGTAATTTTTGCAATTGCTTCTACAGTAAGCGGCTCGCTGTCCAGGAACAGTACGGATTCAACAAAGCCGACTTCTTTATCTAAATTTACTTCCATCTCTTATTTAATTCCTGATTTTGTATTCTATATTATTTTTTTTAATTGTTTAAGGCTTTATGCAGCATTACAGCGACAAATTTTTATATCACCGAACATTCTGTTCTGCATGATTACTGCCATCTTGAATTTTACGGCTTCAAGAAGTGCCATAAAGGCGCAGATTACGTCGAGGACATTGCCCTTTCTGACAATCAGGTCTGTAAACATGCATTCATTTTTCTTTTCCAGAAGTTCGTTCATCAAAGTAATTTTTTCGTTTACAGAAATTTCTTCGTACATATCTATGATTTTTGAATCTGAATATGAACTGATTAAGTTCTGGAAGATTTTCTGCATCTGCTGCAGCAGGTCCCATGTATCAATTGTCTGCCACATATCTTCGTCTTCAAACGGAAGCACGCGCTGAATCTTTTTGCGTTCAAAATTCCATTCGCTTTCATCTTCTTTTTCTTCCATGAGGGCAGAAAGTTTCTTGAACTTCTGATATTCAATAAGTTTTTCTACAAGTTCTTCACGAGGATCCTCAAAATCAAGGTCATCCTCAAGTTTTACTTCTACCGGGAGCATCATGCGGCTTTTTATATAAACCAGTCTTGCCGCCATATTGTAGAATTCACTCAGGTCTCCGAGCTCTACCTGTGACGCGTAGTCCAGATACTCGAGGAACTGTTCTGTAATCTGTGCAATAGGAATATCATAAATATTGATTTTATTGTCGCGTATCAAAGCCCAGAGCAGATCAAGCGGACCTTCAAACTCGCCGACGGTATAGCGGTGTTTAACTTTTGTTGTATCTTCCTCTTCCATTGTTTGAATTAACTGTTCTTCCATTTTTTTACACCTCTATATTTATAAAATCCCTGCTTTCACAAACCTTCTGGACGCCGCTGCTGTCAATCTCAAGCAGGTATTCTGCGAAGGTCTGCCTTATATTAGAATCGGCAGATTGTCCCAAAATCTCAAGGGCCGGAACGAGTACAAATGCTCTTTCTTTTATGCGCGGATGAGGAATCTGTAGATTTTTTGTGTTGATTTGGCGCCCGCCGAAAATTTCGATATCGATATCGATTGAACGCGGTCCGTTTCTGATTTCTTTTTTTCTGTTACGGCCCAGTTCGGCTTCTATTTTGTTTACTGATTTTAATAAATCGAATGGAGAAACATCGTCTTC
The DNA here is from genome assembly GCA_024697295.1 of Treponema sp. Lineage (GTDB taxonomy): Bacteria > Spirochaetota > Spirochaetia > Treponematales > Treponemataceae > Treponema_D. Next base: position 19,626 of record JAILFZ010000075.1, read on the forward strand.
CGCATAGCCGCACACAGCCATATTGTAAAAGTCATCCTGATCTTCTACATACATGGGTTTTGTACGGTACACCGAAGAACACTTTAATTCTGAGAGCACGGCTCCAAGTTTATCAAAAGCAAGTCTGAGAAGTTTAAGTTTGTCATTCCCCTGCCATGACCTGTTGGATCCCACCCCCAGAATCACGAAAATCATTTTCTAAAAAAGTGCATCCTTTGCAGAAGGTGTAACTTCTACAGTTGAATCAGGCGTTACCTTTGCTTTTGTTTTTGCAGCATCCTTTGCAGCTTTTACCTGTTCAGGATAAACCGGTACACCCTCTTTGTTTTTTAAGACCTGTCCCGGAAAGACTTCGTTACGGATCTGAGCTTCAATCTGTTTTGCGTAATCAGGATTCTGTTCAAGGAAATTGATTGCGTTTTCCTTACCCTGACCAACTTTTTCTTCGCCGCGTGTATACCAGGCACCGCGTTTATCAATAATGCCGTGTTTAACCGCAGAGTCCAGAAGAGATGCAGTTGCAGAAATCCCCTTTCCAAAGTAAATATCAAGTTCAACCTTGCGGAACGGAGGCGCAACCTTGTTTTTAACAACCTTTACGCGGACCCTGTTACCAACAGCATCCTCTTCTCCCTTTCCGTCAATTGATTCAATACGACGAATTTCAAGGCGAACTGAAGAATAGAATTTAAGTGCGTTACCGCCTGTTGTAGTTTCAGGGTTACCGAACATTACACCAATCTTCATACGGATCTGGTTGATAAATACAATCGTACACTTGCTCTTGCTTACAATTGCGGTAAGTTTTCTCAAGGCCTGGCTCATAAGACGGGCCTGGAGACCTACCATTGCATCTCCCATATCACCTTCGATTTCTTTCTGTGGTGTAAGAGCTGCAACAGAGTCAACAACGATAATATCTACTGCCCCGGAACGAACGAGACTTTCTGTAATTTCGAGAGCCTGTTCACCGGTATCCGGCTGAGAAACCCACAATTCATCAATATTTACGCCAAGATTCTTTGCGTAAACCGGGTCCAGCGCGTGTTCAGCATCGACAAAAGCTGCGATTCCGCCGAGTTTCTGAGCTTCGGCAATTGCGTGGAGCGCAAGGGTTGTTTTTCCGGAACTTTCAGGGCCGTACATTTCGATGATACGTCCGCGGGGATATCCGCCAACACCAAGTGCTTCGTCAAGTAAAATAGAGCCAGAAGGAATTACTTCTACGCCCTGTGCATCAGGCTGAGAGCCAAGCTTAATCAGAGAACCAGCACCAAACTGTTTTTCGATCTGAAGTCTTGCGGCTTCCAGCGCTTTGAGTTTTTCAGGCATTTCTGCCGTTTCTTTAGTGTCTGCCATTTTTGCCACCTTTTAATTTCCTCCCACTCTATTTATAGGCAGTGATTTTTCAAAATGCGTTAATGCTTTTGAAAAAAATCTTATAAAATACTGTTATAACTAATCTTTCTGAACCGGCTGATAAACAGTCCGGCCAATCAGAGAGAGTTTTCCGTTTTCAATTCCAATTCTGGAAAGAATTTTTACCGGTCTTCCGCCTTCGATTTCTGGCTTTGGAGAAGGCGTAAACAAAACAGGAACAATTCCGTCAACGTGGTCAAGGTTTTCATACCCCACCAGAAGGTCACACTTAAACGAGTCTTCCATCGGACTTGCGTTGGAAATTCGTCCGGACCACACTACCCAGCAGCCGACATACAAAACAGGGTCCTGGGCAACATCCTGGTACGGAAAGTTGTCTGTAATTGTATCAAAAGTCGGCTCTTCAAAATACGACAAAAGCAAATCTGCCTTTTTCTTTATTGAAGAAGACGCATTTGAATTCAATATGCGGTTAACTTCTACACGCGCCATATTATCACGATAATCCTGAAAGTACATCCGGGCATCATCGTAAGCCTGCATAATCTGTTTGTCCGTAAGAATATAACGGTAAACTCCGCCGGACAAATCTGTTTCGAGCACGTTTTGCTGCTCTTCTGCGGTAAGTGTAAGTTCACTTAAATCCGCGCGGTTACCAGCCTGCCTGCGACCCGTTCCAAGGTTCATAAAATTAAGAAGTATCAGCGCAAGCACTACTCCGGCTGCTGCCGAGACGAGTATGCGTACAAGTTCATTCATATTGCGGCCTAAAGGCGGATAAAACTTTTCTATTTTGCCGCTGTCGACCCATCTTACGATTGTTTCGTAGTTGCCCTGTGTGCGGATAAACTCCATTGCGGATTTTGCAATTTTATTCTGAGGTTCAATATCAAGAACATCAAGATAATATTGAATTGCAAGGTCCGTGTCACCGCGGCGCAGAAAAAGTGCCGCCTGCCCCAGCAGAAGACGGGTATCCTTGATTTTTATATGCCGTGCCTTTTGAAAGTTCTGGTTTGCCGTTCCTGTATCACCTACATAAAGACAGGCTGTACCAAAGAGAAGATAATATTCAAAACTTTCGCGGTAAATCTCACGCGAGTCTTCCAGGAGGTCTATTGCATCGGCAAACTTTCTTTTTTGAACAAGAGCGCGGGCAATATCAATAGTCGGTTTAGTCATTGTTCTTCTGCTGCCTTATCTTTTCAAGAATTGCATCAAGTTCGCGGTTAAGCTGTCTTACTTCCTGACGGTCAACTGTCAAAGGATCGCTTTGCAATGCATTAATCCGGTCAATGAGATTCTGGATGTATTCAGGGTCAAGCTGGCTGTCGCTGATTGAAGGCGAAACGATAAAATCTACGGCAGGCTTCTTTAATTCAACCTGATCATTTTTAACTTCAGTTACTTCTATAGGATTGTCAACCTTTTTATTCAACTGGTCGATGAATGCAAGTCCGTTTGGAACACGGCTGTCTACACCTGCAACGATATAGAAAGAGAATGAAGTAGTTTCTTCCGGCTTGAGAATCTGTGCAGGCCAGTTTACGGCAAGGGCCGAGTTATTGTATGCAAGAACCGTGTTAAAGCTTCTGTCATCAGTAATTTCCGGAATCCATGCACCCTTTGAAAGAGAATCCCTGTTTGCCATGGAAACCCAGTCAGGAGAAGCAATTGTCTGTCCGTGCAGAACAAACTGAACTGAAGTTCTTGAATTTGTTGAAATGATTGAGCGTTCGGTTTTCATTGAACCGAATTTCTTTTCGCCCTTAATCTTTAATCCGGTAGAAGTTATAAAGTGATAATCGGTTCCTTCTCCGAGAATTGTATCAAAAAGTCCTTTAATTGCGATTGTTTCCGGATTTTTTGAAATATTTGTCGAGTAAACGGTTACACGAACCATATCTTCAGGAGCGCCCATTACAGAAGAAACAGGTGCAAAGTCTACGACAATCTGAGCCTTCTTTTCTACAGTGTATGCAAGCTGGGCACCGGAACTCAATTTGCGCAGTTCCTTGTTTACACCGGCGTCCTTATTCAATCTGTAAACCGTATTGTTTATTTTTGCAGAAAAATAAGTTGAACTTGAACCTTCATACTTTGAAAGAAGTGCTGTTTCAGGTGTATCTTCGCCCTTTGCAAGCACATTGAATGAACCGGTTGCTCTCTTGAATGTAAGGCGCAGAAGTCCGCGCTTAATCTCGTATTTACTCTCAGGAACGTAAACGATACCCAGATATTTGTCTTTCTTTTCCCTTAATTTATCTTTTGCAAGCTGTTTGGCAAGACGGAGTTTTTCTTTTGCTGCGGCCTTTTCTTCCTGTGCCTTTTTCTTTGCTTCTGCCTGCTTGAGTTTTAACTCAGCGCGTTCTTCTATGAGTTCTTCCTTTGTTTTTTTAGGCTTTGTTTCTGTCTGTTCAGTTTTTTCTTCTTCTGCAGTCTCTTCCGCATCCTGCGCAATCAGAGGTACAACCATAAAAAGAGAAACTGCCAAAAGCAAAGTGCATTTTATTTTTTTCATAAAAACTCCTGTTAAGCCTTTTACAAATTATTCTGAAGGATAGCGTTCGTCCAGAAGATACTGCAGGTGACGGGCCTTTCGCTTTAATGCCTCAACTTCAGGGTCTGTTCTGACCTTTGAATCAGTATTTGTTACCGCTGTCTGGGCAGTTGAATTCTGAACCTGTGTCTGACCAGGCGCTGCTGCAGCTGAAGCTGACGCCGTTGAACCTGCGGCCTTATTTGAATTCATGGCAGCCTTAAGCGCTTCATTTTTCTGAGATTCAAGCATTGCGGAATTTGACTTTTCTGCACTCAGCAGGGATTCAAGTTCTGCAATCCGTGCCTCGGCATCGGAAAGCGACTTACGCAGGCCCATCTTGTCTTCCGTCTGATAGAGTTTAATCTGCCTCTCGTAATCTTCACGGGCGGCAAGATTTTCTTCTCCGGTTACCTTCAGAAGATAAACGAGTTTTTCTTCACGTTCGCGCTGTGCAATCATTTCGATGCGGTAGCGGCTGTCAGTTGCCTTTGCGTCTGCCGGAAAGTCCTGGACTACGCGTTCATAAAGCGAGCGTGCGTAATCAAAGTTGTATTCGTTATAAAAGCATTCTGCAATCCAGTACAGGGCAGAAGCGTAAAGTTCGCTTTTAGGGTTCTGATGACAGAAATCGCTCAAAACAAGAACGGCGTCTTCGTTGTTTCCAAGAAAGTGAAGTGCCCTTCCCTTCTGAAAGTACATATAGGGCGCATATCTGCTTGAACCAAATTTCTGAAGGAAAAGGTTTGCGTCAGAAAGAGCTGATTTGTATTCATTTGCGTACATTTCGCTCATTACAAGCATGTAAAGAGTTTCCGGATCATAGCCGGTTGATGAACTGCCTGCCTTTCTCAAAAAGAACATTGCAGAAGTCCAGTCATTTTTACGGTAAGCGTCAAACCCCTGCTGCTGGTCTGAAGTATAGGAACCTGCAGAAAGAGGCAGACACAAAAATAATGAAAAGACCGCCAGAGTAACAGCAAGAAACTTTTTCATATCAGTTCTCCCATTCAAAAGACCCGTTAAAGAAAGCGGATCCCGAAACGATAATATCTGCGCCGGCCTGAAGAACACTGCCTACAGTTTTATTGTTAACTCCACCGTCAACAGAGATTTTATAATTATAACCCTTTTCTTTGCGTAAAGCGACAAGTTCGCTCACTTTATCCACACAATATGGAATAAGTGACTGTCCGCCAAAACCCGGGTTTACCGTCATGACCAGAACCAGATCAACCTGGGCAAGAACCGGAAGAATTGCACTTACCGGTGTCGAAGGCACGATTGAAATTCCAGCCTTTTTTCCAAGTGAATGAATATGGTTAATCAGGCGGTCAATGTGAACGCAGGCTTCCTGATGAAAGGTGATGTAATCTGCGCCTGAGTCTGCAAAAGTATCCACCATTTCTTCCGGGCGTTCTACCATAAGGTGGACGTCAAACGGAATTTCTGTAAGAGGACGGATTGATTTTATTACGGGCTGCCCATAAGTTATCTGAGGAACAAAGTGCCCGTCCATTACATCGATATGAATTAAACCTGCGCCTTTTTCTTCGCAGAGTTTAAGAGCTCCAGCAAGATCACCAAAGTTTGCAGAGAGCAAAGATGGTGCTAAAATTTTACCTTTCATTATCCTATTATGATAACAGAATATAGAGATAAAAACAACATCTTATTTAATTTCAAAAAAAACACTGAATTAACTATTGACAGATTTTTTCAAACAAAGTATAAACTTTATCCCAATTTTTCTAATTTTTTGTAAGTTTTATTGACTAAAAAGCCCATTTCGCTATAATTAAAATAATACTATGAGTAATCAGTCTGAAGAAGGATTAAAAAATGCCTACTCTCTCATGGAGCAGGGCAAAGCTAAAGCCGCCAAAGATATTCTCGCTGAACTTTATCAATACGATTTGAGTAACAGCGAACTGGTTTTTGCAGTCTGGTGCTGTTCCTACTGGAGTGATTACATTCAGAGCCTTCCGCAAATGGATTCTTTTGAACAGGGTGAAGGTTTGTGCTATCGGTGGAAATCCTTCGAAGACGAACTAAGCCGTAAAAAAGATGTATTTTCAAAGGCAGTATATTCAATGCAGACAGGCGTATTCAGCCTTGCATTAAAGATTTTTTCATCGCTTGACAGTCCGCATAACACCGTCCAGAAGGCAGAAATTGCCCTCAAAACAGGAATATGCAATAAAAAACTCGGCAAATACGATGAAGCACTCGCTTGTCTGACAGAAGCAAATTCACTCTCCCAGTCCAGTGCACCGGTTCTGGCAGAGATGGCTGACTGTTACGCATTGAGCGGTTTGGAAAAGCAGGCAAAGGTACTTTTCAGGGAAGCTTTTTTTATTGATGCCCAGAAAATCGATCTTACACTGCTTGATTCAGAATTAATCCGTTGTCTGATTGAACAGGTCAGAGAGCGCGGTTATTCAGGTGCAGAACTTGGTGAATGGGTTCCGGTTTACGGAGTTTTGTACGGGGTTTTTAACGTACAGCGCGAACTTCGAAGCCAGGAAGTCGGAGAATTAAAACAGCATATTTTTGAAAAGGAAATCGAGATTAAGAATCCTTCGAATAATTCAAAGCTTCTTACACCTCGGCTCATTAATATGTATTTTTGGCTCATGGATCATTATGTCCAGAAAAATGACAGCGGAAGCAAGATAAACGACATTCTGCTTAAAATCAAAATTCTGGACAGAGACGTATACGACTTATACGTAAAATAAATATCCGGTTGAGGGATACAGCAATACACCGGCAAAGCCGGAAAAAAAGCGACAGGAGAAACAAATGTCTGAAGAACTTGTAAAGTCAGTACAGGAAATGCTTAAGGAAGAAACCTGGACACGTGCAACCATCAGTAATTACACAAAGAACAACCTGATGGAATTGTCAGAAATAGTAGAAAAGGCACGTAATGAAAACTGTGTAGAAGAAGTAAAGAAAATCTGTGACGAACAGCTTGCCCACACAAAGGACAGTATCATTGCCCTTTATATTTCAGGCATGCTCGGTCTCAAGCAGGGTGATTTGGACGACTCTTCACTTGTTAACCTCGTTGATATCTTTGAAAAGAATCACAAGGAACCTGTTGTTACATACCTGTGCGAATCAATCCTCGACATAGCCCCTAACAACAAGTTTGCACTCCGCACTCTCGCAGAAATCTACCGCAATGCGAACGACGACAAAGCATGGGAAATTTACGAAAAAATCGTAAAGATTGACTATGAAGAAGCAGAAATTGCAAAAATTCTTGCTGAACACTACGAAAACGCAGGCGACAGCGACAGCGCAACCGCATACTACAAAAAGGCACTTCTCCGCTTTGTTAACGCAAAGAACATGACCGCTGTAAAAGAAACATGGACAAGACTCGTTTCAATGATTCCGGACGAAATTGATTTCTTCCTCCTCGTACAGCGCAAAATCGAAAAATCAATCAGCGCAGACAAGAGCGCACTTCTCATGCACGACCTGTATCCGTATTACAAGGACAACTCAAAGTGGGACACTGCAATCGATATCCTCAAAATCATCTTGACAATCGATCCAAAAGACAATTGGGCTCGCAACGAAATCGCAGCCTGCTTCAAGGGTAAATACGCTGATCACTCAAATGTTGAAGAATACATCCGCTCATCAAACCTCAATTCAAGCTTCCGCAACGTATTTGAAGCAATCAATGACTTTGAAAAACACATCGCATTCGACACAAAAAACTTTGTTTACCACAGAACATGGGGTGTTGGTATCATCCGCAAGGTAGAAAACGACAAACTCCAGATTAACTTCGGTAAGAAAAACGGCGTAAAAGACATGTCCCTCAAGATGGCAGTAAGCGCATTGCAGCCGCTTGCAAAAGACCATATCTGGGTTTTGAAGGCTACTCAGTCAAAAGAAGCCCTTGTTAAAAAATTCAAGGAAGACAAAGACAAGTCATGGGCTCTCAAAACAATCATCCGTTCATTCGGAAACAGCTGTGACCTCAAACGCATCAAGGCAGAACTTGTTCCTTCAATCCTTACTCCGAGCGAATGGACAAGCTGGAATACAGCTGCCAAAAGAACACTTGAAAGCGACCCTACCTTCGGTATAAATCCTAACAACATCAACGAATACATGGTTCGTGACAAGAAAATCTCGCCAGAAGAAAAACTCAGCAATGAATTCAAGGCACAGAAGCAGTTTATGCCTCGTGTTGAAGTATTCGGAAAATATCTCGATACAGAAGAAGCTGATAAAGAAAATGATTTCTTCTCAGAAATGTACAATTACTTTGTAGGCTTCCTTAAAGCATACAGCCAGGTTAACGAAAACGTAGTAGGTTCATATCTCGTAGTACAGGAAGTAAGTTCACGTCTTCCTAACCTCGCATACAAACCGGGCTTCTCGTTTGCTGAACTGTACAAGGAAATCGACAATCCGCGCGAAATGTACGATGCCCTCAAGGATGGAAAGACAATCAAACTCCAGGACAAATTCCTTGAATCAATCAAGCTTCTTCCTAACTGGGTTGATCAGTACCTTCTCCTCTTCCCTAGAGTTCTCAAAAAACAAATGCTCGACGACCTGGTTAAAGCAGGCCAGACAGAAAAAGTTCAGAAACTTGCAGCTGCAGCATTTGAAAACTACAAGGACTACCGTGAAGCCGTGCTGTTCTTCTTTGAAAACTGCCAGAACGACGAATGGTTCAAGAGCGCAAACATCAGCACTCAGAAGCAGTTGATTTCCATCGTAAACATCATTGGTCAGACATACCGCGAAATCGACAACCACATCAATACAACAGAAAACAAGAAGATCGGTAAAAACGCCAAAAAACTTATTTTCGGCGACGAAAAGTCACCTGTAAATGTATTTGCTGACTACATGCTCAGCTGCTCACAGGAAGAAATGTCTCACCTCTACACACTGGTAGACGATATTTCTGAACTTGAACCGACAATCAAACAGACACTTCGAAACCGCATCCTCGAAAAATATCCGGATTACAAATTCCGCACACACGAAGAAAAGTCTTCTACACCAAAGGGAATGCTCGTTACAAAGGCAAAACTCGACGAAAAGAAGGCCCTCGAACAGAAGATGCAGACTGTCGACATTCCTGCAATTGCAAAGGAAGTTGCAGATGCAAAGGAAAAGGGCGACTTGAAGGAAAATGCCGAATATATCGCAGCAAAAGAAGCCCAGCACAAACTCAACAACGACCTCAAGCGCTTGCAGGGTGAACTTGCACGTGCTCAGATCTTTGACCCGACAACTGCTACAACTTCCATGGTTTCATTTGGTACAGTTGTTGTTCTTACAGACAACAATTCTGGCAAAGATGAAAAATTCACAATCATGGGACCTTGGGAATCAGATCCTGATGCAGGTATTATTTCTTACATGTCACCGTTCGGAAACCAGCTCCTCGACAGCAAAGTTGGCGAAACACTTGAATTCACAATCAACGAACACAAGTACAACTATACTGTTAAGAGCATCAAACTTGCAAAATAAGGTTGAACTAAAGGCTAAACACAATTAGGCAAAAAAATGCCGGGTTTCAGTTACTGGAACCCGGCATTTTTTTATTATTCAAAAATCTTTTTAAGGGCTTTTATAAGCTGCAGGTTTTCTTCATGATTTTTAATTGAAACCCGGTACCATGACTGATCCATTCCATAAAAGTCAGAACAGCCGCGGATTACGATTTTAGAAAGGGCAAGGGCCTGACAAAGCGGTGCTGAGAACGGACTTGGTGTATCATCATCACTGTTCACCAGAGCCTGCTTTTTAGGACCATTATGACCTGCCTTTTTCTTTGCCGGAGTAGCCTGAGATGCAGCGTAGTCAGAAGCCTTTTTCTGAAGTTCCTTATTAAGCTTAAGGAGAATATAATTCCCCTCGCCTTTCAAAACTTTTGCACCAATCTTTTTAAAATAGTCGCTGATGTATTTGCGCTCTTCCTTTACAAGTTTGAGCATCTGCTTTTGCCATGGAGCTCCTTCAAGTTCACTGCGGATAACAGCCACACCGGTTACCTGGGCGTCAGTACTGATTGTCCACGGACGCATTGAATTAACAAGCGGGTTATAAACATCTGAGCTGAAGCAGAGGGCATAGCCCAGACGCAGACCGGCCATTCCGTAAATCTTTGTAAAGGCGTTCAAAACGATCAGGTGAGGAAACTCTTTGTAGCGTTCAATCAGTTTACGTACATTTTTTTCTGCTTCTTCACTGAACTGACAGAAACAGCTGTCAAGAACGAGAACAGTTCCGGCCTTTTCGCATTCTGAGGCAATTTTTACAAGCGTATCAAACGGAATTACATTTCCTGCAGGATTTGACGGGCTTGCCATAAACATCAGCGGAACGCCGCCCGAAAGAATCTTCTGCAGCCTTTCTAAATCAGCGTCTGTAAACTTAAAGTCATTTTTTTCTTCGAGAGTCAGATGAAGGATTTTTTCGTCATCACACGCCATAATCAGCGCATTTTCGTATTCAGAAAAAGCCGGTTCAATAATCAGGTTGAACGCAGTTCCCTGAACATTTTTTCCAAAAACCATGGAAATGAGCTGGGTCAAATCCGCAGCCCCTGAACCGCAGAGAACAGGGCCTTTAAAATTCCAGTATTCGGAAAGAACTTCTTTTAATTCCGAGCAGTTCGGGTCCGGATATGATGCCAGAATTGAAGGATCAAGAGAAAGAGCAAGCAAAGCTTTTGAAGCCGCTTTGTGCACACCCAGTGGACTTGTGTTTGCGCTGAAGTCCAGATAATCATCTATACGTCTTGAATTAGTACCGCCATGAAAAAACATATTTCAATTATATCATCTTTGTATGGTAAAAAAAAGACGTTTGTGATAAGATTTCCTCCCAACAGTATTTTTTGGAGACTAAAATGAATAAATACGTAAAACGCTATTTTATCGATGCGATGAGCGGAATGGCACAAGGACTCTTTGCCTCATTACTCATCGGTACAATCATCAAAACACTCGGACAGCAGTTAATTCGTCTTGGCACAAACCCGTTTTTTGAATTCATGGTAAGCGCAGGAAACTTTGCGACAGACGCACATGTAGTCGGAGCTGCAATGGCTGTAGGCATCGGCTTTGCAATGCAGGTTCCGGCACTTGTTCTTTTTAGCCTTGTTACAGTCGGCAGCGCCGCAAACGTAACAGGTGGAGCCGGCGGTCCTCTTGCAGTTCTTTTTATAGCAGTCATTGCAGCAGAACTCGGTAACCTTGTAAGCAAAAAAACAAAGGTAGATATCATCGTAACACCTGCCGTAACAATTCTTTCAGGTGCACTTTTGACAGTAATTACTGCCAGATACATCGGAATGGCAGCAAGCTCACTCGGAAACCTTATTGTATGGGCAACAACTCTGCGTCCGTTCATCATGGGTATTCTTATTTCAACAATCGTTGGTGTAGCACTCACACTTCCAATCAGTTCAGCCGCAATCTGTGCAGCCCTCGGTCTTACAGGCCTTGCAGGCGGTGCCGCAGTAGCCGGTTGTTGTGCACAGATGGTTGGCTTTGCCGTTCTTTCATTCCGCGAAAACCGCTGGGGCGGACTTCTCAGTCAGGGCCTTGGAACAAGCATGCTGCAAATGCCTAACATCATCAAAAATCCGCGCGTATGGATTGCTCCAACACTTGCAGGAGTGATTACAGGCCCAATTTCAACCTGTCTCTTTAAAATGGAAATGAACGGCGCCGCAGTCAGTTCAGGAATGGGTACCTGCGGTCTCGTCGGTCAGATTGGTGTTATCACAGGCTGGTTCAACCCGTCTGAAGTTGCAATCGCTCACGGCGCACAGGCAATTTCTCCAAACGCAGCTGACTGGCTCGGACTTCTCCTTGTCTGCTTTGTTCTTCCTGCAGTTTTGACCTTTGCATTTGGCCTTTTGCTTCGCAAAATCGGCTGGATTAAGGAAGGAGACCTTAAACTCGGAGATTAGTTTGTAAATGAAAGCAGAACTTTGCACACAACTTTCAAAGCACGTTTATCATTTAAGTTTGCCGACAAATATCGGAGTCATCGCGCTGGATTCAACAAACGGAGAAACTCCTGTTTATTTAATTGACAGCGGCAACGACGATTCCATCGCACAGATTCTGCTTGATTTGTTGAATGAAAAATTTACAAATCCGAAACTTTGCGCTGTAATCAACACGCACTCACATGCAGACCATTGCGGCGCAAATAAATTCCTTAAAGAAAAAACCGGCTGCCAGATTTGGGCAAGCCGGGGTGAAGGCGCCATGATGGAGTTTCCTCAAATCGAGTCTTCACTCATCTGGGGCGGAAACGCTCTCAAAGACATCCGTACAAAATACTTTTTAGCGGCAAGCTGTCACGCAGACAAAAAATTCCTGAACAATGCAGTATTAATTGTCGGCGATTTAAAGGTTGAATCAATTCCGCTCCCCGGACATTATCTTGACCAGACAGGCTTTATCGTCCACGACACCGACGGAATCAGTACCGCATTTTTGGGCGATGCAATCAGCGGAAGAAACATCTTAAAAAAATACTGGATTCAATACCTTCTGGATGAACAGACAATGAAGGACAGTCTTGTAAAAATTTCAAAACTTAAAGCTGACTATTACATTCCGGGACACGGACAGATAGTTACAGAAATCGAAGGCCTTGCAGAATTGAATATCCTTGCCCTTCTGGAAACAGAAAACCTTATTCTGGAAGAACTTTCTTCTCCAAAAACTACAGAGCAGATTTTAAAGGCCGTCGCAGAACGCAACAGCCTTCAAATGAAATTAAGTCAGTATGTGCTGATTGGAAGTACAGTCCGCGCCTATCTGACTTCACTCTACGACGCAGAAAAAATAACTTACCAGATTAAGGACAATACTTTTTTCTGGAGCAGGCTCTAGCTTACAATCTGCACTCCGCATGAACAGCCGATTCTTGAAGCCCCAGCATTAACCATGGCAACAGCATCTTCGTAAGTACGGATTCCGCCGCTTGCTTTAACACCGAGCGCATCCCCGACTGTTTTACGCATGAGTTCAACTGAGTGTACGTCTGCACCACCCTTTCCAAAACCGGTAGATGTTTTTACAAAGTCAGCGCCTGCTTTTTGGGCACATTTGCATGATTCAATAATCTGTCTATCATTAAGATAACAGGTTTCAAGAATAACTTTTAGGACGATTTTTCTGTCGTCTCCTGTATCCACATCATTTATTGCACAGCGCACTGCAAAAATTTCTTCGTAAACCTCATCCCACTTTCCGTCCATTACAAGGCCAAGGTTGATAACCATATCAACTTCCTGAGCGCCTTCTGCAACACAGATTGCAGCCTGACCGGCCTTGTCGTCGGCAGTATTTGCCCCCAGAGGAAAGCCTATGACAGTGCACACTTTTACATTTGAGTCCTGGAGCTCCTGTGCAACAAAAGAAACATAATAAGGGTTTACACAGCAGCTTGCAAAACCGTATTTTTTTGCTTCGTCACAAAGCTTTTTTATTTCTGCTTCTTTTGCGCACGCATTAAGATTTGTATGATCGATTATTCCGGCAAGTTCTTTTTTATCCATTTTTTACTCCCGATTTAAAAAACATCTAACTTATATTAGCACAAGATAACGCCATAAAACAGAATATTCCCTTGTAAAATTAAAATTCTTGTGTTAAATTAAATGTTATAAGGGAGGTAACGGGAGAAAGTCAGACTTCTGTTATCTTTTGAAAACTAATGTAAGAGAGGTACACACTATGGCTTACAAAATCGACGCTAGTATTTGTGTAAACTGTGGTACATGCGAACCTGATTGTCCAGTTGGAGCAATCAGCGAAAACGGTGGTCACCGCGAAATTGATTCTTCTAAATGCGTTAGCTGCGGAACATGTTCAAGCGAATGTCCGGCTGCTGCAATTTCTGAAGAATAGAAAAAAAATCTGCCGAAAGGCAGATTTTTTTATGGGAAAAATATGTTAAAAAATATTGTTGCAGGATACGGAAAAGTATTACTTCAGTTTGTTAAGATTTTTGCACTAGTTGCACTGTGCTGCATAATCGGATCAGCCTTTGTCTATCCGCTCTGGTACTTTGCTACCACTCTTCCACACACATACACACTTGTATTTATGACCATTTTCTGCGCAGTTTTATTGTTCCTTGCAGTAAAAAAAGTTATCAGCGCAGGTTTTTATAAGACTTTTATCTTTCTGCTTAAAGTTCTTGTCATTCTCGCAGGAATCGCAGCATGTATCGCCCTGATTATGAGCGGCCGCAGATTTTTTGCAATTCCTGTTTTTATTGCTACCCTATTGATTTATGGAGTTCTTTCTTTTACCCTAAAACCAAAAGAACTGGTAGTCAATGAAAATCAAAACTAAGCATTCATTCATTTTTATTTTTTTTCTTTTATTGAATTTTACCTGTCCGGCTTTACAGACAAAAAAAATCATCAATGTGGACACTTCAAAGATTCCCCTGATACGAAAACCGGAGTCAAAAGATCTGATGTTCCGGCAGTTTGTTGAAGAAGCCGATTTTAATTCAAAAGTTTATGCCAATATGGGCTGGAACCTTTCAACTCCAAATTCAAAATCAAAAAACGAATACGGACAGCCGATTTACACTTTTTACAAGCTCGTTGTTCCTGAGGGAATGGATTTTATGTGGCTCAGCGCCCGCCTGTCACCGCTTTACAGGGAAACAGTTGCAACCTTGAATCAATTGAGCGGAGCCGACCAGAAAATCGAAGGCAAAACACTTCTGGTAAGTACTTTCAGCGGGATTTTTGTTCCTCAAAAGCCGGCCTGCCCCTGGGAATTTCTGCTTCACAAACAGTATTTAACGGACGGTAAAATCGCAGGTTCAATTGAATTCAATATCGACGGCAAAATATATTACTTTCTTGAACGGGAGCGCTTTGACAATTCAACTTATCTCTTTTTTGTCGACACAAACATGATAACTCCGCTCAAGCAAAGTGTGCTGACAAGCGAATACGGCTACAGAATCAGCCCGATAAGCGGAAAGTGGAAATTTCACTCGGGCATTGATTTGGCCGCCTCCGAAGGAACAGAAGTTTTTGCCTGCAAGGCCGGGGAAGTTACCTATACAGGCTTTAATGCAACCTACGGCAATTATGTCATCATTACCCACTACAACGGAATGAAAAGCATCTACGCACATCTTTCCAAAATCATTGCACAACGCGGTCAGAAACTTAACGGCGGAACCTTAATCGGCAAAGTCGGCACCACGGGAATGAGCACAGGACCACACCTTCATTTTGAACTTATCAAAAATGGAAGTTCTACAGATCCTGAAAAATTGCTCAATATCAGGTAACGACACTATACCAATTTATAAAATTCAATTATTATTATATTTATGATGAAAAGTATAAAAATAGCAAAAAAATATTTTTCATTTTCTCTCTTTTTCTTTGCTGCAGCATTTTTAAACGCAGAATCTTTCCGTGTCGCAAAAACCGCGCAGGTAAACATTCCGCAGGGCTATGAAGTGCAGACAGCAAGCTGCGGTGTTTTTGACGGCCTTGCAATTTACCTTCCAAAAGACACAACTTTTATTTCCGGAATTGAATTGAATATAAAGGTGCCGGACACTGTAGCCCAGTGGCGTGACACAATCGCATACTTTTTATACGACAATGTAAGCCCTGCCCCTCAGAAAGATAAAATTGACTATTCAGGAAACAGACTTTCGGTAAATACAATTCCAGGCAAGTTGAATCTTACGGTATATATTCCGCTTTCAAAAAAATTCAATGTAAAAGAAAGTCCGTACGCGACAATTCTCTCAGGATATTCAAATAAAAATGCAGACTTTGTTTTTTTGAGATTTATTCTTGCAATGAAAGGCGCACCTGAATCGCTTGAACACGCAGTATTTGATATTTCGGTAAAACCTGTTTTGACAGATGAAGGCTACTTTGATCTGGCAGTAACACATCCACAGGGAAAAAGCGGAAGTTTTGAAGTATATATTGACGACAACCAGTTTACACCAAACCAGTTCCCGATAATCCTTAAATCCGGCGAACACCACCTTTCTGTAACAAGCAAGGATTACCGCAACGAAACAAGAACCTTTATTGTTGAACAGGCCAAAAAAACTTCTCAGACTGTCCAGCTTAAGGGAATTGAACCTCTTATCAAAATAATTTCTCCGGAAAACGCAAAGATTCTTCTGGACGGCGCAGATTTTACACATTCAAAAGAAGCTGTAATTATCACACCAGGCGACCACAC